>NZ_BAABEP010000021.1:0-178 GCF_039540215.1 Streptomyces tremellae
CCGAACGGCCCGGCCCCGGTGGGCCCGCGGGCGGACCGCCGCCGCTGCCGCGCCGGGTGCCCCGGCGGGCCGAACCCGATACCCGACGAACCGCTCCGGACGGCCGTGTGAACCTGCCACCCCACCAGCCACCCTCGGGGCCCCCGCTGCCCCCCGTACGCGCGCAGCTGCCCCAGCA
>NZ_BAABEP010000021.1:276-29248 GCF_039540215.1 Streptomyces tremellae
CAGCCCCAGCGGTATGCCCGGCCGGCGCCTCCGCAGGAGCAGCAGCCCCAGCGGTATGCCCGGCCGGCGCCTCCGCAGGAGCAGCAGCCCCAGCGGTACGGCCGGCCGGCGCCCCCGCAGGAACACCCGCCGCCTCAGCAGTCGCGGCCGTATCAGGGCCAGCCCCAGTCCCCGGGGCCCCAGCACTCAGGGCCGGGGGTGTCCGGGGCGTCCGACGCGCCGCGGCCGCTGCGGCGGCGGGTGCGCGGGGCCACGCTCCAGGGCCGCGGCCCCTACGCCGAGGACCTGCCGCGCCCCGTACCGAGGGCCTGGCGGCCCGCGGACGCGCAGGCGGCGCGCGACGCCATCGACGAGTTCGAGGCCGGAGTGGAGCGCGCCCACCGCGACAGCGGTCCTGGCGGCACCCCCGGCAGACCCGTAGGACCGACAGGTACGACAAGAAAGGCCAGTGACGATGTGGACAGGTGACGCGGGGCAGAATCCGCCGGAGACCACCGACGTACGTGCCGCAGCGGCGGACTTCACCTGGCTGCTGAACCGGTTCGCGACCGAGACCGCGGGCGTCGTCGACGCGATCGCGGTCTCGTCGGACGGCCTGCTGATCGCCGTGTCGCGCCGCGACGCCCCCGCAGACTCCGAGCGGCTCGCCGCGATCGTCTCCGGCATCACCAGCCTCGCCATGGGCGCGTCCGGCAACTACGGCCTCGGCGGGCTCAACAAGGTGATCATCGACCTGGAGAGCGGCCATGTCCTGGTGTCCTCCATAGGCAACGGCGCCGTACTCGGCGTGGTCGCCTCCAAGGAGGCCAAGCTCGGCAACATCGCGTACGAGATGACCCTCTTCGCCAACCGGGTCGGCGCGGCACTCAGCCCCCAGCTGGTGCTGGAACTGAAGAACAATGTGGGCGTCTCACCGTCGAGGTGACCGGCCCCCGCCGGTGTCCGCCGGGCCGGGCGGACCTGGCGGGCCGTACGCACCGGGAAGGATCGCGAAGGTGGCTGGTGACGCAGCGGTCGGAGGGGACGACGAGCTGCCCGGGGCGGCGGACGGCCGTCCGTCCCCCGTGCGGCCCTTCCTGCTGACGGCGGGTCGGGTGGCGGGGACGGCGGGCCCCGGCGCGGGCCCGCCCATCCCGATCGAGACGCAGGTCGTGGCGACGTCAGGCGGCCTCGCCGTTCTGGACAGCTTCGCCTCGGAGCACCGCGACATCATCGTGGCGTGCCGCCGCCCGCAGTCCCTGGCGGAGCTCGCGGCGAAGCTGCGCCTGCATCTGAACGTGGTCCGTGTACTCGCCGACGACCTGCGGGCCCAAGGGCGGCTCCGGGTCTACGTGCCCCGGGCGAACACCGCCCAGGACGCCTCTGTTCTCCGAAGGGTGATCGATGGTCTGCGCACCGTCCCCGACTCCAGGGGGTTCCTCCGTGAAGGCTGACACGCCGGGCACGGTGGCCGTCGGCGACGACGAGTTCCAGCAGCCGCCGCTGCCCGTGAAGATGGTGATCGCGGGCGGCTTCGGTGTGGGCAAGACCACGACCGTCGCGTCCATCTCCGAGATCGAGCCGCTCACCACGGAGGCGTCCATCACGACGGTCGCCGCCGGGGTGGACGACCTCAGCCACACGCCGGAGAAGACGACCACCACCGTCGCCATGGACTTCGGCTGCATCACCATCGACCCGACGCTGAAGCTGTACCTGTTCGGCACGCCGGGACAGGAGCGGTTCGGCTTCATGTGGGACGACATCGTGGAGGGCGCGCTCGGCGGCCTGGTGATCGTGGACACGCGGCGCCTCGACGACTGCTACGCGGCCGTCGACTACTTCGAGCACCGGGACATCCCCTTCGCGGTCGCGCTCAACGCCTTCGACGGGAAGGTCGAGTACGGGCTCGACGAGGTGCGCTGGGCGCTCGACGTCTCCGACCACGTGCCGGTCACGGTGTTCGACGCGCGCGAGCGCGGCTCCGTGCGGGACACGCTGCTCGTGGTCCTCGAACTCGCCCTGGCCCGCGTCGAGGAGGCGGAGGCGCGCGCCGCGACAGAACTCTGAGGCCGCCGCCCCCGTGCGTGCGAGGGGGGCCGGGTCCCGCGACGGAACCCGGCCCCCCTCGCGCGTTCTCAGGGCTGCCGTACGCCCCGCACGCCGCGGGAGACGGCGAACCGCGACACCAGCCAGAACAGGCCGAGCGTGGCGAGCGCGAGCGCCGCGACGAGGGCCGCGCCACCCACCACCTTCTCGTAGTTGCGCTGGTAGAGGCCGTCCACGATGTAGCGGCCCACCCCGCCGAAGCTCACGTACGCGGCGATCGTCGCCGTGGACACCACCTGGATCGCGGCCGAGCGCAGACCGCTGAGGATCAGCGGGAGCGCCACCGGCAGCTCCACCTGGAACAGCACCTTCGCGCGGTGCATGCCCATGCCCCTCGCCGCGTCCACCGGCGCCGGGTCGACCGTGCGCACCGCCTCGTACGTGGTGACGAGGATCGGCGGGATCGCGAGGACCACCAGCGGGATCAGCACCGGCAGCTTGCTCAGCCCCATCAGCACGAACAGCAGCACCAGCAGGCCGAAGCTGGGCAGGGCGCGCGCCGCGGTCGCCAGCAGGGCGAGGGCGTTGCCGCCGCGCCCGAAGTGGCCGGTGACGAGGCCCACGGGCAGGCCGACGGCGGCGGCGATGCCGAGGGCGATCAGCGAGTACTCGACGTGCTCGACCAGGCGCGTCGGGATGCCGTCGTAGCCGTGCCAGTGCGCGCTGTCCGAGAAGAACGCGCTCATGAAGTGGAAGATCGTCACAGCGCGCTCCCCGCGGTGGTCCTTGCGTCGGCCGCGCCGCCCGCGACCGGTCCCGCGGCCGGGGCGTCCGCCGCCTCGCCGCCGGCCGGGGTCTGCGGCCCGCCGCGGCGCGCCCTGCGGGCGCTCTTGGGCAGCCACGGCGTCAGCAGCATGCGGATGAGGACGAGCGCCGCGTCCGCGAGGATCGCGAGGACGGCGGTCGTGACGACGGAGCTGACCGCGAGGATCGGCCGGTGGTAGAACATCGCGTCGGCGAGGAGGTTGCCGAGCGCGCCCTGGTTGCCGATGAGGGCGCCGACGCTGACCAGGCTGATGCTGGACACGGTGGCGACCCGCAGGCCCGCGAAGATGGCGGGCACGGCGATCGGCAGCTCGACCGTGAGGTAGCGGCGCACGGGGCCGATGCCCATCGCGACGGCCGCCGCGTTGGTCTCGGGGGAGACGGACCGCACGCCGTCCACGATCGCGGGGACGAGCACCACGAGGCTGTAGAGGGCGAGCGGGATGACGACCGTCGTCTCGCTCTGGCCCGTGTAGTCGATGAGGACCACGAAGAACGCCAGCGAGGGGACCGCGTACAGGATGGTCGTGGCCCAGAGCACCGGCGGGTAGAGCCAGTTGAAGCGGACGCAGAGCTGTGCGACGGGCAGGGCGAGCACCAGGCCGATCGCGACCGGCAGCAGCGCCTCCTGCAGGTGGAGGCCGATCAGCCCCAGATAGCCGTGCTGGAGGTCGCTCGGCATGTCGAAGAAACCGTTCACCGCGCGGCTCCCACGTCGACGGGGGCGGTGCCGCGGCGGGCGTGCGCCTCGCGGACCGCGGCGGCGATCGTCTCCTGGGAGGCGACGCCGACGGCCCGGCCCTCGCCGTCCACGGCGACGGCCCAGCCGGTGGGCGAGAGGACCGCGCAGTCGAGCGCGACGCGCAGCGAGTCCTTGCCCGCGCGGAACGTCTGGCCGTGCGGGAGCAGGCCCGCGGCGTCCCCGCGGCCACCCGTGGCGCGCAGGGTCCCGGCGTCCGCCCAGCCGAGCGGCCGGCCGTCGACGCCGACGACGAGCAGGTACGGCAGGTGCCCGGGGGCGCGTGCGGCGATCTGCTGGGGCGTCGCGTCGACGGCGACGACCGCGCCGTGCTCCAGGGGCAGGGCTTCCGTGCCGAAGAAGGACAGGCCCCTGATGCCGCGGTCCGCGCCGAGGAAGTCCTCGACGGCCGCGTCGGCGGGCGCCGAGAGGAGTTCGTCCGGCGGCGCGTACTGGGCGAGCTTCCCGCCGGTGCGCAGCACCGCGATCATGTCGCCCACGCGTATCGCCTCGTCGATGTCGTGGGTGACGAACACGATGGTCTTGCCGAGCTCCGCCTGGATGCGCAGCAGCTCCTCCTGGAGGCCGCGCCGCACGACCGGGTCGACGGCCGAGAAGGGCTCGTCCATCAGCAGGACGGGCGGGTCGGCGGCGAGCGCGCGGGCGACGCCGACGCGCTGCTGCTGGCCGCCGGAGAGCTGGTAGGGGTAGCGCTTGGCCATGGCCGGGTCGAGCCCGACGCGCTCCATCAACTCCATGGAGCGCTCACGGGCCTTCGCCTTCGACCAGCCCAGCATGCGCGGCACGGTGCCGATGTTGTCGACGATGGTGCGGTGCTGGAAGAGGCCCGCGTTCTGGATCACGTACCCCATGGACCTGCGCAGGGCGTTGACCGGCTTCTGCCGGATGTCCTCGCCGTCGATCACGATGCGCCCGCCGCTGAGCTCGATCATGCGGTTGATCATGCGGAGGGTCGTGGTCTTGCCGCAGCCGGACGGGCCGACGAGCACGGTGATGGATCGGTCGGGTATCTCCAGGGAGAGCCCGTCGACGGCGACGGTGCCGTCGGGATACCTCTTGCTGACAGCTTCGATGGATATCAAGGCACCGATTACCCTTCGGTCCGGACTTCCGGCGGTGTGCTGGCGATCATCGGGCGGTCGCGGGGCGATCGCAGGGGGGCAAGTGTAGACACCGCGGGTTTTCGGTCAGCGGACGCCGTCGTACGGCTCCGCGTGTCCAGCGCCCCCGCTGCCCGCCAGGACGGGCCACGGCCGCTGCCCGGTGGGCGGCAGGGGGGCGCGGGACGGCCGGGCGCGCCCGCGGGGCCGGCGCCGCGTGGGCACGGGCAGGGCGGCCGGGGCCGGGCGCCGCCCGCGCGCCGGGGGCGGACGCGGGCAGGGGTCGTGGGGCGGTCGCGGGTTCGGGAATAGCGGGCGGGGGGTGTCCGTTGGAGTGTCTAGTTCAATATTCAACCAATGGGTTCCGGCGGCCGGACAGGACCGGGCGCCGGGCGTCCGATCAGGCAGGGAAGGGTGAGGGCGATGGAGTTCGGGATCTTCACGGTCGGCGATGTCACCGCGGATCCGACCACCGGAAGGACCCCGGGCGAGCACGAGCGGATCAAGGCGATGGTGACCATCGCGCGGAAGGCCGAAGAGGTCGGGCTCGACGTCTTCGCGACCGGCGAGCACCACAACCCGCCCTTCGTCCCCTCCTCCCCCACCACGCTGCTCGGGTACATCGCCGCGACGACCGAGCGGCTCGTGCTGTCCACCTCGACCACGCTGATCACGACGAACGACCCGGTGAAGATCGCCGAGGACTTCGCGATGCTCCAGCACCTCGCGGGCGGCCGGGTCGACCTGATGATGGGGCGCGGCAACACCGGCCCCGTCTACCCGTGGTTCGGCAAGGACATCAGGCAGGGCATCCCGCTGGCCGTGGAGAACTACGCGCTCCTGCACAAGCTGTGGCGCGAGGACGTCGTGGACTGGTCGGGAAAGTTCCGCACACCGCTCCAGGGCTTCACCTCCACGCCGCGCCCCCTGGACGGCGTGCCGCCCTTCGTCTGGCACGGCTCCATCCGCTCGCCGGAGATCGCCGAGCAGGCCGCGTACTACGGCGACGGCTTCTTCGCGAACAACATCTTCTGGCCGAAGAACCACTTCCAGAAGCTGATCGACCTCTACCGGCGCCGGTACGCCCACTACGGGCACGGCACGCCGGAGCAGGCCGTCGTCGGCCTCGGCGGTCAGGTGTTCATGCGGCCCAAGTCGCAGGACGCGGTGCGGGAGTTCCGCCCGTACTTCGACAACGCCCCCGTCTACGGGCACGGGCCGTCGCTTGAGGAGTTCACCGAGCAGACCCCGCTCACCGTGGGCAGCCCGCAGGAGGTCATCGAGAAGACGCTGAGCTTCCGCGAGAGCTTCGGCGACTACCAGCGGCAGCTGTTCCTGATGGACCACGCGGGCCTGCCGCTGAAGACCGTCCTCGAACAGCTCGACCTGCTCGGCGAGGAGGTCGTCCCCGTGCTGCGCAAGGAGTTCGCGGTGGGGCGCCCGGCCCACGTACCGGACGCGCCGCCCGCGCACCCCGCGGTCCCGCGGGTGTGAGGCCCGGCGTCCGGGAGCACAGGCGGAACGAGAACCACCAAGGACCAGGGTCGGCGGCCGGGGGCCGGCGGCCCGGGGAAGGATCATCATGGGCGAGCTGAAGCTCGTGGCCGTCACGGCGGGTCTGAGCAAGCCGTCGTCGACGCGGCTGCTCACCGACCGGCTGGTGGCGGCGGTGACCGGGCACCTCGGCGCCGGGGCGCCGGCCGGCGTGCGCGTGGTCGAACTGCGCGACCTCGCCGTCGACATCGCGAACCACCTGGTCTCCGGCTGGCCGTCGAAGGCGCTCGGCGAGGCGCTGGACGCGGTGTCGGGCGCGGACGCGCTGATCGCGGTCACCCCGGTGTTCGCCGGGTCGTACAGCGGGCTGTTCAAGTCCTTCTTCGACCTGCTCGACCCCGACGCGCTGACCGGCACACCGGTCCTGCTCGCCGCGACCGGCGGCACCCCGCGCCACTCACTCGTCGTGGAACACGCGCTGCGCCCCCTCTTCTCGTACCTGCACGCGCTGACCCTGCCCACCGCCGTGTTCGCCGCCACGGACGACTGGGGCGCCGCCGCCGACACCCACGCGGACGGCCTCCCGGCCCGGATCGACCGCGCGGGCCGGGAGTTCGCGGCGCTGCTCACCCCGTCCGGCGCCGGCGTCCCCCGCGCTCGGCCGGCGCCGGCCCCCGGCCGAGCGGCCGAAACGGAGCAGCACGCGGAAACGGAACACGGCGCGGAAGCGGAACCCGACCTTGAAGTCGTCCCCTTCGAGCGGCTGCTGTCCGGGGACTGACCGCGGCTGTCCCTTACACGCCGACCACGTCGGCCACCACGCACCCCGCGTTGTCCGGCGCGCCCGCCGCGTCCACGAGGGACATCAGGGCGGCCACCGCCGCCCCGGGGGACGGCGCCGACGAGGGTGCCAGGGCCGCCCGGATCTCCTCCTGCGGGACGACCGCCGACAGGCCTTCCGTGCAGAGCAGGTAGCGGTCGCCGGGCCCCGCGTCGCGCAGCCGTACGTCGGCGGTGCCGGTGCCGGTGCCTGGGCCGCCGGGGCCCGCGCCCGCGGCGGTCCTGCCGGTGAGGGCGCGGACCAGCATCGCGCGCTGGGGGTGCGAGGCGGCCTCCGACGGGTCGAGCTCGCCCGCGTCGACCATCGCCTGCACCACCGTGTGGTCGTGCGTGATCAGGAACAGCTCGCCGCCGCGCAGCAGATAGGCGCGGGTGTCCCCGATGTGTACCAGGGCCAGCCGCGAGCCGGTCCAGGCGAGCGCGGTCAGTGTCGTGCCCGACTCCTCGAACGGCTCGACCGCAAGGCCCGCGGCCTGGGCGGAAGCCGCGAGCGCGTTCAGCAGGTCCGCGCTGCCGAGTACCTCGGGCAGTCGGGCCCGCAGCGCCGCGATCGCCGCCTCGCCCGCGGGCGCGCCGAGCCTTCCGTAGCCGCCGTGCGGTGCGCCGGCCCTCCTGGCCGCCCTGCTCGTCCCGGCCGCTTTGGCCACAGGTTCGCTCCACGGCGGCCCGCCGTTCCTCCTCGTACCGCGCGGTCTTGTCCGCCCGGCCCGACCGATGGTGGGGCTTCCCCCAGCGTCAAGGTCAACAGCCGCGCAGGCTCAGGCCGAGCTGGTGTCGGACGGCTGCTCGTGCGTGTGCCACCAGTAGTAGAGGACCACGGTGACCGCGGCCCCGATCACCAGGCCGAAGCCCGCGGACCGGTAGATGCTGAAGTCGCCGAGCCCGCGCAGGAATCCGACCGCTGAGCCGAGGAAGGCGCCCCAGAGCGGCGCGCGCAGTTCGCGGCTCAGCGCACGCTGGGTGAAGAGGATGACGTACATGAGGGCCGCGAAGCCGATCCCTGAGGCGACGGCCAGCCACAGCTGCGTGTAGTCGGCCGGACCGCCCGCGCGGGCCATGAAGGCCGCGTACGCGCCGTAGCCGATCCCCATGAGCAGCGGGATGCCCATGGCGAGCGGCGAGTGGCCGCCGTGGAACATGCCGCCGCGTCCCGCGGAGGCCCTGCGTGGAGTCGGTGCTGCGTGAGCGGCCATGTCGGGCAACTCCCTCCGTCGTCACGTCGTCGCGCCCCGGGACGGCCCGGCGGCCCCGGGCGTAACCCCGCCGCGCTCCTCTTCCAGGGCACACCCGGCGCCGGGGACCGGCAACCCGGCCGCGCCGCGCCCGCGGCGAGCACGGGTGAAACGCGGGCAGGCGGCCCCGAGGCCGCTGGGCGTCCAGATCGACCACGTCCTGGTCGGCAGGGAGTGCGCGGTGCGGGACGCCCGGTTCCTCGATCTGCCGCACGCCGACCACCGTGCCCTGCTCGTGCGACTCGACCTGCACGGGTGAAGGGGGCACGATCGGTACGTACGCGACGGGCGGGCCGCACCGGCGGCCCGGAAGGCCGGAGAGGCAGGCGTGCGATGAGCGCATCAAGCGACGACCAGGGCATCCTCCACACCATCAACGGCCTCGTGGACGAGGAGCACGCCCTGCGCGAGCGCTCCGTCGGCACCCAGGGGCTGGCGGCGGAGGAGCGGGAGCGGCTGCGCGCGGTCGAGATCGAACTCGACCAGTGCTGGGACCTGCTGCGGCAGCGCCGCGCCAAGTCCGAGTTCGGCGAGGACCCCGCGGCCGCGCAGGTCCGCCCACCCGCCGAGGTCGAGGGCTACCAGGGCTGAACCCGGCGACGCCCGGCCCGCGCCGCGGCCCGTCGGCGGGTCAGGCGCCGCCCTGGAGGCGGTCGAGTTCGCGGCGGTCGCGCTTGGTGGGGCGGCCCGCGCCGCGGGGGCGTACGGCGACGGGGGCGGCGAACTCCCGCGGCGGGGGTGGCGGGCTGTTGTCGATGTAGCAGGTCGTGGCCACGGGGGCGCCGACCCGCTTCTTGATCAACTTCGCGACGACCACGCGGCGTTCGCGCCCCGAGTGCCAGACCCGTACCTCGTCGCCCTCCTTCACCGGCTGCGACGGCTTGACGCGTTCGCCGTTGACGCGGACGTGCCCGCCCTTGCAGGCTGCCGCCGCCTGGGAGCGCGTCTTGGTCAGGCGTACGGACCAGACCCAGCTGTCGACCCGTACGGACGGGCCGCCGCCGGGCACCGGCGGCGGGGCGGCGGAGGCGGGCGCGGGGGCCGCGGCGGGCGCGGTCTCCGGCCGCGGGTCCTGGGCGGTCGGTTCTTCGGCGGGCATGCGACCGAGCGTAGCGCCGGCGCGCGGCGTGTGGGCGGTGTGCGCGCGGTGGGCACAAGGGGGCGGCGCGGAGGGGCGGTTCGGTATGCGGCGCAGGGCGAGGCTGGGGGCCGGCGGCCGTGGCGGCTAACCTTACGTATCCGCCCTGGCCAGAAATGTGGGGCACCCGGGGCCGCTCCGCGGGCCCCTGGTCGCTCCCCGGCACCCCCAACTCAGCTGAAAGGGCTCCCCATGGGCATTCGGAGCTTGTTGCGCAAGGTGTTCGGACGCGACGGAGCCGACACGCGCGGCCCCGAGGAGCGCACTGGCGACGAGTCCGCCGCGGCGACGATCCCGTCGCAGGCGGACCGCGCCTCTTCGGCCGCGCGGCCGGCCCCCGACGAGCCCGCACCGCGGGCCGCTGCCGCGCCGACCGTCCCCGGGCCGTCCCGCCCGGCCCCCGAGGAGGTGGCCGCCGACCTGGTGGCCGCGGCCTTCGACAACCCGCGTCCGGCGGCGCCGTCAGCTGCGCGGGCTGCGGAGGATGGGGACGAGGGGGCCGCGGAGCACGAGCCCGCGCCCGTCGAGCCCGGTGTCGAGGCCGAGCCGGTTGCCGGGGCGCCCGCTGCGGAGGCCGCAGGGCCTGCGACGGAGAGCGTGCCCGCTGCGGAGGCCGCAGGGCCTGCGGCGGAGAGCGTGCCCGCTGCGGAGACCGCAGGGCCTGCGGCGGAGAGCGTGCCCGCTGCGGAGGCCGAGCCGGAGGCGGCAGCCGGGAGTGCGTCGCCCGCTGAGGCGGAGCCCGAGAGCGTCGCCGCGGCGGAGCCGGCAGCCGAGGCTGCGCCTGAGCCCGCCGTTGGGGTGGAGTCCGAGGCTCGGCCCGCTGAAAAGACCGAGGCCGAGGGGGAGCCGGCGGCTGCGGAGGCGCCTGCCACGGAGGCGGGGCCCGCGGTGGTGGCCGGGGAACCCGCGGCGGCGGACGCCGGGCCCGCGACGGAGAGCGTGGCGGCTGCGGAGGCCGAACCGGTCGCGGAGGACGCGCCCGCTGCGGCTGGCGAGCCGGAGGCGGAGGCTGAGCCGGCCACCGGGAGTGGGCCTGCGGCTGAGCCCGTCGCCGGGGCGGAGCCCGGGAGCGTCGCCGGGGCCGGGACCGGCGTGGAGGCCGGGACCGGCTTGGAGCCGGTGCTCGCGGCCGAGGCGCCCGCTGTGGTGCCTGAGGGGCTGCGGGGGGCCTATGAGGCCGCTGGGGCGGCGCTGGGCGGGCGGGCGCCGGAACGGGCCGTGTATCTCGTGCTCGACAGGTCCGGGTCCATGCGGTCGTTCTACAAGGAGGGCAGCGCGCAGCGGCTCGGGGAGCGGGTCCTCGCGCTGGCCGCGCACGTCGGGGGCGAGGACGCCGTCGTGCACACCGTGTTCTTCTCCACCGACATCGACGGCTCCGCCGACCTCTCGCTCGACGCGTACGAGGACGTCATCGACAAGACGCACGCCGGGCTCGGGCGGCTCGGCAGGACCAGCTACCACCGCGCGGTCGAGGAGGTCGTGGAGCACTACGAGAAGTCGCAGGCGGCGTCCGAAGGGCGTCCCGCGCTCGTCGTGTTCCAGACGGACGGCGCGCCCGACGCCAGGCTCGTCGCGCGCCAGGCGCTGAGCGATGTCGCGGGCAAGCCGCTGGCCTGGGCGTTCGTCGCCTTCGGCCCGTACGACTCGAAGGCGTTCGACTTCCTGCGCAAGACCGAGCAGGAGATGGAGCACGTCGGGTTCTTCCACGCCGGGCCCGCGCCGCACACACTGCCGGACGCCGAGCTGTACGCGGGTGTCGTCGCGGCCTGGGACGCGGCGGGCGGCCGCTGAGCGAAGCGGGGCGGGGGCGGGGGCCGCGCGGGCCGGATCCCGGCGCCGCCCCCGATCACCTCTGATCACCTCTGATCACCCCGGCTCACGCCTCGCGGCTCACGCCTCCCGGCTCACGTCCCGGACAGCGCCGGCACGGCCGCCTTCGTGGGCAGGGTGACCGTCACCTCAAGGCCGCCGACGCCCCGCCGGCCGGGCACGGCCGAGACGCCCCCGCCGTGGGCCTGGGCGATGGACCGGACGATGGAGAGCCCGAGGCCCGCCCCGGCCCCCGCGCCGAGGCGGTCGCGGCCCTCGCCCCTGCGGAACGGCTCGAACAGGACGGGGATGTCCGCGGGCGGCACATCGGGTCCGGTGTTGGCGACCCGCAGGGTGCCGTTGTCCACGGCGACCTCGACCGTACCGCCCGGCACGTTGTACTTCGTCGCGTTGGCCAGCAGGTTCGCCACCAGCCTGGACAGCAGCAGCCGGTTCCCGCGCACCGGGCGGCCCAACACACCGCCGGCCGCGTCCTCGCCCTCCGGGGCCGCGGGCGGTGTGACGCCGTGCCGCGCCGCCTCCTCCGCGACCAGTTCCCGCAGGTCGATGTCGTCGAGTTCCTCGTCGGCGAGGCCGCGTTCGCTGCGGGCGAGGACGAGCAGGCCCTCGATGAGCTGCTCGCTCCTGCGGTTGTTGTCAAGCAGCATCGCCCGCGTACGGGCCAGCTCCTGCGGACCCGACGCCTCGTCGAGCCCCACCTGGATCGCCGCGCGCTGGGTGGCGAGCGGTGTGCGCAGCTCGTGGGAGGCGTTGGCGATGAACCGCCGCTGGCTGTCGAAGGCGCGTTCCAGCCGGGCGAGCAGCGCGTCGAGGGTGTCGCCGAGCTCCTTCAGCTCGTCGTCGGGGCCGCGGGCCGCGATCCGCTCATACAGGTTGCGCTCCGAGAGGCCGCGCGCCTTCTCGGTCATCGCGCGCACCGGGCGCAGCACCCGCCCCGCGGTCCACCAGCCGACGACGACGGCGAGCAGCGCCATCGCGAGCAGGGCGACCAGCGACCAGAACATCAGCTCGTTGCGGGCGGCGTCGCTGACGTGGTCGGTGAGCTGGAACAGCGTGACCCGCGCCGGGCGCTCCGCCGTGCGCGCCACGAACAGCGGCTCCCGCGCGCCGCGCCCCGGTACGGCGCTCCACACCGGCACGACGTCGGCGCGCGCCGCGATCTCCGCGGCCTCCTCGTGGGTGCTCGCGCTGGAGAACAGGTTGACGATCCCGAGCAGGCAGGCGCCGAGCACGACGAAGACCCCGCCGTAGACGAGGGCGATCCGTGTCCTGATCGTCGATCCCGGGCCGAGCACCGTGCCCCGCCCGCGCCCCTGCCGCGCCCCCGGTCCGTCCGCCGGGTCCTCCACGGCCGCCGTCGCGCTCACAGCGTGTACCCCACTCCCTGCACCGTCTTGATCAGCGGCGGTTCTCCGAGCTTGCCGCGCAGCTTGCTCAGGCACACCCGCACGGCCCCGGTGAACGGGTCGGCGTGCGCGTCCCAGGCGCGTTCCAGCAGCTCCTCGGCCGAGACGGGCGCGCCGTCCGCCTCCAGCAGTATCTGGAGCACGGAGAACTCCTTGGGCGACAGGTCGAGCGGCCGCCCGTCGCGGTACGCCTCGCGCCGCACCGAGTCGAGCCGTAGCCCTGCGCGCTCCAGCTGCGGCGGTACGGGTCTCGCGCTGCGGCGGCGCAGCGCCCGCACCCGCGAGACCAGCTCGGGGAACTCGAACGGCTTGCCCAGGTAGTCGTCGGCCCCCAGGTCGAGCCCCGCGACCCGGTCCTCCATCGAGGCGGACGCCGTCAGCATCAGGATGCGGGTGCGCGACGACTGCGCGACGAGCTTGCGCGCCACGTCGTCGCCGTGCACGCGCGGCAGGTCGCGGTCGAGGACGACGACGTCGTAGTCGTGCAGGCCGAGGTAGGCGAGCGCGGCGTCGCCGCTGTAGACGGTGTCGACGGCGAAGCCCGCGCGGCGCAGTCCCGTCGCGATCAGCTCGGCCAGGATCTCCTCGTCCTCGGCGACCAGCACCCGCATGCCCGACGTCCCTGCCTCTCGCCCCGTTCCTGCCTGCCCCCGCGCCGCGCCCTCGGGGAGTCGAAGCGGTTTCGCTGGTTTCACCCTGAGTTGTGACGGTCCTGGCAGGCAGTCCTACCGCACCGGGTGTTTCGCAAAGCTCTCCGTCCCACGCGGCCACCGGCTCCGGCTACCCGCCGCCGACCACCAGCCGCTCAAGCGCGGCGCGCGCCCGCGCGTCCGAGCGCGCGCGGGCCGCGATCGCCTCGGCGAGCCGCCGCGCCCACTCGTCCATCTCCACGGGCGTACGGGACAGCACCACGCCCCGTACGACCTTCATGACCTCGGCGACGAGACGGCCGCGTGCCATGGTCAGCACGAGCCGGTCGTCGCCGAGGGAGACCTCGGCCCGCTCGACGCGGCCGACCCTCCCGGCCATCCGGTCCGCCATCGACCGCCTGCGCTCCAGCTCGACGGAGCCGGGCGGCAGCGCCTCGGCGAGGGAGCCGCCGAGCACCTGCGCGTACACGTCGAGGTCGGCGGCGTCCCTGCGCAGCGCCGCGGCGAGCAGCTCGACGGAGGCGCCCGGCCCCGCGGGCGGCCCGGGGGCGGGGAACTCGGCCGAGGCGCCGGGACCGGCGGCGGGCAGGCCACCGTGCCCCTCCCGGTCGCCCCCGTCCCGGTCGTCCTCGTCCCGGCCGTGCCCGTCCCGGCCGTGCCCGTCCCGGTCGCCCCCGTCCCGGTCGCTCCCCTCCCGGCCGCCCTCCTCCTGGCCGTCCTCCTCGCGGCCGTCCTCCTCGCGGCCGTCCTCCTCTTGGCCGCGCCCGGAGCTCCCGGAGCCCGAGAGGCCCCCGGGCCCCGTGCCGCCCGTGGCGTCGTCGTTCATCCGCGTCGTCCCTTCCCTTTCCACCCTCGCCCGACCGCCGGCCGTCGGGGCTGAGCGCCCCGGCCGTCAGCCGTCGAGGCTGAGCACCATCGTCGGCCGCGCGATCTCGTGGTCCTCGCGCAGCGGCCGCACCGCCGTGCCGATGGAGAAGAACTCCGTGGTGTGGCCGCCCCAGCGGTGGTTGTGCGCGTTCAGCTGGACGCCAACGACGCCCTCCGCGTGCAGCTCCTCGGCCTCCGCCTGCATCCGGGCCATCGCCAGTTCGCGGGCGTCGTACAGGGCCTGGGTGAAGCGCTCGATCTCGACGTTCTTGCCGAAGTTCGACAGGGCGGCGCCCATCCGCTGGTGGGCCACGTGGTACACGCAGGTCCCCATGACCATGCCGAGCGGCGCGTACCCGGCCCTGATCAGCGTCCAGAAGTCCTGGCCCGACAGGTCGGAGGTGAACGGCTGGCCCTTGTTGTTCCGCCAGGACGTGCCGCCGGGCGCGGGCTCGTCCGCCTTCACGGCCGTGCCGATGGCGATGAACTCGGCGATGTCGTTGCCGAAGTCCCGCGCCTCCACGCTGAGCCGCACGCCGACGATGCCGTCCGCGCCGAGCTGCGCCGCCTCCGCCTCCATGCGGGTCATGGCCAGCTCGCGCGCGTGGTACATCGCCTGGCTGAGCGTCTCCAGCTCCTGGTTCTTGCTCCAGCGGCCGATCTGGATGCCGACGTGGTAGATCGAACTGCCCAGCACCAGGCCGATGGGCCGGAAGCCCGCCTCCCTGACCAGCAGGAACTCGTTCACCGACAGGTCGCTCGTGAAGATCGACCCGGCCTTGCCCGGGGTCAGCTCGGCGAGCCTGCGCATGGCGTCGGCGGGAACGCCCTCCTGCGCGGCCGGGGGCCCCGCGCCTTCGCCGGGCCCCTGGGCCGCCCCGGATTCCGTACCGCTCACTTCGTCACCCCTGTCGTGTGCGTCTGCCTGGTCCACTGTGTCACCGCTCATCCCTGCTCCCCCAGGTCGCGCAGCTCCCGCACGATCCGCGTCCGCTCCAGCGGGTCCCCGTACGGCGACGACTCGACGGCCGCGAGCCGCGCCCGCAGCCGGTCGCCGCGGCGGCCGAGCGGCAGCACGGCCAGGGTGCGCGGCTCGGCGGGCTCGCGGTGGAACGCGGCGACGGACGTGCCGATCATGGTGGAGTCCGCCACGTGGTCCCGCCGGTCGGGCAGCCGCCAGCAGGAGAACTCCCGCACCACGAGCGAGCCCTGCGCGAGGATCACGCCCTCCGCGCCCCGGGAGCGCGCCTGCCGTTCCAGGCCGCGGCGGGAGGCGGCCCGCGCCTGGGTGACGACCTCCGACCACCCGCCGACCTCGGCGTTGTTCCAGCTCGACGCCTGCACGGTGGTGAGGAAGTTGTCGTGCGTGACGCCCCTGGCCATGCCGACGAGGAGTTCCACCGGGACCCAGCCGTTCGAGACGAGCTTCGCGAAGCCCTGTCCGTCGAGGTGGCAGGTGAAGGGCCGCGGCGGCCGGACCGCGCCGCGCGCCCGCACGGCGGTGCCGATGACCTTGAACTCCAGATAGCTCGGGTCGGTGGGGAACGGCGCGACGGTCAGCTCGGCGGAGACCACGCCGTCGCCGCCGAGGGCCGCGCACTCGGCGGAGAGCCGGTCGAGCGCGGCGCGGCGCGCGCCGTCATAGCCTTCGAGGCGGTGCAGGACCGTACGGCTCGGGGCCGAGCGGTTCAGCAGGTCGGTGCCGGCGTAGCCGCAGTCGTAGACGTTCCAGATCTGGTAGACGGCCGAGCCCATGACCTGCCCGACCGGCTCGAAACCGACCGAGCGCACCGCCGCGAAGGCGCCGGTCGAGAGCGCCGACGTCCAGGTGCCGCTCTGCCGCGCGTCCGCGAGCCGCTCGCGGGCGGCCGGCGGCAGCCCCGCGCCGCTCCACGCGCCCGCGCCCTCCGCGCCCGCGCCGCCGGAACCGCCCGTGCCACCCGCCACCCGACCGCACCTCCCGTCCTCTGCCGCCTGCCGCGCGGCCCGTCCGCCGCCTGCCGCGCGGCCCGGTGCCGAGGCCCGCCGCCTGGTCCGCGCGGAACCGGTCCACGAGGGGGAACGATCGGCCGGGCCCCGGAGATCCCGCCCGCCGCAGCCGCGCGGATCCCGTCCGCGCACGCGTCCCCGCCATGGTCGCGCCCGCCCCCGCCCCGGGGGAAACCGTTCGGAGGCACAGGAGGGCGGCGGATACCATTTCGTCCATGGCGGCCACAGAACCCGAAGCGCGGGGCGGGAAGACGTACTACGTCTCCACCCCCATCTACTACGTCAACGACGCCCCCCATCTGGGCCACGCCTACACGACCGTCGCAGGCGACGTGCTCACGCGCTGGCACCGCCAGCGCGGCGAGAAGGTGTGGTACCTCACCGGCACGGACGAGCACGGTCAGAAGATCCTGCGCACCGCGGAGGCGCACGGGGTCACCCCGCAGGAGTGGTGCGACAAGCTCGTCGAGGAGTCGTGGCGGCCCCTGTGGACCCACCTCGACGTGGCCAACGACGACTTCATCCGCACCACGGAGAAGCGCCACACGGACCGCGTCCAGGAGTTCGTGCAGGACCTGTACGACAAGGGCGAGATCTACAAGGGCGGCTACGAGGGCCCGTACTGCGTCAGCTGCGAGGAGTACAAGCTCCCCGGCGACCTCATCGAGGCCGAGGACGGCACCCCGCTGTGCGCCGTCCACAAGAAGCCGGTGGACATCCTCGAAGAGGAGAACTACTTCTTCAAGCTCAGCGAGTACGGCCCGAAGCTGCTCGCCCACTACGAGGCGAACCCCGGCTTCATCCAGCCCGAGTCCGCGCGCAACGAGGTCCTGAACTTCGTCAGGCAGGGCCTCCAGGACCTGTCGATCTCCCGCTCCACCTTCGACTGGGGCATCCCCGTCCCGTGGGACCCGAAGCACGTGATCTACGTGTGGGTGGACGCGCTGCTCAACTACGCGACGGCCGTCGGCTACGGCTCCGACCAGGCGAAGTTCGACGCCACCTTCCCCGCGGACGTGCACCTGGTGGGCAAGGACATCCTCCGCTTCCACGCGATCATCTGGCCCGCGATGCTGATGGCGAACGGCCTGCCGCTGCCCGGCAAGGTCGCCGCGAACGGCTGGCTGCTCGTCGGCGGCGAGAAGATGTCGAAGTCCAACCTCACCGGCATCAAGCCGCAGGACCTCACGTCGCACTTCGGCGTCGACGCGTACCGCTGGTACTTCCTGCGCGCGATCGCGTTCGGTCAGGACGGCTCGTTCTCCTGGGAGGACCTGAGCGCCCGCTACACCTCCGAGCTGGCCAACGACTACGGCAACCTCGCGTCCCGCGTCGCCGCCATGGTCGGCAGGTACTTCGGCGGGAAGCTGCCCGCGTCCACCGCGGACGGCGACGCCGAGCGCGCCGTGCACGAGGGCCTCGCGACGGCGGTCGCGGAGGCGGACCGGCGCATCGGCGACGAGGTGGACTTCGCCGGCGGTATCGCGGCGGTCTTCGACTTCGTGAAGCAGGTCAACGGCTACCTCACGGAGCAGGAGCCCTGGAAGGTCGCCAAGGACACCTCGGACGAGGGCCGGGCGCGCCTCGCGACGATTCTCTACACGGCGGCCGACTCGCTGCGCGCCATCGCGGTCCTGCTGAACCCGGTGATGCCCGCCACCAGCGAGAAGCTCTGGCAGTCGCTGGGCGCCGCCGAGTCGCTCGGCGCCCTCGCGGACCAGCGCATCGGCGACACCGCCCGCTGGGGCCACCTGCCCGGGGGCGCCACGGTCACCAAGGGCGAGGTCCTCTTCCCCCGCCTTGAGGAGCCGGCCCCTGCGGTCTGACGCCGGCCCCCGGCCCGCACCCGCCCAGGAGGCCGGGGCCGTGCCACGGAGGCATGGTTCCGGCCTCCGGCTCGTTCTGTGGCCGCGTCCCGCGTCCGGCCGGCCGGCTCACCGCTCCGGGCGGCCGAAGCGCACCGGGACGCCCGGCGAGTAGAGGACGCTCGCCGGCGGCCCCGAGGGCGCGGGCAGGCCCGCCGCCTCGACCAGCGTCTCCCGGCAGTCGAGCAGCTCGGCGCGGTGCAGCGGCCAGCGCGGGTGCGTGTTCGGCAGATGCGCGAGGCGGCCGCCGAGCGTCGTGTGGAGCGCCCAGCGCGCGGTCAGGAAGTGTTCGAGCGGGGTCGGCTCCGCGAGCGGCCCGCCCGCCCTGACGCTGATCCTTGCCGCGGCGCCGACCGGGCCCGGCAGCCGCCGTCCGCTGGTGTAGGTGAGGACGTCGCCCGCCCGCCGCACCCGCATCCGCGCCCACTGGTAGGGCAGGCGCAGCGCCGCGCGGGCCACCAGCACCGGCACGAGCCGGGACGCGTCGAGGGAGCGGAAGACGACGCCCCTGCGCCCGCGCGCGTCCACCGAGTACAGCCGCACATTGACCTCGGGGAACGTCCCGAAGTACGGCACCCCGGGCAGCCGGAACCAGCCCACCCGCTCCATCCGGAACGCGATGAGCCCCACATACGCCGCGCCCTCGTGCAGGTCGGGCACGGTCCCGGCGGGCAGCAGCGGCGCGACCCGCGCCGGGTCCACCGCCCAGTGCAGCATCGCGAGGTCGCGCCACTCCTGCGTGAGCAGCGGACGCGGCTGTGCGCGCGGCGGCTCGGGCGTGACCGCCTCGGGCCGCCCGTACCCGCAACCCCTCGCGCCGGCCGGACTCTCCATCCCGCCAGCATCGCAGCCCTGGCCGGGGCGCGCCCCGCCGCGGGCGGGTCAGCGGTTGCGCAGGCGCCAGCCGTGGGCGCGTTCGTAGCTGCCGAAGAGGTCGGCGTAGCGGCCGCCCGCGGCGAGGAGGGAGGTGTGGGTGCCGTGTTCGACCACGCGGCCGTCTTCGAGTACGGCGATGGCGTCCGCGTCGGCGATGGTGGCGGGCTGGTGGGCGATGATCAGGAGGGTCCTGCCGCGTGCCAGCTCGCGCAGGGCCTCGCGGACGGCGACCTCGTTCTCGGCGTCGAGGGCCGAGGTGGCCTCGTCGAGGAGGACGACGGGGGTGTCCTTGAGGAGGGTGCGGGCGATCGCGACGCGCTGGCGCTCGCCGCCCGACAGCAGGGAGCCGCCCTCGCCGACCGGGCTCGCCCAGCCCGCGGGCAGCCGTTCCACGATCCGGTCGACCCGGGCGCGCCGCGCGGCCTCGCGAACCTCGGCCTCGGTGGCGTCGGGGCGGCCGAGGCGGATGTTCTCCTCGATGGTGCCGTCCACCAGGCGCACGTCCTGGAAGACCAGGGAGACGGTGTCCATCAGGTCGGTGGTCGCCGCCTGCCGCACGTCGACGCCGCCGACCCGCACCGCGCCCGCGTCCACGTCGTGGAAGCGCGCGACCAGCTTCGTCACCGTCGTCTTGCCGGAGCCCGAGGCTCCGACCAGGGCCACCGTGCGGCCCGCGGGGATGGTGAGCGAGAAGCCGTCGAGCACGGCCGCGCGGGCGCCGTCGGGCCCCGGCCCGTAGCCGAAGACCACGTCGTCGAGTTCGACACCCGGCGGGCCGTCGTCGGGGGAGACCCGCAGCGGACGCGGGTGGGGCGGCTCGGGCAGCGGCTCGGTGCGCAGCAGCGCGTCGATCCTGCCGATGGCGGCGCGCACGGTGGTCAGCCCGGCCGCCGCGCCCGCGACGACCGCGAACGGCTGGAGGAAGTGGGTGCCGAGCACCAGCAGCGCGATGATCCTCGGCGCGTCCACACCGCCGTGCGTGGCCAGCAGGAGGCCCACCACCAGCAGGGCGGTGAAGGCGAGTTGGGTGACGAGTTCGCCGAGGTGGAGGCCGGGAAGCGCGCCGAACACCTGGCGGCGCGCCGCCTCGTGCTGCCCGTCGAGTGCCGCGTCGAGCTCCCTGCGCCCGCCGCGGGCGCCGCCCGAGGCCCGCAGCACGGGCTGGGCGCCGGCGAACTCGACCAGCCGGGCGCTGGCCTCGGCCGCCGCCGCGTCGTGCGCCGCGTCGGTGCGCTCGGTCATGCGGCGCGCGACGGAGAACACCGCGAGCACCACGGGCACCGCCACCAGCACCGCGAGCGCCAGCCACGCGTCGTAGCAGAGCAGGAAGACCAGCACGGTCGCGGGCCGCACCACGGCCGTCACCAGGGTCTGCGTCAGAAAGACGCCGCGCACCGCGGTGTTGACGCCCCGGCCGAGCAGCCGTTCCAGCTGCGCCGTGCGCGTCTCGTCGAACCAGCCGAGCGGCAGCCGTACGACATGGTCGCCGAGCCGCTCGTACAGCGCCCTGCGCCAGGCGGAGGAGAGGGCGAGCGCGGTCGTCTCCATCGCGTAGTGCGCGGCCCAGCCGACCGCGACGGCGGCGGCGAGCGGCCCGAGCCAGTGCGCGGCCTCGCCGGTGTGCCCGCCGAGGAGTGCGGTGAGCAGCGGTACGAGCAGGCCGAACGCCACGCCCTCGCAGACCGCGTTGGCGACCGTCGCCAGCAGGTGCCTGACCAGCAGCGGGCGGCCCGCGCCTCCGGTGATGCGCAGCAGTCCCGTGATCACGCCGTACCCTTTCCGCGCGCGGTCGTGTCCTCGCGGTGCACGGCGTGCACGCCGTGCACGCCGTGCACGCCCTTCTCGCCGTCGCCGTCGCCGTCGCCGTCGTCGCCGTCGTCGCCGTTCTCGCCCTGCTGGGCCCGCCACAGCCGGGCGTACGCGCCGTCCGCGGCCAGCAGTTCCGGGTGCGTGCCGCGTTCCGCGACGCGCCCCTCGTCCAGGACGAGGATCTGGTCGGCCTCCACGATGGTGCGCAGCCGGTGCGCGACGACCAGGAGGGTGCGGCCCGCGGTGAGTTCGGCGAGCGCGTCCTGCACGGCGGCCTCCGACTCCGGGTCGGCGGCCGCCGTCGCCTCGTCGAGCACGAGGACGGGCGTGTCCGCGATCAGGGTGCGGGCGATGGCGACGCGCTGCGCCTCGCCGCCGGAGAACCGGGCGCCTGTGCCCACCACCGTGTCGTAGCCCTGCGGGAGTTCGGTGATCCGGTCGTGGATCGCGGCGGCCCGCGCCGCGGCGCGCACCTTCTCGAAGGGCGCGTCGGGGTCGGCCAGCGCGATGTTGTCCCGCACGGAGCGCCGCAGCAGCACGGTGTCCTGGAAGAGGAACCCGATGTGCCGGTACAGCTCGCCGCGCTCCAGGTCGCGCAGGTCGACGCCGCCGAGCGTGATGGCGCCGGCGGTCGGGTCGTAGAAGCGGGCGAGCAGCATGCCGAGCGTCGACTTGCCCGCGCCCGAGGGGCCGACGAGCGCGGTGACGGTGCCGGGCCGCAGGGTCGCCGTGACGTCCTGAAGGACGGGCCGCTCCCCGTCGTACGAGAAGCCGACGCCGCGGAGTTCGAGCGGCAGCGGGGTGCCGGGCGGCGCGCCGGGCAGGCCCCCGGGCGCGACGGGCGCCTCGCCGGCGTCCCCCCGGCCCTCCTGGTCCCCCCGGTCCTCGCGGTCCTTCTGGTCCTCCCGGTCCTTCTGGTCCTCCCGGTCCTCCCGGTCCTCGCGCAGCAGCGCGCCGACCCGCGTGGCCGCGTCGCGGGCCGTCCGCGCCTGGTCGCGCGCCGAGTAGACCGGTGTCAGCAGGTCGAAGAGGCCGAGCCCGAGCAGGACGAAGGCGACCAGGTCGACCGGGTCGGTCCAGCCGAGCGCGGTGAACCAGGTCCCGAAGGCGACCGTCACCAGCAGCACCGTCGCGGGCGCGACCGTGGAGCGGGTGAGGCTGCGCTTGCGCACGAAGGCGCGCTGCGCGGCGTCGTTGGCGTCGGCGTAGGCGGCCGCCGCGGCCCTGAACCGGGCGGGCGCGCCGCCCCCGGCGCCGCCGAACGCCTTGGCGACCGTGATGCCGCGGACCAACTCGATGGAGGCGGCGGAGAGTTCGGTGTTGGCCTCGGCGATGCGCCGCACGTCGCCGCCGGCCCGGCCCGCGATCCGCATCCGCACGGTCTGCCCGCCGGCGATCAGGGCGAGGGTGATCAGGGCGAGCCGCCAGTCCGCCCACAGCAGGTATGCGGCGATGACGGCGGGGCCCGCGACGGCGGCGGCCAGGTCGCCGCGCGCGTGCGCGACGGCATGGTGCAGCCGGCCCACGTCGTCCTGGACCGTGGTCTTGACCCGCGCGGACACCCCGCCCGCGTACCAGCGCAGCGGCAGCGCCGCGAGCTGGTCGGCGAGCCGGTGGCGCAGCGAGCCCGCGAGGGTGACGTCGGCGAGGTGGCTGAGCACCCCGGACGCCAGGTGCAGGGCGAGCCGCAGCGCGAGCACGCCCACGGCGGCCCAGGCGATCGCCCACACGTGCGCGGTGTCGTGGCGCAGCAGCCTGCGGCCGATCTCCACGATGGCGACCATCGGCGCACAGGACAGCGCCGCCGCGATCCCCTCGAACACGGCGGCGAGCGTCACCCGGCCGACGACGGGCGCCTGGAGCACGGTGAGGTCGTCGGCCGGGTCCGGGGCGGCAGCCGCCCCGGACCCGGTGGTTCCGGCGGCGGGCGCCGCCTGAGCGGCCTCAGCCAAGCGTGGCCACCGCCGTGGTCAGCTTCGGGAGCATCAGGTCGAGCCCGTAGGGGATCGAGAGGACGGAAGGGAAGGCGAGGGAGAGCGCGGTGGGCATGTCGATCGCGATGTACGCGCCGCGCTTGACCGCCGACAACCTCTTGAACAGCGGCTTCGACTCGAATTGCGCCCGGGTCTTGGCGTCCGGGTAGGCGAGGATCAGCACGTCGGCGTCGAGCAGGTCGAGGCGTTCCGCCGCGATCTGGGAGCGGTTGGGCGTGCTGGACTGCGGCAGGGAGGTGACCTTGGGGGAGAGGTGGAAGCCGAGCCGCGAGAAGAACTCCGCGGACGCGTCCGCCTCCCGGCTGATGGTGAAGACCGAGCCGTCGGAGCCCGCGGGTCCGAACGTGTAGGTGTGGCCCTTGAACTGGGGGTGCGAGGCGACGGCCTTGGCGACCTTGTCCTGCACGCCCTTGATCAGCTTCTCCGCCTCGTCGGCGCGGCCGAGCGCCTTGCCGGCGCGGCGGATCATCACGTCCCACTGGTCGCTGCCCGGGCCGTCCTGGTAGCCGAGGGTGGGCGCGATCCTGTTGAGCTTGGGGAAGTCGTCCTTGATGGAGTAGTCGTCGCTCGCGAGGATCAGGTCGGGCGCGGCGGCTGCGACCTTCTCGATCGGGATGCCGGAGGTCTGGTCGATGAGCTGGATCTTGCCCGTGGGCTTCTGCCAGGGCGCGAGGCCGCTCGCGAACGCCGAGTTGGACGTGGCGGCGACGAGGGGGGCGCCGAGGGCGATCGCGAGGTCGACGTCGCGCAGGTAGCCGCAGGCGGCGACGCGCTTGGGCGCCGACTTCACCGTCGTGCTGCCCGGCTTGCCCGGCACGGTGACGGGGAAGGCCGCCGCGTCGGAGCCGCCGGCCGCGGCCGTGCCGCTCTTGCCGGGGTTCTTGTCCGAGCCGCCGTCCGAGCCGCAGGCGGTGAGGAGCGCGGCGCCCGCCGCGGCACCGGTGCCGAGCAGGAAGCCCCGGCGGGACAGGGATCTGGGACGTGGGCTCACTGGGTCGCACTCCTCGTTCCGAAGGTGCGCACACATTAGCGAGGGTTAGGTAAGCCTAGCCATACTTTGTTCGTGAGAAGTGTTACAGATCACGTCGGAAGGGATGATCCGCGTCCGGCCAGGGTAGGGCGCCGGGCTGACGGCACGTCAACTCGCCAGCGTCCTGGCGTCGCCCATCACCACGACCGGGTGGCTCGCCGGGTCCAGCATCCGCAGCAGCTGCCTGATGTGGTCCTTCGCGATGGAGACGCAGCCCTGGGTGGGGCCGCCGTGGTCGACGTGGATCCAGATGCCGCCGCCGCGCGCGGGGCCGAGCGGCTTGCGCTGGTCGAGCGGGGTGGTCCCCGGGTCGCGGTTGTAGTTGATGGCCACGACGTAGTCGAAGGCGCCCGCGAGCGGCTCGCCGTCGAAGCCCTGCCCGTACGCGGTGAAGTGGTAGCTGTGGTCGTACGGCATCCGCGTGCCGGGGTCGGCGTCCTTGCCGCCCGCGTCCGTGAGCGAGAACACCCCGATCGGTGAGCGCCGGTCGTCCACCATGTGGTGGGTGGTCCAGCCGCGCAGGGCGTTGTGGGCGGGCCACACGTCGGTGGCGGGGCGCCACGGCGAGCCGCTGTCGGCGCGCTCGTAGAGGCGGAAGGTCGCGGTGTTCGTGTCCCGGTCCGCGCCCGTGACCACCACGGCCTGCCGGGCCGAGGAGGGGATGCGTGCCGTCATCGCGGGCCCCACGCCGGGCAGCGTGGGCGAGGACTGGTCGGGGATGCGGGCGCTGAGCGCGGAGCGCGTCTCCGAGCGGTTCGCCTTGCCGTCGTCCTGCGCCCCCTGCGCCGCGGCCGCCTTGTGGTCGGGCGCGCCCGCGGCCGGGTCGGCCGCGGCCTCGTGGTGGCCGCCCGCCGTGGTCGCCGTGCCGCAGCCGGCGAGGAGCAGCCCGCTGACGAGCAGCGCTGCGGCCGGCCGGTGCCCGCCGCGCAGCGCGCACAGCAGGCCGGGGCGTACGGACGGGAGAGACATGGCGGAACCCTTCGCGGTACGAGGCCGTCCCCGGCCCCGTGCGGATCGCGTACGGGTCCTGCGGCGGCGCCTGTTGGTGCGGTGGTGCGCGGCACCCGGCCGATCCAGTGTCCCCCCGTACCCGATCGGCCGCATGACACGCCGGTTGAACATTCGGTGCGCTTGTCCCGCGCGCGGCGGTCGCCGCCGGGAGGGCGACGCGCCGGCACCCGCACAGGATAACCGCCCGCACACACGGGGTGATGACCGGCCACGAACCGTCACCGTAAGCCCATCTGACGATCGTGCCGGTGATCTCGGCCGCTCCCGGGCGCCCGGCGCGCGGGAGCGGCCCGGGAGCGCGCCCCCGCCGCCGGGGAGCGCGCCGCAAAGATCGCCCGGGCTTCCGTCGCCCCGCGCGGCCTGCGACGATGGACGCCGATGTCCACGGTCCGCACGGGCCCGGGTGGGAGGGGCGACCGCACGTGCCAGAAGTCTTCTTGCGTCACCTGAGCAGGTGGCAGGCCGAGCAGCAGCAGGAGGCTCTCGCCGACGAGTTCGTGGAGACCTACCACCGGGCGCACGGCGCGGAGTACGAGGACCGCCAGTCGTTCCTCAAGGCGTTCAACCGGGCCTTCAGCCGCCCCGGGTTCGACATGGTGGTGGCCGGCTCCGGCGGCAGGACGGCGGGCCACGCGTACGGCTACCTGATCGGCAGGTCGGGCGACTGGTGGCGCGGGCTGGGCGCGGACGCGCCCTGGGACGTGGAGGAACTGACCGTCTCCGGGCAGGTGTTCGCGCTCGCCGAGCTGACCGTGCGACCGCCGTACCGGCGCATGGGCGTGGCCGGGCGGCTGCTCGAAGCGCTCCTCGCCCGCACCGACGCGGTCCTCGCCGTCACCCGGGTCGACCCGGCCAACGCGGGCGCGGCGGCCTCGCTCACGTCGTGGGGCTGGCTGCGGCTCGGCACGGCCGTCGCGGACGACGCGCACGTGCCGTCCGTGGGCACGGGGCCGGCCACCGAGGTCTGGGGCCGGGCGCTGCGCGACTGACGCCTGATCAGGATCGGCTGAGTGCGCGTCAAGTCGCCGCCCGCTTCGGCGTGATAGCGCGCGGCGCCCCGCCGAGCCGTCTTCGTAGACTCCCTGGTGACTTCCCGCCGCCGCGGCTCTCGCCCCGGGCCTCCCGGGGCCGGGGCCGCGGCACGACCGGCAGCGCCGCCGGGGTCCGGGGAGCGACGGCAGCGCCGTACGGGGACGCGACCGCGACCGTGTCCGTGCGCGGGTTCGCCGTTCTCCACCCCCTCCCAGGAGGAGATCCGCATGGCAGAACACCTCGTCCACGACCTCGTCGGGGTCGGCATCGGGCCGTTCAACCTCTCGCTCGCCGCCCTCGCCGACCAGACGCCGGGGCTCAGCTCACTCTTCCTCGACGCGAAAGCGTCCTTCGTCTGGCACCCGGGGCTGCTGCTCGACGGCACGGTCCTCCAAGTTCCCTTCCTCGCCGACCTGGTGACGCTCGCCGATCCCACCAACCGCTGGTCGTACCTGAACTACCTGCGGCAGCACGACCGGATGTTCCCGTTCTTCTTCTCCGAGCGGTTCCACATACCGCGCCGCGAGTACGACCACTACTGCCGCTGGGTGGCCGAGTCCCTGCCGTCCTGCCGCTTCGACGCGCGGGTCACGGACATCACCCTCGACGAGGGAGCGGGGGCGTTCGCCGTCACCTACCGCGGCGGCGACGGCGCCACGGTCCGCGTCCTCGCCCGGCAGGTGGTCCTCGGCGTCGGCACGGAGCCCGTCGTGCCGCAGCCGCTGCGGCCGTACGTCCGCGCGGCGGCGCACACCGGGCGCGTCCTGCACAGCGCGGACTACCGCACGCACCGCGACGCGCTGGCCGGGCTCGCCGACGTGACGGTCGTCGGCGGCGGGCAGTCGGGCGCCGAGGTCGTCCTCGACCTGCTGCGGCGCCACGGCGAGGGCGGCGCGGCAGGACCGCACGTGCGGTGGGTCACCCGCACCCCCGCCTTCGCGCCCATGGAGTACTCCAAGATCGGGCTCGAACACTTCACGCCCGACTACGTGCGCTACTTCCGCGGACTGCCGGAGGACCGGCGCGACCAGCTCGTCGAGCAGCAGTGGCAGCTCTACAAGGGCGTCAGCGCGGAGACCCTCGCCGACATCCACGACCTGTTGTACGAGCGCACCATCGGCGGCGCTCCCCCGCCCGCCGACCTGCATCCGGGCGTCTCGGTGACCGGCATCGAGACCACGGCCGGCGGCTACACCCTGGCCTGCCGCCATCTCGACCAGGGCGCCGCGTTCACGGTGCGCACCGACGCGGTGGTCTCGGCCACCGGGTACGCGGCCGTGCGGCCGCCGTTCCTCGACGGCGTGGCGAAGCTCATCGACTGGGACGCCAGGGGCCGCTACCGGGTGGACGGCTCCTACCGGGTCGCGCTGGCCCCCGGTGTGCCGGGCACGCTGTACGTGCAGAACGCGGAACTGCACACGCACGGCGTCGGCGCGCCCGACCTGACGCTCGGCGCGTGGCGCGCGGCGACGATCCTCAACGCCGTGGCGGGCCGGGAGGTGCTGCGGGTGCCGGAGCGTGCGGCGTGGACGACGTTCGGCGCGCCGCCCGCCGCGGCGCCGGCCCGCCCATGCGACGCCACGCGCCGCGGGGAGGAGCCTCAGGAGCCGGCCGCGCCCGCGTAGCCGGCCCCGATCCAGAAAGGACCCGCCCGGCGCCGTCGCCCCCCAGCGCCCCGGCCGCGCCCACCGTCACACCGTCGCCCCCGCACGCCCAGGCCGCGAGCGTCCCCGGCACGAAGCGGAACCGGAACATGGGTCCGGGCCAGGGGTCCGCGCACGGTCGGGGCCCGCGAGGGGCCGGAGCGCTCAGGGCCGGCGTGGACTCAGCGTGGCCGCGGCCCGCACGGACTGCTCGGACTATCCGGCGGCCACGGGCAGGCCCGACGTGGTCGTGGCGCTCTCGCAGAGCGGCCGGAGCCGGGAGACGGCCGACCTGGTGACGCGGTTCCGCGAGGCCGGCGTGCCCACGCTCGCGGTGACCAACGCGGAGGAGAGCCCGCTCGGGGAGGCCGCCGAAGCGGCGCTCACCCTCGGCGGACAGCCGGACAGCCGGACAGCCGGACAGCCGGACAGCCGGACAGCCGGACAGCCGGACAGCCGGGTCTCCACAGTCGGCTTCACGGTCACCTGCGCGGCGCTCGGCATGCTCGCCGACGTCGTGGCCACGGGCGCGGTGGACGACCGCTGGCGCCGGCTGCCCGACCTGATGGAGGAGTGCGCCGCGGACAACGCGGCGGCCCTCGCCGGCTTCGCCGCTTGCCCGCTTGCCCGCTTGCCCGCTCGCCCGCGGCTCGGCGGACGTGGTGGCGTCGGCGCCGCAGCTCACCACCGCGGAGGCGGTCGCCCTGCTGCTGCGCGAGGGCCCGCTCGTGCCGTCCGCCGCCTGCGGCACCCGCGGCTACCTGCACGTCCGATGGACTGCGCGAGCGAGCACACGGGCCATGTGGTGGTGGGCGGCGAGCGGGAGTTCGGCCTCGCCCGGCAGCTCACCCAGAAGCCCACCGGCGTTTTCGCGGTCACCGAGGGCGGCGCGCCCGTCCCGCCGGGCGTGGCGGCGGTGACGGTCCCCGTGGGCCTCACGTCCGTGCGGAGCGCCCTGGTGGAGGTGCGGGTGCTGCAGGACCTGGTGGCCGAGGCCGCGGCGGCGCGCGGCAACCCGGTGGACGAGGTGGCGTTCACCCGCGAGGACACCAAGATCTCGGCGCCGGCCGAGCTGTAGCGCCCGGCGGGCGGGCCCGCGGGGCCGTCCGCGCGGTTTTTCCTCCGGGGCACCCGCAACCCCCGCGGGCCCCGCACGTCTGTCGTGGTGGAGGCGCCTCCACCGACCGCATTCCGGCACGACCGACCGATCTGAGGGAACCGCATGTCAGCTCAGCAGCCCACCGCAGACCACCGCACCCCGGGGGCCAGGCTGCGCCGCGTCGCGGGCGTCTGCGCCGCAGCCGCGGCCGTCGCGCTCGGCGGCACCGCACTCGCCTTCGCCGCGGGCCCGTCGGCCCCGGCGCACGCGACCCCGTCCCCGCTCGCCCCGGCCGCCGCACACAGCGTGGCCGCGTCGGCGCCGCGGCCCGTGCCCTCGCTCCCCGGCAAGGCCCAGCCGAGGCCCGTACCGTCCGCGCCGGGCGAGGCCGTCCCGAGGCCGGTGCCCTCGGCTCCGGGGAACGCCGCCCCGAGGCCGGTGCCGTCCGCGCCGG
>NZ_BAABEP010000021.1:29348-97761 GCF_039540215.1 Streptomyces tremellae
GGAAGGCCCAGCCCAGGCCGGTGCCCTCGGTCCCGGGGAACGCCGCCCCGAGGCCGGTGCCGTCCGCGCCGGGGAAGGCCCAGCCCAGGCCGGTGCCCTCGGTCCCGGGGAACGCCGCCCCGAGGCCCGTACCGTCCGCGCCGGGCAGGGCCGCCCCGGCCCCGGGCCACGCCGCCCCGGGCGCGTCCGCGCCGAGGCCGGTGCCGTCCGCGCCGGGCTCGCCCGTGTCGCCCGTGGCCGCCGGGCGCTGAGTGTCGGCGTCCGCCGCGTACCGGCCGGTCCCCGCACGCTCCCTCGTCGGGGGCGTGCGGGGCCTGCTGCTGCGCAGCCTCTCAGGGCGGCGCGAGCCCGCGCCCGTACCCCTCGCGGACACCGGCATCGACGCCCTGTACCACCACCGCAGGCTGCACCTCGTGCGGCTCGCGCTGCTGCTCGTGGACGATCTGCCGACCGCGGAGGACGTGGTGCAGGACGCGTTCGCCGCGCTCTACCGGCGCCACGGTGACCGGCTCGCGGAGCTCGACGACCCGGAGGCGTACGTCAGGCGCAGCGTCGTCAACGGCGCCAGGTCCGTGCTGCGCCGCCGCCGTACCGTACGGGCGTACGTGCCGGAGCGCGCGGGCCACGCGCCGCCGCCGGACGAGGACGTCCTGCTGCGCGAGGAGCACCGCGAAGTCCTCGGCGCGCTGCGGCTGCTGACGCCGCGCCAGCGCGAGGTGCTCGTCCTGCGCTACTGGTCGAACCTGACCGAGGCCCAGATCGCCGACACCCTCGGCCTGTCGCGCGGCGCCGTGAAGTCCACCGCGAGCCGCGCGCTCGACGCGCTGGCCCGCCGACTGGAGGCACCGCGATGACCGGCACGCGAAGCACCGCCACCGAGGACAGGCTGCGCGCGGCGCTCGCCGCGAAGGCCGCCACGGTGGACCGGGCCGACCTGCGCCGCGCCGCGCCCCCGCCCGCAGGGCCGCGCGTCGCCCGCAGGGCCCGTACGGCCCTGCTGTGCGCCCTCGCCGCCGCCGTGGCCGGCGCGGCACTCGCCCTGCCCGGCGCCCTCACCCACCACCAGGACCGGGAGCCCGCGACGCGCCCGCACGCCAGCACGCCGGCCCCCGAGCCCTCCGGGCCGCGCGGCCGCTCGCCCCTGCCCGTCCAGCCGGTGCCGGGCACCCCGGGCGCACCGGAGAGCGCCGCGCCGCCGGTAGGCAGCGGGGCACCGGAGAGCGCCGCGCCGCCGGTGAGCGGCGGCGCCCCCTCGCCCCGGTGAGCGCGCGGCTCAGATCACCGGCGGGCGGCCCAGTGCCGTCATCCGGCGCACCGTGCTCCACCGCATCGGGCGGCGCGTGCCGCACGCCGTGCGCACGCCCTCGCCGAATCCGGCGAACCAGGCGCGCAACCCCTTCACCGAGCGGGTGCGGGCGACGGTCAGCAGGATCCACGTGCCCAGGTAGAGGGGGACGAGCGGCGCGGGCAGGTTGCGCCTGGCCAGCCAGACGCGGTTGCGCGCGGTCATCCGGTAGTAGACCTCGTGCCGTGCGGGCGAGGTGCGCGGGTGCTGGAGCACCAGCTCGGGCTCGTAGCGGATCTTCCACCCCGCGTCGAGGGCGCGCCAGGCGAGGTCGGTCTCCTCGTGGGTGAAGAAGAACGCGTCCGGCCAGCCGCCGATCTCGTCGAGCATCGCCATCGACAGCGCGTGCCCGCCGCCGAGGAACGTGGTGACCTCGCCGCCGCGCATCGGGTCGTCGGCGCGCAGCCGCGGCACGTGCCGCCGCGCGGTGAAGCCCGTCTCGTCCGCGATGCGGAAGCTCACCACGCCCAGCTTCGGGTGCGTCTCGTAGAGGTCCGCGACCCGGGAGACCACGTCGGCGTCGATCAGCAGGCCGTCGTCGTCGAGGTCGACGAGGACGTCCACGTCGCCCGCCTTGCGCAGCTCCTCGATCGCCACGTTGCGCCCGCCCGCGACGCCCAGGTTCTCCGGGAGTTCCACGCCGATGACGCCCTCGGGCAGCTCGGGCAGCGGCGCGCCGTTGCCGACGACGACGGTCCGCCGTGCGGGCTCGCGCTGCTTGGCCACGGAGTCCAGCAGGGCCCGCAGTTCCGCGGGCCTCGTCCCCATGGTCAGGACGGCCACCCCCACACGTGGTCGCGTCACGCCGCATCACTCCGCTCTGTTCTGCTCCGGGCCCGGTCCTTCGAGCTTATCGGGCCCCCTCCACCGCGAGGTCACTGGAAGGTACCGTCCGCGACGCCGGAGGTTCACCTTTCCCACCGCGGACCGCTCTCCTTCCGTCACACCGCGACCGGCGCGGGAAGGCGGCGTGCCGACAAGCGGAACAATGCGCACCGCCCAGCTCTCCCCCTGGGCCCGCTGTGTCACACTGCCCGGGTGGCCGAGGGCGGAGTTGGGGTGGGGACATGAGCGAACCGCGTTCTGCACCGACGATCGGCCAACTGGTCATCAGCAGACAGCTGCGGGCCCTGCGGGAGGGCGCCGAGGTCAGCCGCGAGGAGGCCGCGAAGCTGCTGCATGTGACGGTCGCCACGATCCGCCGCATGGAGTCCGCCGAGGTCGCGCTGAAGATCCCGTACCTCCAGGTCCTGCTGCCCGCCTACGGTGTGCCGCCCGAGGATGTCGCCTCGTACGTCGAGCTGACCGAGGAGGCCAACAAGCCCGGCTGGTGGCAGCGGTTCCACGACGTCCTGCCCGGCTGGTTCGGCGGCTACGTGAGCCTTGAGGAGTCCGCCAAGACGATCCGCGAGTACGAGCCGCACTTCGTGCCCGGCGTCCTCCAGACCGAGGCGTACACCCGGGAGATCCTCACCACCACCGCCGTCGGCCAGCCCGACCCCGGCAGGGTCGAGCGGCAGGTCGCGCTGCGCATGCGCCGGCAGTCCCTGCTGACCAGACAGGAGAACCCGCCGAACTTCTGGGCCGTCATCGACGAGACGGTGCTGCGCAGGCCCGTCGGCGGCGCCGCGCTCATGGCCGAGCAGGTCGAGCGGTTGCTGGAGATCACCCAGCTGCCCAATGTCACGCTCCAGGTGGCGGCGCTCGCCTCCGGCCACCACCCCGGCACGTACAGCCCCTTCGTGCTGTTCCGCTTCGACGTCCCCGAGATCCCCGACATGGTCTACATCGAGTACCTGACCGGGGCGCTCTACCTGGACGAGGAGAACGAGGTCGCCGAGCACATGGAGGCCATGGACCGCATGGTCGCCATCGCCGAGTCCGCGACCCGCACCCGGCAGCTGCTCTCCGAGTTCCTCAAGGATCTGCGCCGGATGGCATGACGCCCGCGCCCCGGCCGCCCGCTCGGCCCGCGCCGCGCCGGCCACGCCCGGCCTACGCGGCCGTGGCCGTGGCGGGACGGCGCTCCCGGCCCACCGCCGCGTCGTCCGTGCGCCCCGCCCCCGGGCCGCGGACGGCCGCGGCCGGCCCGCGCCGCCGCCCGCGCCGGTTCAGCGGCCGCTCGACCAGGTAGTACGAGGCGGTCGCCGCGGCCGTCGAGGCGGCCAGCGTCGCCACCAGGTGCCCGCGCTGCACGCCCAGGTCGGCGAGGAGCCGGCCCAGCGGGTAGTGCCACAGGTAGAGCCCGTAGCTCAGGTTCCGGCCCACCCACGCGACCGGGGCGAGCGAGAGCAGCCAGGACAGCGCGGAGCGCGGCCGCAGTTCGAGCGCGGCGACCACCGTCGCCGACAGCAGCGCCGTCGCCAGGAAGCCGACCGTGTACCAGCTCTCGGTCCACGGGTTGTCCTCCGTCACGGGGACCTGCCAGACGATCAGCCCTAGCGCGCCGAGCGCCGGCCACGCGAGCCGCCCCGACCAGCGCCGCAGCGCCGCGAGCCGCGGGTCGTCCGCGCGCAGCCGCGCCACCGCGATCGCCAGCAGCGCCCCGGCGAGCAGCTGGTCGGCGCGGGTGTCGGTGCCGTTGTAGATGCGGTGCGCCTGGGTCGGGTCCCACAGCAGCCAGCGCCAGACCACCGGCAGGAAGCACAGCACACCCGCCCAGATCAGCACCGCGCGCGGACGCACCCGGCGCAGCAGGGCCCGCAGCAGCGGCGGCCACAGCAGGTAGAACTGCTCCTCGACGCCGAGCGACCAGTTCTGCGCGAGCAGCGCCGTGCCGTCCGAGTACGGCCCGGGCTGGGCCGCCCGCACGATGTTCACCAGGAACGTCACCGAGAGCAGTACCGACGTCCACGCCCCGTCGAAGCCGGCCAGGCTGGTGGCGCCCGCGAGCACCGCCGCCAGCGCGCACACCGTCAGCAGTGCGGGCACGAGCCGCAGCCACCGCCGCCAGTAGAAGCCGCCCATCGCGATGTCGCCGGTGCGCGCGTACTCCGCGACGAGCAGGCGGGTGATGACGAACCCGCTGATGGTGAAGAAGATGTCCACCCCGATCGAGCCGCCGGGCAGCAGACCGGGCTCCAGGTGGTAGACCATCACGATCCCGACGGCGAGCGTGCGCAGCCCGTCCACGCCCTGCACCCGGCTGGTGCGCCGGACCGCGGAGGGAAAGCCCCGCGTGCCGCCGGGCGCCGACGCCGCCAGCTTCGGGTGGACGGGCATGCCGTGGTGCGAGCCGCCCGCCGCCGCCCCGTCGGGCGCGTGCGCCGCGGGCGCGCTCCAGCGCGCGGGGAGTGTGTCGGGGGCGCGCCCCGGTCGTCTTCCGCCGGTGGCCGCCGCCTCGGTCGTACCGGCCGCCGCTGTCGTCTCGGTTCCAGGGGAGGGCTCCACGTCGTGCCCGTGCCCGGAATGCTCGATCCCACACGGCGCTCGCGAGCCATTAACTCAAAACTCAGATTGGGTAATCCGGTTGCCGTAGGGCTCGCCGCCCGGCTCCCCCGTACGACCTCACGACCGCGGTGTGACGACGGTCATCCCCGGCGAGGGCGCCCCGGTGCGCCGCCCCATCGCGGCCAGCGCGGCGGGCGCCGCGTCGAGGCCGATCACGGAGGTGACCAGCAGGTCGGGGCGGAGCGCGCCCGCCGCGACCTGCCGCATCAGCTCCGGATAGGCGTACGCGGCCATGCCGTGCGAGTCCAGCACGTCGATCTCGTACGCGACGACGCGGTCCATCGGCAGCGGGGTGCCGTCGCCCGGCAGCAGCCCCACCTGCACGTGCCGGCCGCGGCGGCGCAGGCACCGGACGGAGGCCGCCGCGGTGGCGGCCGAGCCGAGCGCGTCGAGGGAGGCCTGCGCGCCGCCGCCCGTCGCCTCGCGCACGGCGGCCGCGGTGTCCGCGACCGCGCCCGCGTCGACGGTCGCCGCCGCGCCGAAGGACCGGGCCAACTCCAGGGCGCGGGGCGCCACATCGACGGCCACGACCCGCGCGCCCGCCGCCGCGGCGATCATCACGGCGGACAGGCCCACCCCGCCGCAGCCGTGCACGGCGAGCCACTCGCCCGGCCGCACCCGCGCACGCTCCACGACCGCGCGGAACGCGGTCGCAAAGCGGCAGCCGAGCGACGCGGCCGTCAGGAACGACATCGCGTCCGGCACGGCGACGAGGTTGGTGTCCGCGTGGCGCAGCGGCACCAGCTCGGCGAACGACCCCCAGTGCGTGAAGCCGGGCTGCTCCTGCCGCTCGCACACCTGCTGCTCGCCCGCCGCGCACGCCGCGCACCGGCCGCAGGCGCACACGAACGGCACCGTGACCCGGTCGCCGGGGCGCCAGTTGGCGACCTGCGCGCCCACCGCCTCGATCCGGCCCGCCAGTTCGTGGCCCGGCACGTGCGGCAGTGCAATGCCGTCGTCATGGCCCATCCAGCCGTGCCAGTCGCTGCGGCACAGGCCGCTCGCCTCGACCCGTACGACGACCCCGTCGGGCGCGGGCGCGGGATCGGGCACCTCCCGTACCTCGGGGGCCGCCCCGAACTCCTCGAAGACCACGGCGCGCATCGCCGTCACGCCCCTTTCCGCTGTTCTTCGCCCACCGGTGCGCGCCCGGCATCGGCGAGCGCCCGCCGCACCGCGTCCTGGACGACCGCGCCCGCGGTGAGTACAGGTTCGACGTCGCGCAGGGCGCGGCTGAGCACGAACGCGCCTTCCAGCGAGCACACCATCGACGTCACCAGCCGCCGCGCGACGTCCTCGGGCAGCCCGTGCCGGGTGAAGCGCTCGGTGCCGGTGGCGAGCCAGTCGGCGAAGACGTCCGCGGTCGCGGCGCGCAGCGGCTCGTGGGTGCTCGCGACCTCCAACGCGACCGTCTCGATGGGGCAGGCGTCGGCGTAACCGGTGGCCTCCAGGGTGCCCGCGGCGCCGACGAACACCATCCGCACCCCCTCGACCAGGCTCGGCGCGTGGTCGAGCACCGCGAACACCAGGTCCCGGAACTCCGCCCCCGACCTGCGGACCACCTGCTCGCCGAGGTGCGCCTTGCCGCCGGGGAAGAAGTGGTAGACGGAGCCGAAGGGCGCGCCCGACGCGGCCACGATCTGCTTCAGCCCCGTGCCGGTGTAGCCGTGGCGGCGGAACAGCTCCGCCGTCGCGCTCATGATCCTGTCCCTGGTGTCCGCCGCCACGGTCCCGCCCGCCCGTCTCCCGCGCTTCGCTGTCGGTTGCTGCCTGCTGCCTGCTGCCTGTGTCGTTCCGCCGGGCCCGGTACCGCGCGTTGTGCCGCCCGGACCCGGTGCCTACTCTAGTACGCGTACCGAGTAGAGCGATCTATCCATTCCCTTCCCGTCTCCCGTCGTACCGGAGGGCCGCGATGCCGGAAGTCACCCTGTCCGCGGGCACGATCGCGTACGAGGACACCGGGGAAGGGCCGGGCGACCCGCGGCCCACCCTGGTGCTGCTGCACGGCCTCACCATGGACGGCTCGGTGTGGCGCGAGGTCGTCGCGGCGCTGGGGCCCCGCTACCGGTGCGTCCTGCCGACGCTGCCGCTGGGCGCACACCGCACCCCGATGCGGCCCGACGCCGACCTGACGCTCCGCGGGATCGCCCTGCTGGTCGGCGAGTTCGTCGAGGCGCTCGACCTGCGGGACGTGACGCTCGTGCTGAACGACTGGGGCGGCGCGCAGCTGCTGCTCACCGAGGGGCCCGCCGACCAGATCGACCGGATCGGCCGGGTGGTGCTCACGGCGTGCGAGGCGTTCGACAACTACCCGCCCGGGCTGCCGGGCCGGCTGATCGGCGTCGCCTGCCGCACCCCCGGCGGGCTGCGGCTGCTGATGAGCGCCCTGCGGCTGCGCGCGGTGCGCAGGGCGCCGGGCGGCTGGGGCTGGATGAGCAAGCGGCCCGTGCCGGGCGCGCTGATGGACGCGTGGTTCGCCCCCGCGCGCACCGACCCGCTGGTCCGCCGCGACCTGGTCGCCTACGCCCTGAGCCTGCCGGACCGCCCCGCGCTCCTCGCCCAGGCGGAGCGGCTGCGGTCCTTCCCGAGGCCGGTGCTCGTGGTGTGGGCCAAGGAGGACCGGCTGATGCCCCGCGCGCACGGGCCCCGTCTCGCCGCCCTCTTCCCCGACGCCCGGCTGGTGGAGCTTGACGACACGTACACCCTGATCCCCGTCGACCAGCCGGACCGGCTCGCCGCGCTGCTGCGCGACTTCGTACCGGCCTGAGCTGCTGACCGCGGGGGCTGCCGGATCGAAGACCGGGTTCCCGGTCTGGAGGACGGACACCGGGAAGGCGGGGTGGGCGCGGCGGATGGTGTCGGGCCCGGCTTCGCTCAGCCCGAGGTACCGCACCTTGCCTTCGGCGATCAGCTCGCCGACCGTGCACGCCACGTCCTCGACGGGCACATCCGGGTCGACACGGTGCTGGTAGAGCACGTCGATGTGGTCGGTGCCCAGGTGGCGGAGGCTGTTCTCGGTGACTTCGCGGATGTGCTCGGGACGGCTGTCGGAGGAACCCCAGAGGTCGGTGGGATCGCTCAGGTCGAAACCGAACGTGGCGGCGAGGGGGATGTCGTCGCGGAAGTCCTGCACGGCGCGGCCGAGCAGCTGCTCCAGGAGGCCCGTCGGCGGCCGGCCGCGGGCGACACCACCGCGGCCAGGCCGCACGCGCGGTCGGGTACGTGAGCACGCCCCAGTTCAACCGCGAGTACCGCAGCGCGTACGGCCTGCCGCCGGGGCAGGACGCGACCCGGCTCCGCTCCGGGCTCACGTCGCGCGCGGAAGCGGGCGCCGCGCGCGGCGCCCGGCGGAGCAGCGGGTAGCGCCCTCCGCCGGGGGACGCGGCCGGCGCCCGGCGTCGGCTTCCGGCCGCGGCACCAGGGCGAGCGGACGTGCGCAACGGGCCGCGCTGGCGCGCACCGGGTGCGGCGCGCGGGCGTCAGCCGGCCGTCATGCGCACGTCGGCGAGGGTGAGTCCGGCGGGCGGCACGATGCCGAACTCCTCGTCCAGCACGCGGCGCAGCGCGCCGTCGGTCCGCACGTCCGCGGTCCTGACGACCGCGCCCGCGCGGGTCTGTGTGAGCCGGCCGTCCGCGAGCGCGCGGTGGACGCCGCCCGGCAGGGCGCGCTGCACGAACAGCCGATGGGAGAACGGGGAGCGCGGGTTGGTCGCGATGTTCCAGTTGATGCCGTCGAAGTCCACCCGTTCGAACGGCTCGCAGGTGAACGCGTACTGCCTCTCCCAGCCCCCGGCGCCGTACGCCTCAAGGATCCACAGCGGGGAGGGCCCCTCGTGCGGGACCCGCACCAGCCGGTGGCGTCGGTACTCGGCCGCGTGCTCGGTGTCCGCGGTCAGCGGCAGCGGCTCGATCAGCGCGCCCGGCGTGCCGAAGCCGACGTCCGCGAGGTAGGGCCCGTCCCCTTCCGGGGGGCGGACGAGCAGCGCCATGTGCGTACGGGGCCGGGACGCGATGACGTCGGCGCCGACCAGGACCCGTGCGGTCAGCAGTGTCACACCGAAGCCGAGCGCGGTGAGCGCGTCGGCGAAAAGGGTGTTGTGTTCGTAGCAGTAGCCGCCGCGCCCACCGTGCACGAGCTTCGCGTCCAGGTCCGCGGGGGCCAGGGAGGGCACGGTGCCGCGCACGGGGTCGATGTTCTCGAAGGGCAGCGCGTAGCTGTGCGCCCGCTGGACGGCCGCGAGGGTGGCGGCGTCCGCCGCGAGGCCGTCGGCGCCCGGCAGGCCGATCCGCCGGAGGTAGCCGTCGAGCCGGTCGGCCGCGGGCGCGGGGGAGGGACGGTCGGCGTTCATGCCCTCACCGTAGGCCGCGGCTCGGACCCGCGTACTCCGCCCGCGGGTCCGACCGCCCTGGTCCTCCGGTCCTGGTACCCGGCGAGAGAACGGTGCCCGGCCGCCCGGTCGCCGGCCCGGACAGGCGGCCGGGCGCCCGCCGTACGCCGCACCCGGCGGTCCGGCCCCGGCGGCCACGCCACGCCCCGCGCACGCGATGCCGGCGGCACGCGCCCGTGCCGCCGGCTGTGGGGGACCACCGCACGCGAGGGCGCCGTCAGCCCCGTCGCGCACCGCCCGCGCCCATGGCCGCGGTCACCAGCGCGAGGCACACCATCACGCCGCCGACGACGCAGTTGCTCCAGATCGTGCGGGTCGTGTCGAAGTTCCCCCGCACCACCCACGGCGCGATGATCGTGAACACGCCGATGCCGAGCGCGGCCCAGCTCATGCCGTGCGTGCGCTCGTAGGCGGAGTTGACGAACCCCATGGTGAACAGCACAAAGGCGATCCCGAGGATCAGGTTGGTGATCGTCAGAGCCGTGAAGCCGCTGAACCCGGTGATCCAGGCGGACGCTGCCAGATAGAGGCCCGCCAGCAGGGCCAGGCCCTCGACCGCCTGTGCCATCGGCGTGGACGTCCTGCGCTCCGAGTGGGCGCGCAGGGCCACGATGTCCGGGTGCTGGTCAATGCTCTGCGTATGCGATGACGTGCCGGGTGACGTGTGTGCCGCCATCTCGGCCACCTCCTTCGATGTGGCGTGTGACCGCAATCGAGTGACCTGCCCGTACCGCCTCAATCAGGGCGGAAAGGAATTTTCTGGTGATTAATGCATTTGTGACCTGGCCTCTTCGTCCGGGGCGCCCGGCCCGGGACCGGTCGCCGGAACCGGTCTCCGGGACCGGACAGGGCCCCGAGCCGTGCGCCCCGCGCACCGTTCCGCCGACCGGCGTAATCGCGCGCCGCCCCGCGCCGGGCTCCTTGTATCGCACAGCGACCTGACGATCTGATCGTCACACCGCACGTGCCGTACGTGCCCGTACGTGCCCGCATGCGTACGCCGCGCACCGCACACCGCACACCGCACACCGCGCGGCACACCGCACCGATCCACCCGACGCGAGGAGCGCCCATGCACAGAGTCCTCCCGGCCGCGCCACGGACGAGAGCCGCGGCCCTGGTGGCGGCCCTCGCCGCCCTCGTCGCCTGCGTTCTGGCCCCTGGGGCGGCCGCCCGCGGCACCCGGGCCCCCGCCGCGCTCCCGCTGCCCGTGCCCGCCGTCGCGGGGCACCAGGTCGTGCGCGGCGCGAGCGGCCCGCTCACCACCGCGCAGTGCGAGGACCGCTACGGCATCGCCTGCTACACGCCGACCCAGTACCGGCAGGCGTACGACCTGGCCCCCCTCTACCGCAGGGGCATCACCGGCAGGGGCCGCACCATCGTCGTCGTGGACTCCTTCGGCTCCCCGACCGTCCAGCACGACCTCGACGTCTACAGCAGGCAGTTCGGCATCAAGAGCACCCATGTCGACGTGGTCAGGTGGGGCAGGGTGCCCCCCTTCGACCCGGCCGACGAGACCATGGCGGGCTGGGCCGGCGAGACCAGCCTCGACGTGCAGATGGCGCACGCGATCGCGCCCGACGCGCACCTCGTCCTCGTCGAGACCGGCGTCGCCGAGACCGAGGGCACCACAGGCCTGCCCGAGATGATGGACGCCGAGCGTGACCTCGTGGACCGCGGGGTCGGCGATGTCGTCACCCAGAGCTTCGGCGCCACCGAGGACACCTTTCCCGGCTTCGCCAAGGGTGACTTCTCCAGCATCAAGGACCTGCGGTACGCCTTCCGCGACGCCGAGCGCCACGGCGTGACCCTGCTCGCCTCGTCGGGCGACGGCGGCGCCACCGACTCGACCGAGGACGGCGTCGGACACTACGACCACCCGGTCAACTCCTGGCCCTCGGCCGACCCGCTGGTCACCTCGGTCGGCGGCACCCAGCTGCACCTGGACGAGCAGGGCCGCCGCACCGCGCCCGACAGCGTCTACAACGACAACGGCGCGAGCGGCGGCGGCAGGTCCCATGTCTTCCCGCGCCCCGCCTACCAGGACACCGTGTGGCGGACCGTCGGCGCGCGGCGCGGCACGCCCGACGTGTCCCTGTCCGCCGCGGTGGACGGCGGCGCCTGGACGTACACCAGCTACGACCCGAAGCAGACCGGCTGGAGCGTCTCGGGCGGCACCAGCGAGGCGAGCCCCCTCTTCTCCGGCATCGTCGCGCTCGCCGACCAGCAGGCGGGGCGCCGGCTCGGCGACATCCACCAGGCGCTGTACACCCTCTCCGCCGAGGCGCCGTGGAACCCGCTCACGGGCATCGTCGACGTACGGGACGGCACCGACAACTCGTACCAGGGCGTGACCGGTTACCGGGCCGTGCGCGGCTACGACATGGCGACGGGCGTCGGCACGGTCGACGCGGCCAGGTTCGTGCCCGCGCTCGCCGCCACGGGCTGACGGCGCGGCGCGGCGCGGCGCGGGCGGCGGGCGGCCCACACCCCGGGGCCGGGGCCGCCCCCGGCCGTCAGCGCCGCCCGCGCACGCGGGAGCCGCCGAGCCCTCCCTCACTCCTCGTCAGAGCTGTTGGCGTCACCGTTCATGTGCTGACGTCCCGGATGGCGCACCCGCATCCACACGTCGCGCGCCTGGCGGCTCGCCTCCGTCCTGCTGCGCGCCACCAGGCTGCGCGCCTGCTCCTCGGTCTCCACCATCGGGCCAGAGCCGCGCAGCGGCTTGCCCGCCGTCTCGTGCAGGAAGAACGTCGAGATCAGGCCGATGAGACCGGCGATCATGAGGTAGTACGCCGGGACCATCTTGTCGCCCGTGCTCTCCACGAGCGCCGACGCGATCAGCGGCGTCGTGCCGCCGAACAGGGACACCGAGACGTTGAACGCGATCGACAGCGCGCCGTAGCGGATACGGGTCGGGAACAGCGCGGGCAGCGTCGAGGCCGACGTGCCCGCGAAGCAGACAAGCAGCAGGCCGAGGATCAGGCAGCCGAACGCGGGCATCAGGATGCCCCCCTGCCGGATCAGCAGGATCGCCGGGATGGCCAGCACCACCATCGCGATGCTGCCCGCCATGAACATCGGGCGCCGCCCCCACCGGTCCGATGAGCGGCCGACCGTCGTGATGGTCAGGGCCACCACGACCATGGTGCCGAGGATCAGCAGCTGCGCGGTGACGTCGCCCTGGTGCAGGGTCTCCGTCATGAACGTCGGGAGGTAGGACGTCACCATGTAGTTGGTGACGTTGTAGAGCAGCACGAGGCCCATGCAGATCAGCACGGCCTCCCAGTGCCGGGTGAAGATCTCCTTCAGCCGGCCCTTGCCCGACTGCCGGGCGCTGCTCACCAGCTCGTCGTCGGCGCGCGCGGCCTCCGCCGCGCCGTACCCGCTCTCCTGCGCCTCGGCGGCGTCCGCCTCCTGCTCCCGCAGGAACGCCGGCGTCTCTTCGAGGCGCAGCCGCATGTAGAGGCCGACGAGGCCGAGCGGTCCCGCGACGAAGAACGGCACGCGCCAGCCCCAGTCGACCATGCCCTGGCTGCCGAGGACGGCCGTCAGCAGCGTGACGATGCCCGAGCCGAAGGCGTAGCCGACGAAGGTGCCGAAGTCGAGCCAGCTGCCGAGGAAGCCGCGCCGCTTGTCGGGGGCGTACTCGGCGATGTACGTGGTGGCGCCCGCGTACTCGCCGCCGGTGGAGAAGCCCTGCACCAGACGGCAGATCAGCAGCAGGATCGGCGCGGCGAACCCGATGGCCGAGTAGCCGGGCAGGAAGCCCACCGCGAAGGTGCTGATCGCCATCATGATCATGGTGATGGCGAGCACCCGCTTGCGGCCGATCCGGTCGCCGAGCGGGCCGAAGACCAGCCCGCCGAGCGGCCGTACGAAGAAGGCGGCGGCGAACGTCGCGAAGGTCGAGACGACCTGGGCGCCCGGCGAGCTCGACGGGAAGAACACCTTCCCGAGCGTGCTCGCCAGATAGGCGTACACGCCGAAGTCGAACCACTCCATCATGTTGCCGAGCGCCGCGGCCGAGACCGCCCTGTGGACCTCTGCCTTGTCCGTGACGGTGACGTCCGCCTCGGTGAGCGCCTGTTTCCGCCGCCGCAGGAGCGAGCGGAGCAGCCGGTCGTTGAGCGAACGGTCGGGGCTCTGCGTCATGCGGCCCTGTCGCGCGGAAGTCGATCGACGGGGGCGGCCGATATTCATTGCGTCCTGTCCGTAGGCGTCGGATTTCGCCCATTATCACCACCCGGGTCCCCGCCGGAGTGAAGCCGGCGGCCGGCCCCGCGTGGCGCCGATGAGCCATGCGCGCATACCCCGTGCGGCGCCGTCCGATGCAGGTGTCCCCCACCACGTCCGGGGTGCTGCCGCCACCGCCCGGGCCCCGGGCGGTGCTGCCGGGCACCACCCGGGCCCCAGGCCCGGCGGCGCGGCGCGCCTCCCGCACGGTCGCGGTCTCCCGCTCCGGCCCGCCGCCCCGCTGGACCGCGTGGACGGCATACGCGCTCGCGGCGGTCGCCCCGGCCTCCGTGTCGTCACTGTCCTTCCGTACCGCCCCGCGCTGTTCTTCCGCACCGTCCCGCGCGCTTCTGCGCGGCGAACTGCCTGGGGCACCACCGCGCCGACGGGCGCGCTCCTCAGCCAGGGGCTGCCGGCCCCGGGCGTCGCGGCGCCCCGCGCGAGGCCGCGCTCCCCGCCGCTGAACGGGCCCCGGGGCGCCCCGGCGGCGGCTCGACGAGCCCCGGCCGCCGCAACTGCCCCGACCGCCCGGGGAAACCCCACGGAAACAACTTCAACGGAAAGTTGAAGCGCACCTCTTGCGCCGCGCCCGCGATCCCGCGTACACATACGCGTCCTCGCCGGCGCGGCGCCCGTACGACGCCCACACCCACACCGCCTCTCCCCTTCTCTCCTCCCGGAGGCCGACGTGCCACCCAAGTCCACGGCAGCAGCCGAGCCGCCCGCGCCCGTCGTGGCGCAGGATACGGTCGACACCAGGCCGCCGCTGCCCCGGCTCGGCCTGCTCGGACTCCAGCACGTCCTGGTGATGTACACCGGATGCGTCACCGTGCCCCTGGTGTTCGGCGCGGCGGCGAAGCTCGACACCTCCACCGTGGGCCTGCTGATCAACGCGGACCTGCTGGTGTCGGGGCTGATCACCCTGGTCCAGTCGCTGGGCGTGGCCCGGGTGCTCGGGGTGCGGCTGCCGGTGGTGGCGGGTGCGACGTTCACCGCCGTGACCCCGATGGTCCTCATCGCGGGGCAGTACGGGCTCACCGCGGTGTACGGCTCGATGATCGCCGCGGGCGTCTTCGGGCTGCTGGCGGCCGTGCCGTTCGCCCGCGCCGTACGGTTCTTCCCGCCGCTGGTCAGCGGCATCGTCATCACCGTCATCGGCCTCTCACTCATCGGCGTGGCCGCGGGTCTTGTCGCGGGCGACGACCCGGCGGCCCGGGACTACGCGGCCCCCTCCCACCTGGCGCTCGCGGCCGGGATCGTGGTGCTGATCGTCCTGTTCGGCCGGTTCACCCGCGGATTCCTCTCCCAGATCGGGGTGTTGGTCGGCCTGGTCGTCGGTACCGGGGCCGCGGCCCTGATGGGCCTCACCGACTTCTCCTCCGTGGGCGGCGCACACTGGGTCGGGATCGGCGCGCCTTTCCACTTCGGGACGCCGACGTTCCCGGTCGCGGCTGTCACGTCGATGTGCGTGGTGATGCTCGTGACGTTCACCGAGTCCACCGCCGACATGCTCGCCGTCGGCGAGATGACCGGCCGCCGCCCCACGCCCTCGGCCCTGGCGCGCGGCCTCGCCGCCGACGGCGTCTCCAGCGTGCTCGGCGGCGTGTTCAACGCCTTCCCCGACACCGTCTTCGCGCAGAACGTCGGCCTCGTCGAGATGAGCAAGGTCCGCAGCCGGTACGTGGCCGCCTGCGCGGGCGCCCTGCTCCTGGTGCTCGGGCTGATACCCAAGCTCGGCGAAGTCGTCGCGTCGCTGCCGGGCCCCGTGGTCGGCGCCGCGGGCCTGGTGATGTTCGCGACGGTGACCGCGGTCGGTATCAGGACGCTGCGCGCCGTCGAGTTCGAGGGCACGAACAACCTTCTCGTCGTCGCGGTGTCGATCGGTGTGGGCATGCTGCCGGTGGTCGCGCCCACCATCTACCACGCCTTTCCCGCCTGGGTGCAGGTCATCGGCGGCAGCGCGATCACCAGCGCCACACTGACCGCGTTCGTCCTCAACCTCGTCTTCCACCACACGCGCAGGCGTGTTCCTGTGGAGACGGGGCAGAAGAAGACCCCCAGTACCACGGCCCGTTCCTGACCCCAAGGGGAGTGTGTGATGGAGAAGAAGATCCTGGCCAGGTTCCCCGCGGGCGCACCGCGCGGCGCCTGGCCCGCCGAGGAGTACGCGGCCCGCAGCCGAGGCGAGGGCACCCCCGCGACGGTCGTCATGGACCTCGAAGAGGACTCCTTCCTGGTCGTCGCCCCCACCGACCGCAACCCCCTGCCGGACTGACCGCCCCGGGGCACTGACCCGGTCGGGAGGACTGCTCGCCGAGGGCGCCCCGCGGCCGGTCGAGCGGGTCCTGCGCGAGCAGTTCGCCGACGAGGGGCCGCGCCGACTCCGTGACCGGGCGCCCCTGCCTTTGTCGATCCACCGCCGCACGTGGGCGCAGCCCCGCGCCCGGTACTCGACGCCCCGGAGCAGGTACTCCGGGCGCCGGAGCAGGCACTCCAGCTCGTCCGCGCCACGGGCGCAGACCGCCTCGGGCGTCTCCCGGTCCTCGCAGTCGTCGACGTGCTCGTCGACCGCGTCGCGGACCGCCCGGCCGAGGAGCGCGGGCCTGCCTTCGCCTGGTCGGCGGTCACCGCCCGTGGGCCCGCGCCCGGCGCGTACTTCCTGCCGAGGTGGTTCACCTCCCCGGGCCGCGTCTCCCGGGTGTCGTGCCATGCGGCGGGGAACGCCGCGCGGTTCGGGCCGGCGCCTTCGAGCTGCGCGACGACCGTCGCGAGGAGCGCGGTGCGCCACGAGTGCCCGGCCACACTCCCCGGCTCGCGCACGCCCGCCATCCACCACCCGGCGCGCCGCGCCTGCTCGCGCGTCCCCGCCTCGAACGGACAGCGAACCACTGCCGCCAGGCCCTCGGCCACGACGCCCCCGGCCCCCGCACGGCGTACGCGGGCGGCCTCGAACGCGGCTCGACCGTGCGGGTCCTGTGGGCCTGCGCCCGACACCGCAACCAGGCCGAGGCCGAGGCCCGCCCGGCCGAGGCCCAGGAGGCATGCCTCCTCACCCTCGCCGGGCGCGAGGCGCCCGCCCCCTGAACCGCTCCTGGCACGGAACGCTCCACGCCCGAACTCCCGTGTGCGGCGGGCTCCGCCCCGCGATCCGCGTCACGGCAGGTGGGCGGGGGTGGCGTGGGCGAGAATGGCGGGTGCCGGTGGCGGGCGTCGCGCGTCGGCTCCGTACGGTCCGCGAGGGACCGGGGCGGGCGGGCACGGCGCGGCGGAGGCGGCATGAGGAGCGGGCGGCGATGAGCGCGGAGGCCCCCACCGGGTCCGGCGCGCCCGGTGCCGGCGGGCCTGGGCCCGAGGCAACCGGGCCCGAAGGAACCGGCGTTCGTGCGCCTGGGCCCGGCGCGCCCAGTACCGGTGTCGGCGCGCCCGAGGCCGGGGCCGCGCCCGGTGTGACCGGGCCCGACCCGTACGTGCGCGTGCGTGGCGCGAGCGAGCACAACCTCAGGGGCGTCGACACGGACATCCCGCGCGACGCGCTGACCGTCTTCACCGGTGTCTCGGGTTCCGGCAAGTCCTCCCTCGCCTTCGGGACGCTCTACGCCGAGGCCCAGCGCCGCTACTTCGAGTCGGTCGCGCCGTACGCCCGACGGCTGATCCAGCAGGTCGGCGCGCCTAAGGTCACCGAGATCACCGGGCTGCCGCCCGCCGTGGCGCTCCAGCAGCGCCGCGGCACGCCCGGCTCCCGGTCGTCCGTCGGCACCGTCACCACGCTCTCGAACCTCCTGCGGATGCTGTTCTCGCGCGCCGGCTCGTACCCCGAGGGCACCACGGAGCAGCTGGACTCCGACGCCTTCTCGCCGAACACCGTGACCGGCGCCTGCCCCGAGTGCCACGGCCTCGGCCGGGTCCACCGGGTCACCGAGTCCTCGCTCGTGCCCGACCCCTCGCTGAGCATCCGCGACCACGCCGTCGCCGCCTGGCCCGGCGCCTGGCAGGGCAAGAACCTCCGCGACGTCGTCCAGGCGCTCGGCTACGACATCGACCGGCCCTGGCGCGAACTCCCGCAGGCCGACCGCGACTTCATCCTCTTCAGCGATGAGCAGCCGGTGGTGACCGTCGAGCCCGTGCGCGAGGCGGGCCGCATCCAGCGGCCGTACCAGGGCACGTTCATGAGCGCCGAGCGGTATGTGATGCGCGCGTTCTCCGAGTCGAAGAGCCAGGCGACGAGGCGGCGCGTCGCCCGGTATCTGGAGAGCGCCGAGTGCCCGGTGTGCGGCGGCAGGCGGCTGCGGCCCGAGGCCCTCGCCGTCACCTTCGCCGGCCACGACATCGCGGCGCTGACCGCCATGCCGCTGAGCGCGCTCGCCGACGTGCTGCGCGCCACCGCGCGCCTCACCGACCCGGACGCCACCGTGCCGGCGTCGGACTCGGGCGAGACGACCGAGGCCGCGGTGGCGATCGCCCGCGACCTCGGTGCCCGCATCGGCGTGCTCACCGGCCTCGGCCTCGGCTACCTCAGCATGGACCGCACCGCGCCCACGCTCTCGCCGGGGGAACTCCAGCGGCTGCGGCTCGCGACCCAGCTGCGCTCCGGGCTGTTCGGCGTGGTGTACGTGCTCGACGAGCCCTCGGCGGGCCTCCACCCCGCCGACACCGAGCCCCTGCTCGACGTCCTGGAGAGGCTGCGCGCCGAAGGCAACACGCTGTTCGTCGTCGAGCACGACATGGACGTGGTGCGCCGGGCCGACTGGGTGGTCGACGTGGGGCCCGGCGCGGGCCGCTACGGCGGGCGTGTCCTCTACAGCGGCCCGGTGCCGGGCCTCGCCGCGGTGGAGGAGTCCGCGACCCGCCCGTATCTGTTCCCGGGTACGCTCCCGGCCGCACTCCCGGGTGCCGAGGGGGCGGGGGACGCCGCCGTACCGCACGGGCCGGACGGCAGCGCGCGGCCCGCGCGCGCCCCCGGCGCCTGGCTGCGGCTGCGCGGGGTGACCCGGCACAACCTGCGGGACCTCGACGTGGACGTGCCGCTCGGCGTGCTCACCGCGGTCACCGGGGTGTCGGGCTCGGGCAAGTCGACCCTGGTGGGCCAGGTGCTCGCGGAGACCGTCGCGGCCCACCTCGGCACCGGCGCACAGGCCCCGCCCGCGGACGGTGAACACGAAGCGGACGGCGGCGACTTCGCCCCGGACGCCGAGAGCGCCGAGGACGCCGGCACCGGCTCAGGGGTACGCGCCGTGGAGGGCCTCGACGCGGTGCACCGTCTCGTCCGCGTCGACCAGAAGCCCATCGGCCGTACGCCGCGCTCCAACCTCGCCACGTACACCGGCCTCTTCGACACCGTGCGGTCCCTCTTCGCGGCCACGGACGAGGCCCGCAGGCGGGGTTACGCGCCCGGCAGGTTCTCCTTCAACGTCGCGTCCGGGCGGTGCGAGACCTGCCAGGGCGAGGGGTTCGTCGCCGTCGAACTCCTCTTCCTGCCCGGTACGTACGCCCCCTGCCCGACCTGTCACGGCGCCCGGTACAACCCCGGGACGCTGGAGATCGCCTACCGGGGCCGCAGCATCGCGGACGTGCTGGCCCTCTCCGTGGACCAGGCCGCCGCGTTCTTCGCGGACGTGCCTGCCGCCGCGCGCGCCCTGCGCACCCTCCAGGACGTGGGGCTCGGCTACCTCCACCTCGGCCGGCCGGCCACCGAGCTGTCCGGCGGCGAGGCCCAACGCATCAAGCTCGCGGCCGAGTTGCAGCGGGCCCGGCGCGGCCACACGCTCTACCTGCTGGACGAACCCACCACGGGCCTGCACCCCGCGGACACCGACCTGCTGATGCGGCAGCTGCACGGCCTCGTCGACGCGGGCAACACGGTGGTCCTCGTCGAGCACGACATGGCCGTGGTCGCCTCCGCCGACTGGGTCCTCGACCTCGGCCCCGGCGCGGGCGACGAGGGAGGCCGCGTGGTGGCCGCAGGACCGCCCGCGCGGGTCGCCCGCACGCCGGGCAGCAGGACCGCCCCGTACCTCGTCAGGCGCCTGCCCGACACGGCCCGCGGGGACGCCTGAGCCCGAGGCTCCGCCCGCCGGAGCGCACCCGCGCGCCGGAAACCCGGAGCGGTCGAGGCATCCGGAGCGCCCGGAGCGCCCACAGATACAGGAGTGCCCGGAGAGCCTGGAGAGCCCACAGATACAGGAGTGCCCGGAGAGCCCATAGACGCAGGAGTGCCCGGAGAGACAGGGGAACCTGGAGAGACAGGAGAACCTGGAAAGCGCGGAGAGCCCGGAGCGCCCGGGAAGGCCGGAGAGGTGGGAGAGGTGGGGGAGCCGGAAAAGGGCGGAAAGAGCCGTAAGGCGCCGGAAAGAGGCGACGTGCGCCCTGCGGGGTAGCGGCGATGTTGTCCGTACACCGACAATGCATCGACCGTTTTCGCCCCGGCGCAGGTCGGTTCGCGGACCGACCCGAGAGGAACGACCCCCATGCGCAAGCCGCTCCTGCTCACCCTCACCACACTCGCCCTCGGCGCGGCCGCCGTCGCCCTCCCCACGGGCACGGCGGCCGCCCTCCCCACGGCGCCCGCCGCCGCACCGGCCACCGCCCACCAGGCCGCCGCCCCCGCGACGGCACCCGCCCCTGCCGCGCCCAGAGCGACCTCCTTCGCCGGCACCGTCGCGCTCAGCAACTGTTCCGGCTCCCTGATCCGCCTGCCCGACTCCCAGCCCACGGACCCCGGTCTCGTCCTCACCAACGGCCACTGCATCGAGTCCGGCTTCCCCGGCGCGGGCGAGGTCATCACCAACCAGGCGTCCACCCGCAGCTTCACGCTCCTCAACGCCTCCGCCGGCACGGCGGGCACGCTCAAGGCCAGCAAGGTCGTCTACTCGACGATGACCGACACCGACGTCACGATCTACCAACTCACCCAGAACTACAGCCAGATACAGAAGTCCACCGGCATCGCCCCGCTCACCCTCTCCGCGAGCCACCCGGTGCAGGGCCATGCGATCGACGTCGTCTCCGGCTTCTGGAAGCAGGTCTACTCCTGCTCGATCGACGGCTTCGCGTACCGCGTCAAGGAGGACCAGTGGACCTGGAAGGACTCGGTCCGCTACACCCCTGAGTGCCAGGTCATCGGCGGCACTTCGGGCTCGCCGGTCATCGACACCACCACCGGCCAGGTCACGGCCGTCAACAACACCACCAACGAGAGCGGCGAACGCTGCACCCTCGACAACCCCTGCGAGGTCGACCAGCAGGGCGCCGTCACCATCCACAAGGGCACCGGCTACGCCGAGGAGACCTACACCATCCCCGCCTGCTTCACCACGGGCAACAAGCTCAACCTCGCGGCCTCCGCCTGCACCCTCCCCAAGCCGTAACGCCGCCACCCCACGCACAAGGCCCCGTACGGACACCCGTACGGGGCTCCCGCGCGTCCCTGCGGCGACGCTCGTCACCGCCTCCGCCGCAGCGCGCGGGTGGCCAGGGCGGTCGCGCCCGCGAGGCTGATCAGGCCGCAGACCAGGTGGGTGGCGGTGTGGGCACCGCCGTACGAGGCGATCGCGTTGATGGCGACGCTGACGATGACCACGGCCCACAGCAGGACGCGGAGGACCGCGTCGCCGGTGACGGCGCCTGCGGGGGCGTGCGGGGCGTGCGCGGTGGTGGTGTCCAGCGGGCGGGAGTCGGTGTGCGCCATGGTGTTTCTCCTGGGGATCGCGGTGGGGTGTTGCCTGTGGTCATGACGCTAGGCGCCGGCACCCGGGCCGGACGATCCCGTGCGCTCCCTGGTGCGAGGTACAGCAGGCTGTACTTCTCGCCGCCGAGGGCCCTGCGGAAGGGGTCGCGCCTCTAGGGTTGTCGGCGAATCCGGGTGGACCCGAGCGGCTCGGGGCCGACCCGAGCGGCTCGGGGCGGAGCCGACCGGTGACGCGGGACGGGGCGGGTTCTGGCCGGGTTCGGAGGGGCGAGGGAGACTGATGGCAGTGCGGCGGAGAAATCGTGACGTGGGGGACCCGGCGGGCGCGCTCGCGTCGTCCGCCCCCTGCGCGGTGGCGGCGGGAGCGCCGCTCGGCCCGCACCGCCCGCATGCCTGCGAGGTGCCGCACGGCCCGGATGGCGCCCACGGCTCCCAGGCGCCGCTCGGCCCGCACCGCCCGCATGCCTGCGAGGTGCCGCACGGCCCCCGCAGCCCGCAGGCCTCCAAGCCGCCGCCCCGCCCCGATGCGCCCCGTGGCGGCGGGCCGCTCGCCGGCGACGGGCTGCGGCAGGCGGTCGGGCGCACACTGCGGGCCTCGGGGAGCGCGACCGGTCGGCTCGCGGGCGGGCTCACCACCGCCGCGGGCGCCCTCGCCCTGCTGGCCGTGCTCGCGGTGACGGCCGCCACCGCGGTGGCCGGTGTCGGACTGCTCATGGCGCCGCTCGCGCTGCGCGCCCTGCACGCGCTGGCCCGGCGGGAACGTGAACGGCTCGGCCGTACGGGCCCCGAGGTCATCGCCCCCGAGCCGCCGCCCACCCGGCCGCGGGCAGCGCTCGCGGACCCCACTACGCGGCGGGAGCTGCGCTGGCTGTGCCGGCACGCCACGGTGGGGCTGCTGCTCGGCCTCGTCGGTGTGTGGCTGCCGGTCCTCGCCGTACGCGACACGGCCTTCCCGCTCTACTGGCGGCTCATGCCGCAGAACGCCTCGGCCACCTCCCTCGGCTTCGGCACGGCGCACTCCTGGCCCGACGCCCTCGCGGTGACCCTGCTCGGCGTGGGCTGGATCATCCTCATCCTGGGGCTTGCGCCCGGCATGGCAAGGCTCCAGGAACGCCCGGGACGGCGCCTGCTCGCCGCTGGGCCCGATGTCGATCTGTCCCTGCGCGTCGCGGAGCTGACCGCCACCAGGGCCGCGGCTCTGGACGCGCACGCCACCGAGCTGCGCCGCATCGAACGCGCGCTGCACGACGGCACCCAGAACCGGCTTGTGTCGGTCAGCGTGCTGCTCGGCGCCGCGCGGCGGCAGGTGGCGCGCGACGCGTCGCGCGCCGACGAGATCCTCGAACGCGCCCAGGCCGCCGCCGAGCAGGCGCTCGCCGAACTGCGCGAGGTCTCCCGCAGCATCCTGCCGCCCGTGCTCGACGACCGGGGCCTCGCGGGCGCCCTCTCCGGGCTCGCCGCCAACTGCGCGGTGCCCTGCGCCCTCGACGTCGACGCACCGGGGCGCTGCGCCGCCGCCGTCGAGGCGACCACCTACTTCGTGGCCGCCGAGGCGTTGACGAACATCGCCAAACACAGCGGCGCCGCCCGTGCAGCCGTCGAGGTCCGCGTGCGCGACGGCCGGCTGCGCCTCACCGTCAGCGACGACGGGCGGGGCGGCGCGGAGGATGCCGGTGGCTCGGGACTCACCGGCATCCGCCGCAGGGTGGCGGCCCTTGACGGTACGCTCCGACTCGCCAGCCCGCCCGGCGGTCCGACAACGCTCGAAGTGGATCTCCCCTGTGGAACGTGACCTGCGGACGGAACGCGCCCCGCGAACGGAACGCACCCCGCGAACGGAACGCGCCCCGCGAACGGAAGACACCCCCCGGACCGGCCCCGCCACCGGCACCAGCCCCCAAGCGGAAGCCGCGCCGCGAGCGGAACGCGCCCTGCGGATCGTCATCGCCGAGGACGACCCCCTGCTGCGCGAGGGCCTCGCGCTGCTGCTGCGTGCGGAGTCCCTCGACGTGGTGGCCACCACCGGCACCGCCGAGGGCGTGCTCGACGCCATCGACGCACACGCCCCCGACATCGCCGTGCTCGACGTGCGCATGCCGCCCACCCACACCGACGAGGGCATCCGCGCCGCCGTGGAGGCCAGGCGCCGCAGGCCGGGGCTCGCCGTCCTGGTGCTGTCCGCGTACGTCGAGCAGAGCTTCGCGACGGAGCTGCTCACCGGCGGCGTCGGCGGCATCGGCTACCTGCTCAAGGAACGCGTGGGCCGCGTCGAGGAGTTCCTCGACGCGCTGCACCGGGTCGCGGCGGGCGGCACCGCCATCGACCCGGAGGTCGTGGCGCAGCTGTTCACCCGCTCCCGCGAGGACACCAGGCTGGAGCGCCTCAGCCCGCGCGAGCGCGACGTACTCGCCCTGATGGCCGAGGGGTTGGGCAACAGGGCCATCGCGGAACGGCTGTTCGTCACCGACGGCGCCGTCCACAAGCACATCCGCAGCATCTTCGCCAAGTTGGACCTCGCCCCGGCCGACCGGGTGGACCGCCGGGTGGCCGCGGTCCTCCACTACCTCCAGGACGCCAGGCGGCGCGGCTAGAGTCCGTTGTGAAAGTGCTGGGCCAAGCCGTTCGTTGCCGGCTCGGCCCCGGCGTTGTCGCCACCCGGGTGCTCACCGCAGGTGCCGGCGGCGCGCCGCGGCAGTGTGCCCGGCCCGACCTCGGCACGGTGGCCCCGGCAAGCGTGCCGGTCTCCTCGTGCTGAACGCCGATCCCACCGCGGACATCGGCAACCTCCGCGACCTCAGCATGGTGGCCCCCTACGGTCGCCACACCGTCGACAAGCGCCGCCGCGCTACCAACGGGGCCCAACCCGCCCTGGAGGCAGCGGCGTAGAGAGGGCCGTGAGGTCCGGGTACAGCAGGCTGTACTCCCAGGTGGGGCGCGCGCGGCAATGATCTGCGGACGCCGCGCTGGTGTGCTGGGGGTATCACATCAGCCCCCGTCCGAAAGGACCCGCGGTGAGCATCCACCCGCCCGCAGGCATCGAGACCCACCCGCTCGACACGACAAGGCAGCCGGGGCCGGGGAGTCCGGCCGGACTGCGCGGAGCCCTCCGGCGTACGCCCTTGACCTGGTTCTTCGTGCTGACGTACGGGCTCAGCTGGCTCGCCTGGACACCGTACGTGCTGTCGGAGAACGGCCTCGGCCTCTGGCACTTCTCGTTCCCCGTCATCGGCGGCAGCACCCAGCTCCTCGGTGTGCTGCCCGGCGCCTACCTCGGCCCGATCACCTCGGCACTCCTGGTGACCGGTGTGACGGAGGGCCGCGCGGGACTGCGGGTCTGGCGGCGCCGGATGACCAACTTCCGCGCGGGGGCGGGCTGGTACGTCCTCGTCCTGCTCGCGGTGCCCGCCGTGCTGACCGCCGCGTCCGCCGCGCTCGTGGGCAGCGTCCCGCTGGCGCCCTCCGCGGCCTTGCTGGCCGCCTATCTGCCCGGCCTGCTGCTCCAGATGGTCACCACGGGCCTCGCGGAGGAGCCGGGGTGGCGGGAGTTCGCCATGCCGCGCATGCAGAGCAGGCACAGCCCGGCGAGGGCCAGTCTGGTCGTGGGCGTCCTGTGGGGCGTCTGGCACCTGCCGCTGTTCCTGACCGAGTGGGGTGGCTGGCCGCACGTCGACCCGACGAGGCCGCTGGAGTTCGTCGCCACCACGATCGCCTTCAGCTACGTCATGACCTGGGTGTTCAACCGCTCGGGCGAGAGCATGCCGCTGGTGATGCTCCTGCACACGGGAGTCAACAACTTCTTCTCCCTGGCGTTCAGGCCGATGTTCCCGTCCCTCCCGACCTCCGCGATCACGCACGCGTTCCTGATCGCCTCCGTGGCGGCCGCCCTGGTCCTGCTGCTCGCCACCCGCGGCAGGCTCGGCAAGCCCGCCCCCGTACTCGCCGGCCCCTGAGGGGCCCCGCGCGGCGCGCCCCCTCCACGCGGCGGCGGGACAATGGCCGGGTGAACGACTTCGAGCGGGCGTACCGGAAGACCCTCGGCGCGGGCACCGGGGAGGCCGAGACGGACGCGGCCGCCTCGGTCCTCGCCGCGCTGGGCGACGGGTGGGCGGCGGCCGCGCAGGAGACCGCGGGCCGCGTCGTACGGGAGTGCGAGGACCGCGGCTGGGCCCCCGCCGACCTGGTGCGGATGGCGGGCCGCGAGCTCACCGCCCGCCACCACCGCCTCGCCGCCGCGCTCGCGGACGGCGGGGACGTCGCCGACTTCGCGGGCGCCGAGCGGCTCGACCGGTTCAGCGCGGCCACCACCGTCGTCGAACTCCTGCGCCTGTACGGCGGACTGCCCCCTGTCCCGGCCGTCGTCCCACCGGCCGAGGCCCCCGCCGGGGAGGCGGGCAAAGTGCTCGGCCGGGTACGGGCCCTGCTGGCCAAGGCCGAGTCGACGGGCTTCCCCGAGGAGGCCGAGGCGCTGACGGCCAAGGCACAGCAGCTGATGGCACGGCACCAGGTCGACACGGCGCTGCTGCGCCCGGACCGCGCGGGCACGGGCGAGGGCCCCGGCTTCCGGCGGATCGGTGTCGACCGCCCGTACGAGGACGCGAAGGCGCTCCTGCTGGACGCGGTCGCCGCCGCCAACCGCTGCGAGGCGGTGTGGTCCGCCGACTTCGGCTTCTCCACGGTCGTCGGCCACGAAAGCGACCTGGAGGCCGTCGAACTCCTCTACACCTCGCTGCTCGTCCAGGCCGACAGGGCCCTGGCCCGCGGCCCGTCGAGGCGCCGCGACTACCGGCTGTCGTTCCTGATCGCCTACGCCTCCCGGATCCGCCAACGCCTCGCCACCGCGGCGGCGGACGAGGTGGCGGCCCGGCGGGAGAGCCCCGGCCTGCTGCCCGCGCTCGCCGCCCGCGACCTGGCGGTCCGCACCGCCACCCGCCGCCTCTTCCCGCACACCACCACGGCCCGCCTCAAGGGCCGCGACGCCGAGGGCTGGCGCGAGGGGGAGTCGGCCGCGGACGACGCCCGGCTGTGACAGCGGACCGGCCCCGGCGCAGGCCGCGGCCTCCCGAAGGTCACCGCACGTGCACGGTGACCTTCACCGTCTTCAGCACCGCGGGCAGCTTGGCGGTGTCCACCTCAAGGATCTCGCCGTTGTCGGTCTGCCCCGTCGACGGCAGTGTCTTCTGGTGGACGGTCCACTTCCCGCCGGGGTCCACGGCGATGGTGTCGATGCCGAAGTCGTCGTCGTTGGACAGGTACAGCGTCCTGCCCGCGTCCGCGGTCGCCACGCCCTCGACCTTGTCGTGCGGGAAGAACCCGCCGGCCGGGTCGAGTTGGCTGAGCAGCGAGCCGACGTCGAGGTACGGCTGCTTCTGCGCGACCTGGACGCCCGCGCCCGTGAGGGCGGCCAGCGCCTTGTCCGTGCCGTCGGCGCCCACCAGCGCCTCGGGCGACCTGCCGCCGATCTCCAGGCCGCTGACGTCCGTGGCGCCGTTGGTGTCGACCTCGTACAGCGTCTTCTGCGCGAACGGCTCGAAGCCGCCGTCGCGTTCGTCCACCAGGAACTTCGTCGCCGACAGCGCGGTGATCTCGCTGTTCGCGTCGCCCGTAGCCGCGGGGTCGTCCAGCAGGTACAGGTACTGCCTGGTGCGGTACGTACGCAGGTCGACGGTGACGATCCGGGTGGCCGCCACGCTGCCCGCCTTGATGCTGCCGAGGTCGGGCATCTGGAGCGCCGACTGCGCCACACCGACCAGTGTCTTCCCGTCCGGTGTGACCGTGAGGCCCTCCATGCCCTTGTTCTTCACCCGGTGGGCGAGCTCGGCGGGCAGGTACCCCACGATCGTGTGGTGCGCGTTGTCCGCGCTGTCGCGGTACGGGGTGAGCCGGCCGATCTCGTACCCGCGCGCGTCGAAGTGCGTGATGTAAGGGCCGTACTCGTCCGACACCCAGAACGTGCCGTCGGGCAGCGCGACGAGGCCCTCGGAGTCGTAGCCGTTCGGGTCCGCGGCGACCGGTACGGGCGTGCCGCCGTGCGCGTTCGTCGCCGCGACGTCGTCGATCACCTCGTCCGTGTCGTGCGGTGGCCGCCCGCTGTACGGCGTGCCGCCGAGCCGCTTCGGGCCCTTCAGCGTGACCTTCCCGACCAGTTCGGCCTTGCCGCCGACAAGCGTGAACTCGCCGATTTGCGGGGTGAATCCGGGCACCATCTCGGACTTGTTGCCGTCGGGCGCGTCGGCGTTGGGGCCACGGTCGGTGAGCCCGTAGAAGCGGCCCGGCCTGCCCGGCACCGGCGCGAGCGACGAGCCGAAGCCCTCGCCGGAGAGCTGCGTGGTGGTGCCGCCGGGTCCCGCGACCTTCCCGAGCGGGGGCAGCGGCTTCCCGTTCGCGGCGGCGTCCTTGAACAGCCGCACCGCGTCGGTCGCCGTGTAGGTGAACGTGTCCGTGCCGCGGAAGCCGGGCTTCGGCGTATAGGTGAACGTGCCGTCGGCGTTCACGTCCGCCGTACCGTGCGACGGCGCGGTGTGCCGCACGACGGCCGTCGCGCCGGTGTCGTTGCGCAGCACGTCACCGGCCACCCTGCCGTGGCCCGCGTACGAGTCGGCCGCGGCGCGGAAGTCGTGCGACGGCGCGGAGAGCCAGCCGGCGGCCTGCGCGCCCGCGGTACCCGCCCCCACCGCGGCGAGCGAGGCGGCGACCGCCACGGCGATCCGGACACGCTTACGAGAAAGGGGTCTTGAAGCCATGCCCCCGAACCTGTCGCTCACCGATGAACACCACCCCACCCCCCGGTGAACACCACCCCCGAAAACCCCGAATCCCCGCACCCCGCCGCCCTCGTGGCGGCAAGGGAAGGAGGCGCCAGGGTCTACTCCGATGCAAGCACAGCCTCGCAGAATTCATCGGGTGGCAGGTAGCCATGTTGTTCCACGTAGTGGACGATCATGGCGGGTGACGCGTAGGTGGTTCCCCGGCGGCGGCGCTCGTCACCGCCACTGGTAGGTCGGCACAGAAGCGCCCACGGGGCGCCCGTCACGTCCCCGAGCCACGGCGGAATTCCTCCCAGGCCTCTTCGATCCCCGCGCGTAGCCCGGCATCCGACAGGTCGCCGGGTTCGGCGAGTGCCGGATCGATCGGGTAGTCCTCAAGGAGCATGAACACGCGCCCGAACAACTCGGCGAGCGACCCCCGCACCCGCTCCCCTCCGCGCTGCGCCTCACGCCTGGCCTGCCACCACGCCTTCGCGAACTCCGGCGCGCCGAGCGCCCCATTCCGCAGGTGCTCCAGCAGTGCGAGTTGCTGCCCCGTCGAACTCGCCGGGTCGACGTCCTCCGCCCGCTGCCAGGCCGGCCGGGCGGGCGGATACGACGCTGCCAGCTCCCGCAGCCCCGGATGCCGGTCCGCGAGGGCTCGCGCGTGGCGGCCGAAGCTCGCGCGCGCCGCGTCCACCCCCTCGGGGACCGCCCCGGCCAGGAAGCGCCCGTCGCCCGCGACGACGGCGGAACCAGCCGCACGGAAGAGTACGGCTCCCTCGCGGCCCGGTGTCATCCAAAGGGCGGGCGGACGCGCCACCGCATGGCATCCGCCGAGCGGCAGCCGTACGTCCGAGGCGGCCGACCCCGAGAGGTCGGCGAAGAAGATCCGGTCCGCCTCCACGGCCCGGCACCCGGCCTCGATCCTCTGTCGCAGCGCGCTGTCCAGCTCCGCCCCCGCGGGCACGGGAGTCACCTCTTTACCCCGCAGCCACCACGAGGCGAACCAGCCGTCCTCGCCGAGAATGTCCGTCACAGGGCCAGAACCTTTGTCAGTCGAATCCGTCAAAACAAGAAACCTCGATCGATGATTCCCTGGAACTGTCTGTCGCCCAGCCTCCACGCGGACCAAAACCTACCATCCGAATGAAGCATCACCATCTTCTGGGAAGCTGGATCGATAAACCCGACTGCCGGTCCCTGGCTTCTGTAATTGAAACGATATATCCTTGTGTCATCTGCGGTCATGTGCTCGCGCATGGCGCCTTCGAAGCGTTGCAGGTTGACCTTGTTGAGGTTTCCCGGGTCGTCCAGGAAATCCCCCGCATGGGCGTGAAATTTTTTGCTCATGACTTTCTGGCTGGAGAAGTCTGCCTTGTTCTCCCAGCCGCCTCGCGGACAGGGAGAGAGTCCCAGGGGGTCGGCCCAGGACTGGGGATTGTCGACGTAGGTTGCCGGGTTGGGCGCGGGGGCCAGCCCGAGCGGGTCCGTCGTCAGGTACCGGCCCGTCTCCGGGTCGTAATGGCGGAAGTAGTTGTAGTGCAGCGCTGTTTCCGGGTCGTAGTACTGCCCGGGGAATCGCAGCGGCGTGTAGGTGGTGCTTTCGGTCGCCCAGGCTGTTTTTCCCCACAGGGTGCTACGGGCGCGCCAGGCGATGGCGCCCCGCTCGTCGACGAGTTCGCTGGGGGTGCCGACGAGATCGGTGACGATGGCGAAGAAACGCGAGTCGACCTCGGCGTCGGGCAGGTCGGGAGCGTGTGTCGCGCCGACGCGTTCCGTCTGGGTCAGGGGACTTCGGCCCTGGTGGTCCCAGGTCAGTGTGACCGGTTCCGGCAGTTCTGGGGCTCTGGTGGTCTGCTCGCAGAGCGTGGTGCTGTCCCAGGTGAAGACCGTGCGTTCGACGACGGTCTCCCCGTCGGCCGCGATGCGGAGCTTGGCGGTGCGGCGGCCGAGGGGGTCGTACGTGTACCGCCAGCGCGTACCGTCCGGGGTGACGACCGCGGCGAGGCGATCCTCCGCGTCCCACTCGTAGCGCCACGTGTCCGGCTTGCGGGAGAGACGGGTCTTCTGCCGGAGGGTGATGCGTCCGAGGGCGTCGTGTTCGTAGCGCACGTTGCCCGCGCGGACGATGGCCGTGCCCGTGTAGGAGCGGGGACCCACGGCCTCCTGGCCCGGATGGCCGGCCGGCCAGCGCGCGTGCGTCTGGTTCCCCGCGGCGTCGTACGCGTATGCCTCCGTCCACTGCTCCGCTCGTACGGCCGTCACGCGACCCGATGCGTCCAGGTCGTAGCGTCGGCCGCCGGAGAGTATGTCGTCGACGGCTGTGACGTTGCCGTCGACGCGGTAGCGGTACGTGCGGTGCTGGATGGTCCGACCGCCGGTCCCGGTCACCGACTGGGAAGCCAGACGTCCGCCGATGTCGAAGGTCTGCCGCAGGGTGACGATCTCCCCGAGACGGCGGCTCTGCTCCCGCCCCGTCGCGTCGTACGTGAAGTCGATGCTCCGTCCGGAGACCACCATGCCGACCTGGCGACCCGCGCCGTCGTACGAGTACGTGGTCGTGGCGCCGGCGGGGGTCCTACGGCCTGTCCGGCGGCCCATCGCGTCGTACGCGTACGACACCGTCCGGCCGTCGACCGTCTCCGAGCGCAGGCGGCCGTGCCGGTCGCGGAGGAGAGTGACGGTGGTGCCGTCGGGGCCGGCCGCCTGTACGAGGTTGCCGGCGAGATCGTATGCGTAGGTGGTGGTTTCGCCCGCCACCTCCTTGTGGAGGACCTGGCCAAAAGCGTCGCGTACGAACGCGACGGTCACACCGAGCGCGTTCGTACGGGAGGCCAGGCGCCCCGCTGCGTCGTGGCAGTAGGCCAGTTCGCGGCCGTCGAAATCCGTCTCAGTTCTCAGGTGCCCTGCCGCGTCGTACGCGTAACTCCACCGAAGGCCCTGCGGGTTGGTGACTCCGGTCAGCCGCAGTTCGGAGTCGTGCGCGAACTCGTACCGCGCGCCGTCGGCCTCCGTGCGTGCCGTGAGCAGATCGAAGTGGGTGTACTCGTAGCGGACGACATTGCCGAGGGCGTCGGTGTGGCTGGTGCAGTTGCCCTCACCGTCGTACGTCCAGGACTCGCTGGTGCCGTCAGGGTTCGTGCGTCGGGCCGGGAAACCTTCGACCGTCCACTCCAGCCGTGTTGTGGCCCCCAGCGCGTCGGTGACCGAGGTCGTACGGCCGAAGGCGTCCCTTCCGTAACAGGTGGCTGCGCCCAGCGGGTCCGTGACACGCATGGGCAGACCTGCCGCGTTCGTCACGAACGTCGTCGTACACCCTGACGGATCGGTCACGGCGACGACGTGTCCCGTCTCGTCGTAGGTGAAGCGGGTGACCTGCCCTGCCGGGTCGGTCACGGAGATGCGGTTGCCCCGCTCGTCGTAGCTCTGCCGGATCACACTGCCGTCCGCGTGCACCAGCACTGTCGGCAGGCCGAGGCTGTTGTACTGCGCGGTCGACGCCCTGCCGTCCGGCCGTACGACTCCGAGCAGGTTGCCCGCGGTGTCGTAGCGGAACGACGTGGTGTGCCCCAGCGGGTCCGTCAGTGCGAGGAGCCGATTGCGCCGGTCGTACTGACAGCGCGTGACCGCGCCGAGCGGGTCGGTCTCCGCGACCACCTGGCATCGGCTGTTGACGAGGTAGTGGGTGCGCTGTCCGAGCGAGTCGGTGACGGTGGTGGTGTGCTCCCCCGTCACCGGGTCTGCCGCCCCGTAGGTGAAGTCCGAGCGCAGGTGGCCCGCGGCTCCCGACTGGTGCGTGCACCGGTCCTGGTCGTCGTAGGCGTAGCTGAAGCGGCTGCCGTTGGTGTCGGTCCACGACGTGATGCGGCCACATGTGTCGTATGTGAAACGTGTCGCGAGACCTGAGGAGTTGGTGACCTCGGTCAGGTTGCCGTCTGTACAGCCGTAACGGATCAGTTCCTGGTCGCCGCCGTCCTGGGCGGCACCCCTGAGATGAATCGCGGCCACACGCCCCTGCGCTGTGGACACCCGCAGGCAGTAGCCGCCGCTATGGGCCAAGGAAAGCGGGGTGTCGTCCGTGTCGTACTCGAATGCGATCCAGTTCCCGTTGCGGTCGTCGAGCTGCGCGAGGAGCGCACGGTCGTCTGAGCGGTCTTCGAAGTGCCGCGTCGTCCCGCTTTCCGGATCGGTGACCGTGTAACCGCCCTCGGTCCTGTCGAGAGGCCAGGCGGGGCCGTGGTGCGGCAGCACCGGCACACCGGGTGCAGGATGCGGATAGGCGAGCACGAGGCCGTCCTCGCCGACGAGCACGACACCCTGCGCGTCGATCTCCAGGCGCTGGTCGAGCGTGGAGGACCAGGCCGGGCCGAACCAGCCCCCCAGCCGGTAGGACGACTCGAACTGCCGCCTGAACACCAGGGGCAGGTGCCCCGGGAGCGTCACGTCCGTCGCGGGCAGCACCATACGGCCAGTGGCGACATCGACGGGGTCCTTGGCGGTGACCTTCTCCCCTGCCCGCCGGGAGACGTCCTCCGCGCCGTCCTCGACCGCGGCCCGCGCGCCCTTGCGCAGCCCCTGCCCGGCTGCCTCCTTCGCGCCGTCCGCGAGCGCCAGCCGCAGCCCGCCCCGAGCCAGCCCCGCGCCCTTGGTGCCGACGAGTTCGGGGATCAGACGGCCGACGAACTCGGAAGGGTCCTTCTTGAAACCGTCGACGGCGGCTTGCACGACGCGTTCCGGGTGCGCCGCGGTCGACACGAGGCCCGACAACGTCATGCTTGCGTTCCGCAGGTACGCGGCAGGGTGGGTGAGGTTGTACGGATCTGTGGGGTTCAGGCCGCGGGCGAAGTCCACCAGACCCGCGGTGCCCTTGAGGATGCCGCCCGTGACGTGCGTCAGCTCGGTGTTGGCTGCTTGGTAGCCGTCGTGGAGGTCGTTGCCGAGCCTGTCCAGGGGCGGCGGTTTTGCGGGGGCATGAGCGAGGGCGGTCCTGATCTTCCCCTGCGCCTCCGAGGCGGCCGTATTGCGCTGCCTGCGTGCTTCCGCGAGCTTCTCCCGCGCCGCCTTGACGTCGGCCTTGCCGGGGTCGACGAAGGGGTCAGGTCGTGGCCCAGGGTCCTCGTCCGCGTCGATTCTTGCGTTGTACGCGTCGACCTTCCTGTTGTAGGTGTCCGTCGCGTCCCTGGATGCCTTTGTGCCCTTCTTGTAGAGCGCAATGGCTTCTTCGGCCTGGCTCTGGGCCCAGGTGACGGTGTGCGCGTACGAGTCAAGGGCGTGCGCGGCCGTCTCGCACGCCGCGGACGCCTGGGCCCACTTGGCAGGGTGGAGGTCGAACTTCTCCCGGAACGCGTCGCCGCCCTCGCCCTTCCATCCCGAGGAATCGACCTTCCTCATCCCCGAGGACACCTTGTCGAAGGCCGCGTGGAAGCCTGTCAGGTGCTGTGCACTCGCGCGGATCCTGCCGGGGTCGCCGTGAATGAGTTCGTTCGCCTGGTCGCTCTGTCCGAGCTGCTGTTCCCCCGGGGTGGCGCCGAGATCCGAGGCGACGCCGTCTCCCCAGTCCTCGACGTCGTCGGCCCAGTCGTGCAGACCTACGCGGTCAAGCCCGTCCCCGACCTTGTCGGTTCCCCAGCCGACGCCCTGCCCGACTTTCTTCCTGCCCTCGTCAATCAGGTGCTCGCCGTAGCCGAGGCCCTTGTTGAGGCCGTCACCGATGTCCCCGAGCAGACCCACTAGCTCTCATCCCCGCGGTGCCGCCGGCCGGTCGACTCCTGGCGTGTCTCCGGCGAGGGCCCGAGAGTCTCGTCGAGCAGGTGGTCGTACTGACGGTCCGAGGCGCCGAGCGCGCGGTGCACGTCGGCCGGACTCAGGCCCGGAGGCGCCAGCGTGTGCGAGCTCAGCACATCCCTGCCCGCGTCCTTCCACCCCTGCTCACTGCTGTCCAGCGCCCGGTCGAACGAGTCCTTGCCGTAGTCCACCCCGGCGCCAGAGCCGGCGATGTCGCTCCAGCCCATCTTCTCGACGTCGTCCTCGGAGGCATCCGGATTGCCGACGGCGGCATTGGCGACGACCTTGAACGTGCCCTCCAGGTACTGCTCGGTCTCATAGTGCGTCCCGGCGGACATCCCGGTCTTCCCGGCAAGCGCGTTCCCCTCGGCGACCAGATCCCGCACGCCCCACTCCCATCGGTCACAGAAGGTCTGGAACTCGCCCGTGAGCCCGTCGTGACCGAGCTGAAGGCCCGACAGAGCGATGTCGCTGAAACCCCTCCCGGCTCCTGCCTCACCGACCATGCCGAGTTCCTGCAACTCGCCCAGCGCGCCCGTCAGGCCCTGGGCGATCAGGCCGAGGCCCTCGGTCTGCAGGTCCTTGTTCCTGCCCTCACCGCTCACGGCCGCCCCTCCGTGTCCTCATCGCCCTCGTGGAAGTCCACCGCCACACTGTCAGGGACGATGCCACGCACCGGGGGAAAGACCATCCCGTCCTCTCCGTCCGCGCAGTCCAGGGCGACCCCGCACGGGACGCCCGCCGCCGGCACGGCGACATCCAGCAGCCGCGCCCCGAGAACGGTCCGATAGGCCCACTCCCGCGCCCCGTCCCCCCGCGCGAGTGCGTAGCGGGCGAGCGCCGCCTCGTCGGAGAAGGCCAGCAGGAACCGGACTCGGTTGAGATCGGCGCACAGGAAGCCGCGTTCCTCCTCCGACCCCGGTCCTTCGCCCAGGGGCGCCAGCACCGCCGTACGGCGGAACTCCCCGAGCAGCTCGGCCAGGGCACGCCTGCGGCGCGCCACCGCCGTGGCGGCGAGGGGGCCGGTGGTCGCGGACGCCTCACGCCCCGCGAAGGGCCCGTGCCCGCCGGACAGGTCATCCTTGCGACCGGCCGGGCTCCCCGCGGCCCCGTCCTGCGCCGCCTCCACGACATCCGCCAGCCGCAGCCGGCCGGCAGGGTCCGGAGGCTGTACGGCGTCATCCCCGTTGTCGGACATGCCGACATCCTCTCCACGGTTGGCCTGAAGTGGCAACGAGGTCGGGCCCAGAGGGTGCTGCGACGCAGCGTCAGCCGCGCGGCACCTGTCCCTCCCAGATCCCCGTGTCCCAGTCCAGCAGCCGCGCCAGGGCGTCGTCGCCAGGTCGGGCGGGCGGCGGCGCGCCCCGGCCGCTCTGGGGGCCTGGGGCCCGAGGGCCGGGGGACGGCGGCGGGCCGCCGCGGGACGCCTGGCCGCTCGCGGTGATGTTGTGCTCGGCGCGGGGCCGCCGCAGCGCCTCGTAGAGCTCCAGCGCGCGGTCCGTGTCCGGCGCGTCCCGCAAGGACTTGGCGAGGACGACGGCGTCCTCAAGCGCCATCGAGGCGCCCTGCCCGGTCGCCGGGGACGCGGCGTGCGCGGCGTCGCCGACGATCAGCGCCCGGCCCGAGCGCCAGGCCGTGCCGAGCGGCATCTCGGTGGAGTTGGTGACCATGATGCGGCCGCCGGTGGCGGCGACGAGGTCCGCGGCCGGTGTCGCGTCCGCCCGCAGCAGCGGCACGAGCAGCTCGCGCCACCGCTCAGGCGTGCCGCCCGCCACCTCGTCGGCGGTCAGCGGCTCCCCGCCCACCCGGGCGAACCAGTACGCCTCCCCGCCGGGCGACACCGCGCACCCGAAGGCGGCCGCGCTGCCGCGCACCATCGTGATGCACCCCGGGTCGCCCGCGGGGGCCGCGCCCGCGGGGGCGTACCCGTAGAACACCTTCTGCCCGGCGTAGCCCGGCTCCGCGCCCGGCGCGATCCCGCGCCGCACCGTGGAGCGCAGCCCGTCCGCGCCGACGAGCAGGTCGCAGGTGACGGAGGTGCCGTCCGCGAACCGTGCGGTCACACCGCCGCCCGCGCCCTCGTCGTACGACACCAGCCGCGCGCCGTGCCGTACGGGAATGCCCCTGCGCACCACCTCGGACTGGAGCGCCGCGTTGAGCTCGCCCCGCCGCAGGCACCTGAACCGCAGCAGCGGATCGCCGGCCTCGCCGAGCGGCCGGTGCGCCAGCTCCGCGCCGGAGGCGTCCAGTACGCGCATCGTGGTGAGCGGGAAGCCGGTCCTGGCCACCGCCTCGGACGCGCCGACCTGCGCCAGCGCCCGCATGCCGTTGCTCGCGAGCGTGAGGAAGGCCCCGATGTCCTCGGCCCCGTCCTCGTACGCCTCGTACACCTCCACGCCGAACCCGGCCTTGTGCAGCGCGAGCGCGGCCCCCGCACCCGCGATCCCGCCACCGACGACAACGATCCGCCGCGCCACCGCGCCTCACCCGTCCCCGCTCGACACCCCCGTACCACCCCGTAGAACGCCCGGCCACCCCCCGACGTTCCGCCCAGGTCCCCGGCGCGCCCGGATCCCCCACGACCGGCCAGGCCCCAGAGCCAGGCCCGTATCCCTACGCCCCGCCCGCGCCCGACGCCCACTGCTCGGCCGTCATGCGCCAGATCACGCGGACGCCGCTCTCGCCCGGGGCCTCGGGGCCCTCGGGGGCGGGGGCGCGGGACACCTCGGTGAGGCCGAGGCGGCGGGCGACGGCGCCGCTCGCGGGGTTGGCCGCGTCGTGGTGGATCTCGACGCGGTCGGTGCCCGCGAGCGCGAACGCCTGGCGGACGAGGGCGCCCGCGGCCATGGTGGCGAGGCCCTGACCGGTCCAGCGGGGGTGGAGCCAGTAGCCGATCTCCAGGCCGCCAGGGCCGATCCTGCGCATGAGCCCGCAGCTGCCGACGACGGCCGAGCCGACCGTGATGGCGTAGCCGAAGCCCTCGCCGGTCCGCCACTCGACCTGGTTGCGGGCGAGGAACTCCGCGGTCTGCTGCCTGTCCTGGCTCGCGGCCCAGGGCATCCAGGGGATCAGATGCGCCAGCGACTCGGTGGTCGCGCGCGCCAGGGCCTCCAGGTCGGCCGTACGCCATCGCCGCAGCTCAACCCGGTCGCAGGAGAGGATTTCCGCAGGCTTGTCCATGCGCCGCATGCTTCCCCAGCGGGGCGGGAGGCCACAAACGCATTACCGGCGGCCGAGCGCCGGCGCCCGGGCGCCGAGCGTCGAGCGCCGACCCCGGGCCCCGTGTGCCGCCCCGGGCCGCGAGCCCTCGCCAGCCCCGGCGACCCGCGCGCCCGGCGCCCGCGCCCGGCGACCCGCGCTCACGCGCCCGCCCGTCAGAACGCGTACCGCACCCGCAGCCACGGCGCGTGCGCCGCGATCAACTCCCGCAGACTGGCCAGGGCTTGGCGCTTGACGCCGCGGGTGTAGCGGACGTTGAGCGCGCCGTTCTCCGAGCGCTTGGACTCCTGGGCGTCCGGCTGCCACAGCACGTCCTCGGCCCGCGGATGCCACCCGAGGTTGACCTCGTGCAGCCCCAGGTTGTGGGTGAGCATGATCACCTCGGCCCCCGCCTGCTCCTTCACCCGGCCGGGCAGCACGTCGTCGAGGTGGGTGAGCAGCTCGGCCCAGTCCCGCTGCCAGTCGGGCCGCAGCACGACGGGGGAGAGGTTGAAGTGGACCTCGTACCCCGCGTCGAGGAAGTCCGACGCGGCGGCGATGCGTTCCGCGACCGGGCTCGTACGGAGGTCGAGCAGGCGCGAGTCGTCGGGCGGCATCACAGAGAAACGCACCCGCGTGCGACCCCGCGGATCCAGCGCGAGCAGGTCGGGGTTGACGAACTTCGTCGCGAACGACGCCTTCGCTGTGGGCAGTTCACGGAACGCCGCGATCAGGTCGGCCGTGTTGTCGCAGACCAGCGCGTCCACCGAGCAGTCGCCGTTCTCGCCGATGTCGTACACCCACGACACGGGGTCACACTGGTTCGGCTCACGCTTCGGCCCCTGCGCCCGCACATGCGCCCGTACGCGGGCGACGATCGCCTCGATGTTGGTGAAGAGTGTGATCGGGTTGGCATACCCCTTGCGGCGCGGCACGTAGCAGTACGCGCACGCCATCGCGCACCCGTTGGACGCGCCCGGCGCGATCCAGTCCGCCGACCTGCCGTTGGGCCGGATCGCCAGGGACTGCCTGACGCCCAGCACCAGCGTCTCGGTCTTGATCCTGGTCCAGCGGCCGACGTTGCCCTCGTTGCCGTGCAGCGAGGGGATGCGCCAGTGGCCGGTCACCTCGGTGACGGGCACCCCGGGCGGCAGCCCCGCAAGGATCTGCCGGCCGCGCGGCGAGGCGAGCGCCGCGGGCTCCGCGTACACCTCCCGGACGTCCAGCATCCGCCGCGCGCGCGGGCTGTCCCGGAAGCCGCCGCCCGGCGGCGGCCCGTCCTCCCACTCGAACAGCGGCGGCTGTTCGGGCGCACCCGGGGGACGGTCGCCTGGACGGTCGTGCACGCCACCACTCCTGTCGTACGCCCCCGTGGGCCCGCCCCCGTACGCCTCCGCGGCGGCCGGAAGCCGACCCTACGGCCCCAGGGCGCGCGCCCGGCGCAGGCACGGCCGGAGCGTCGCCGTGCACCCACGCGTCGCGGCTGACACCATCGCGGGTACGGCCGCCGGCCGCCCCGCACCCCCACCCCGCCCCCACACCCGACACACCGCGACGCCGACACGCCACACTGCACCACTCCACACCGCGACACACCACGCCGCGACCCCGCACCGCGACACACCACGCCGCGACCCCGCACCGCGACACACCACGCCGCGACCCCGCACCGTGACACACCACACCATCCCCCACGCCCCGAGAGGCGGACCGCGCCCATGGCACCGCGCCCCCACTGGATCTTCGGGGACCAACTCGGTCCGCACTTCCTCGACCCGCGCCACGGCGGCCCCGACGCCCACGCCCCCGTGATCATGATCGAGGCGCGTTCTGTGCTGCGCAGGCGCCGCTTCCACCGCGCCAAGGCACACCTCGTCCTCTCGGCGATGCGGCACCGCGCCGCCGAACTCGGCGACCGGGTCACCTACGTGAGGGCCGATACGTACGCCGAGGGCCTCGAACGCGCCCTCGGCCGGCCGGTTCCCCTCGCCGAGCCCACGGATGAGGGCGACCGCCTGACCGTCCACCACCCCACCTCCCGCCGGGCCCGGGACTTCGCCGCCGCGCTGGACGGCGTGGAGATCCTGCCGGCGCGCGGCTTCCTCGTGCCGCACGCCGAGTTCGCCGCGTGGGCAGACCGCCACGCCGGCACGTCCCTCCGGCTCGAAGGCTTCTACCGCGCGGTGCGCGAGCGCCACGGCCTGCTGATGGACGGCGACGGGCCGGCCGGCGGCCGGTGGAACCTCGACCACGACAACCGCGAACGCCCGCCCCGCGACCGGGACACCCTCGGCGTCAAGGGGCCCTGGCGGCCCCGCGAGGACGCCATCGACGAGGAGGTGCGCCACGACCTCGACCGCTGGGAGCGCGCGGGCGACGTCTCCTTCGTCGGACGTGACGGCCCGCGCCGCTTCCCCGCGACCCGGCGCGAGGCGCTGGCCGCGCTGCGCCACTTCATCACCCACCGCCTCCCCGGCTTCGGCGGCCAGGAGGATGCGATGCTCGCGGCCGATCCGGTGATGAGTCACAGCCTGCTCTCCGCGCCCCTCAACCTCGGCCTGCTCGACCCGGCCGAGTGCGTGGAGCGCGCGGAGCGCGCCTACCGGGAGGGCGACGCGCCCCTCAACAGCGTCGAGGGGTTCGTCCGGCAGATCGCCGGCTGGCGCGAGTACGTGTGGCACCTGTACTGGCACTTCGGCGAGGACTACCGCGACCGCAACGCACTGCGGCACACCGCCCCGCTGCCCGGATGGTTCCTCGAACTCGACGCCGGCGCCGTCACCGCGAACTGCCTGTCCACCGTGCTCGCGCAGGTACGGGACACCGGCTGGACCCACCACATCCCCCGGCTGATGGTGCTCGGCAGCCGGGCCCTCCAGGACGGCTGGGACCCCGCGGCCGTCACGGACTGGTTCCACCGCTGCTTCGTCGACGGCTACGACTGGGTGATGCTGCCCAACGTCGTCGGGATGTCGCAGTACGCGGACGGCGGCCTGATGACCACCAAGCCGTACACCTCGGGCGGCGCGTACATCCACCGGATGAGCGACCTGTGCGGGCCCTGTGCGTACCGCCCCTCCGACCGCACGGGCGAGCGCGCCTGCCCCTACACCGCGGGCTACTGGGCCTTCCTGCACCGCCACCGCGAGCGGCTCGCCGCCAACCACCGCACGGCGCGCGCCGTCCACGGCCTCGACCGCCTCACGGACCTCGGCGAGCTCCTCGACGAGACGGCCCGCCGCGGCGACGCGCCGCCCTGACCCGGATTCCGTGTCCGGACCGCCAGGGCCCGTGTCCTGGCCGGGGACACGCCGTTGACTCCACCCGAACAGCAGTGCAACGTGGAGGCAGCGCTCCGCCCGGGAGCACGGGGAACTGGAGGCAGGCTGCCGTGACCTTCGGACATGACGACTCCCGACCGGCCGTACCGCGTGCCCTCACGCCGGACCAGATCGAGGCATACGAGAAGGACTTCGCAGCCCGCCCGGCCAACCAGCTCATGCAGAACGCCGTCACGCGGACCTCCGTCGACGACGTCGCACTCGACCGCCGCGTCCTCACCGGCATCGACCACTCGGTCTCCCACCACCTGGACGACTGGAAGGCCACCAACCAGAAGCAGAGCGGCCGCTGCTGGATGTTCGCGGGGCTCAACCTGCTGCGGGCCGGCGCCGCCCGCGAACTCGGCGTGAAGGACTTCGAGTTCTCCCAGAACTACCTGCTGTGGTGGGACAAGTTCGAGCGGGCCAACCACTTCCTCGAAGCGGTCGTCGAGACCTCGGACCGCGCCGTGGACGACCGCACCATCGCGCACCTGCTCACCGACCCGATCGGCGACGGCGGCCAGTGGAACATGTTCGTGGCGCTCGTCGCCAAGCACGGCCTGGTACCCAAGTCGGCCATGCCGGAGACCGACAGCTCCTCCGCGACCCGGGCGATGAACAGGGCCCTGAAGACCCTGCTGCGGCAGGGCGCGGCCGAACTGCGCGCGCTGGCGCCCGCGGGCGTCGAGGCGCAGCGTGAGCACAAGCGCGAAGTCCTCGGCGCCGTCCACCGGGTGCTCAGCATCCACCTCGGCACGCCGCCCCGGCGCTTCCTGTGGCAGTGGGAGGACAAGGACAAGGAGTTCCACCGCGACGGCTGGCTCACCCCCGCCGAGTTCGCCGCCTCGTACGTAAAACTCCCGCTCGACGAGTACGTGTGCCTGGTGCACGACCCGCGCGAATCGAGCCCGGTCGGCCGGACCTTCACCGTCGAGTACCTGGGCAACATCGTGGACGCCCCGCCGGTCGTCTACCTCAACGCCGAGATGGAGCTGCTGAAGCGGCTGGCCGCGGAGACGGTCGTCGGCGGCGAACCGGTCTGGTTCGGCTGCGACGTGGCCAAGATGATGCACGGCGACGCCGGCGTCTGGGACGCCCGCCTCTTCGACTACGCCGGCGTCTACGACGCGCCGTTCACCATGGACAAGGCGACCAGGCTGCTGCACCACGACACGCAGATGACCCACGCGATGCTGTTCACGGGCGTCGACATGGTGGACGGCAGTCCGCGCCGCTGGCGGGTGGAGAACAGCTGGGGCGAGCAGAAGGCCGACAAGGGCTTCTGGACCATGAACGACTCGTGGTTCGGCGAGCACGTCTTCGAGATCGCGGTCCGCCGCTCCGCCCTCCCGCCCGACCTGGCCGCCGCCCTCGACCACCCCCCGATCCCCCTCCCCGCCTGGGACCCGATGGGCGCCCTCGCCCGCTGACGACGCGCCCGCGCCGGAGCCGGCTGGGCCCCGGACGAGGCCACGGATGGCACAGCGGACTGCCCTGTCCCGTTCCTGGGCCACTGAAGGGGTTTCGGCCTGCGCTTTCCTGTCGCGCGGCGTAGACGGCTACGGTCTGCGGAAGCCGCCTTTGACGTACTGCGGGTGCTCCACGCTGTCTCGCCGCAAGGTCGCCGGGTGCGCGGGGGCGTTGCCGGCACCGCGCAGGCGTGCCTTCTGAAGGCATGCCCTCCGGCCGGCGCCTCAGGCGTACTCTCCTGCCGTCACGACGCGTAGTCCTCGATCAGCCGGCCGACGACCTCATGCAGGACCTGTGCGCGATGCCGGTCCTCGTGTTGGTGACGGGGTGGGGTCGGGTTGGGCGAAGCGGGTCGTGAGGTAGCGCGTCGGGTCGTTGAGTTCACAGGCGATCATGCGCCCGTCTCGCACCAGGAGAGCCACGTCTCTGCGATTGTGGTGGCCCAATGGTCGGGGTCGTCTGTCGCTGATCGCGATGAGAAAATTACCGAAGGAAGGCGGACTGGCTGTTTTTTCGCGTCGCGGGACCCTGTGCATGTCATGAGGACGACAGGATGGCTTGCCTCTCCGTTTCGTAGACCTCAATAGCCCGCGGATCGTGATCGTAATAAGATTCCCAGAATCCGATTTGGTTCCATGACTCCGGGCACAGGGAAAGCGAGCCGGTATCGGACTGGAAATATCGCCAGGTCGGCGGCAGTCGATGTGACGTAACGGTGAACACCCTACTGTCGAAGAGTGCTGATTGTCTCAAACCCCCTTCTGTGAACTCGACGCGGAAGAGTGCACTCTTCCCGTGACCCACAGAGACCTCAAAAACCACGTACTCCTCCTCTTCCCTGAGTGCGTCGATGCCCTGGAGGATACGAGGGTCGGGATTCTTTGGGCGTTCAAATCGGGCTCGCATATTCTTCACCTTCTGTTCAGGATGACCTTGTAGTCATAGTTCAAAACTCGTCCCGTCTCGGGATTATAATAGTAGTGGACTTGGAAGTCGCCGTAGGGTGATTGGTGCGTCTTCGTTGTGTATTTTCCCCAATCGCCGAGGTTGCTTCCGTCTGAAGTCATGGCCTCGCGTACTGCAGGGTTGCCGATTTTCTCGCCGTCGATCACCCGGCGGGAGTCCGTGATGGCCTGGGGGGTCAGCCACCCGTTCTCGTTGAAGATCGATCCGGCTGAATCCCTGCGCAGTTGATCGGCCAGCCTCTGTGCTTCGGCTGATCCCGGTACGAAGTTCTCGTTTGTGTCCCTGCCGTCCTCGCCAGTTTCATTCAGGCATCGTGGGGCCAGACCCAGCGGATCGCTCCACGTGTGCGGATTGTGCACGTAGGTGGCGGGATTGGGGGCAGGGGCCAGTCCGAGCGGGTCGGGGGTGGTGTAGCGCGCGGTTTCCGGGTCGTAGTAGCGATGGTGGTTGTAGTGGAGGCCGGTTTCGGGGTCGTGGTACTGGCCCGGGAATCTCAGTGGTGTGTGGGCGCGGGCGTCCGAGCGCCATGCCGTGATGCCCCAGAGGGTGGCGCGGGCGTGCCAGGCGACTGCACCGTGTTCGTCGACGAGCTCGGTGGGGGTGCCGACGAGGTCGGTGATGATGGAGAAGAATCGTGAGTCGATCTCCTCATGGGGTGCCTCGGCTGTGGTGATGCGCTCCGTCTGGGAGATCGGGTGGAGTCCGCGGTGGTCCCAGGTCGTGATGACCGGGTTCGGCATTTCCGCGGAGGAGGAGGTCTGTTCGCACAGCGTGGTGCCGTCCCAGGTGAAGGTCGTGCGCTCGACGACGGTCTCGCTGTCGGCGGCGAGGCGGATCTTTGCGGTGCGGCGGCCGAGGGGGTCGTAGGTGTAGCGCCAGCGGGTTCCATCGGGGGTGACGGCTGAGGCCAGGCGGTCCTCGGCGTCCCATTCGTAGCGCCAGGTGTCCGGTTTGCGGGAGAGACGGGTCTTCTGCCGGAGGGTGACGCGGCCGAGGGCGTCGTGTTCGTAGCGGACGTTTCCGGCGCGCACGAGGCTGGTGCCGCTGTACTCGCGTTCGCCGGTGGCCTCGTGGCCGGGGTGGGTGGCGGGCCAGGTGGCGCCTGCCTGGTTGCCGGCGGCGTCGTAGGCGTACGTCTCCGTCCAGTTCGCGGCGCGTACCGCGGTCACTCGGCCCATCACGTCGAGGTGGAACTCGCGCTTCCCCGCCAACAGGTCATCCATGGCCGTGAGGTGGCCGTCGGCGCGGTAGGTGTAGGTGCGTTGCTGGACCGTGCGGCCTTCGGCGACGGCGGTCTGGGCGGTGAGGCGTCCCGAAGGGTCGTACACGCGGGCCGTGGTGAGAGCGCCTGCGACGCTGCGGGAGACCTCGCGGCCGCTGCCGTCGTGGGCGAAGGTGATCGGACGGCCGGAGACGGTCATCCCCGTGACGTTGCCCGGCTCGTCGTACGACCAGGTCGTGGTGGCGCCGCCCGGTGTGGTGCGTGAGGTGCGCCGGCCGAGGGCGTCGTGGGTGAAATGGAGGGAGCGGCCGTCGACCGTCTCTGTACGGACGTTCCCTGACCGGTCGCGAAGGAGTGTGACCGTGCTGCCGTCGGGCCCGGTGGCCTGAGCCAGTTGGTCGGTCAGGTCGAAGGCGTAGGTGGTGACACGTCCGTCGACGGTCTTGCTGACGACGCGCCCGAGTACGTCGCGCTCGTACTGGATCGTCTGGCCGAGATGGTTCACGCGCGAGGTCAGCCGGTCCGCCGCGTCGTGGGCGTAGCCGACGACGCGGTTGTCGAAGTCCGTCTCGGATACCAGCCGTCCCGCCTCGTCGTACGTGTAAGTCCAGGTCTCACCCCGAGGGTTGGTGACCCCGGTGAGGCGCAGCTCCGTGTCGTGGGTGAACTCGTGGCGGACACCGTCCGGGTCGGTGCGGGCGGTCATCAGGTCGAAGTGCGTGTACTCCCAGAGGGTCGTGCCGCCGAGTGGGTCGGTGTGGCTGGTGCAGTTGCCCTCTCCGTCGTACGTCCACGACTCGGTCGCTCCGTCCGGTGCCGTGCGACGGGCGAGTTGGCCCTCGACGGTCCACTCCAGACGTGTGGTCGCGCCCGACGGGTCGGTGATCGATATCGGGCGGCCGAACGCGTCGCGCTCGTAGAGGGTCGACGCACCGGTGGGGCCGGTGACCCGCAGGGGCAGCCCAGCGGCGTCACAGAGCACCATGGTCCTGCCGCCCAGGGGGTCGACGACGGAGGTGAGGCGGCCTGCCTCGTCGTACGTGAAGGCCGTGGTCATACCTGCGACGTCGGTGTAGGAGGTGCGATTGCCGCGCTCGTCGTAGGAGGAGCGCTGGGCCGAGCCGTCAGTGCCGATGATCTTCACGGGCAGGTTCTGCTCGTTGTACTCCGCGTGGATCTCGCCGCCGTCGGCGCGCACGGCGCGGGTCAGGTTGCCTCGATCGTCGTACGAGTAGCGCTGCGTGTGGCCGAGGGGGTCGGTCCGGGACAGGAGGCGGTCGCGCCGATCGCGTGCGAAGCGGGTGACGCCCCCGAGCGGGTCCGTCTCGGCGACCACCTGGCAGGAATCGTTGACCACATAGCGACGGGTGTGCCCCGCTCCACTCGTCGTCGTGGTGACCCGCAGACCGGTTCGGGGATCCGTGTCGTCGTACGACAGGCGCAGGCTCACGTGGCCTTCGGTACCGCCCTCCGCCGTGCAGCGGTCCTGCTCGTCGTACGTGTACGCGTAGGAACGGTCGTTGCTGTCGGTCCAGGAGGTGACGCGGCCGCGGTCGTCGTAACTGAACCGGAGAGCCCTGCCGGCGGAGTCGGCCACCTCTACGAGGTCGCCCTCTCCGGAGTAGCCGTAGCGCTTGATCACTTGGCCGGTGCCACCGGGAGCCGCGCCCGCGAGGAGGAGAGCGGTGACTCGACTCTCCGCGGTCGTGAGCAGGAGTCGGTAGCCGCCACTCGACACGATGGCGGTGGGGGTCCCCTCGCTGTCGTGCTCGAAGGCGGTCCAGTTGCCGTTGCGGTCGTCGATCTGCTCCAGGAGAGCGATCGACCCGTCCCGATCGGCGAAGTGCCGGACGTGACCGGTGGCCGGATCGGTCACGGTGTAGCCGTCGTCGACGCGATCGAGCGGCCTTTGTGGCCCGTGGTGCGGCAGGGTGGGCACGCCCGGGGCGGGGTGCGGGTAGTCGAGCAGTAGGCCGTCGGCACCGACGAGGACGACGCCTTCGGCGTCGATCTCCAGACGTTCGTCGACCGTTGAGGCCCACGAGGGACCGAACCATTTCCCGAGCCGATAGCCGGACTCGACGCGACGCGTGAACCCCACCGGTAGGTTTCCGGGGAGTTCGATGTCGGTCTGCGGCAGGTACATCATGCCGGTCGTCAGGTCCACGGGGTCGGTGGGGTCCCGCTCGACCTTCTCGGCGGCCTTCCCGGCACGCTCCTCCGGTGCATCCCGCAGCGTCTTGCGTGCGGCGCTTTCCGCTCCGTCCTCCAGTCCCTCCTTGACCGCGGTCTTCAGGCCGAGGCGCAGTCCGCCCGCGGCGAGCCCGGCGCCGTCGGTGCCGACGAGTTGTGGGATGAGGCGGCCGACGAATTCGGAGGGGTCCTTCTTGAAGCCGTCGACGGCTGTCTGGACGATGCGTTCGGGGTGTGCGGCGGTGGAGACGAGGCCGGACAGGGTCATGCTGGCGTTCTGGAGGTAGGCGGCGGGGTGGGTGAGGTTGTAGGGGTCCACCGGGTTGAGGCCGCGGACGAAGTCGACCAGGCCCGCGGTGCCCTTGAGGACGCCGCCGGTGACGTGGGTGAGTTCGGTGTGGGCGGCCTGGTAGCCGTCGACGACGTCGTCGCCGAGGCGGGAGAGCGGCGGGGGTTCGGCTGGGGCGTGCGCGAGGGCCGCCTTGATCTTGCCCTGCGCTTCGGAGGCGGCGGTGTTGCGCTGCTTGCGGGCCTCGGCCAGCTTCGCCCGGGCTGCTTTCACGTCGGCTTTGCCGGGGTCCACGAACGGGTCGGGTTTCGGGCCGGGGTCCTGGTTCGCGTCGATCTTCGCGTTGTACGCGTCGACCTTCTTGTTGTACGCGTCGCTCGCGTCCTTCGACGCCTGGACGCCCTTCTTGTACAGCGCCACGGCCTCCTTGGCCTGGCCCTGTGCCCACGTGACCGTGTGAGCGTATGCGTCCAGCGCACCCGCGGCTGTCTCGCACGCGGCCGACGCCTGGGCCCACTTGGCGGGATGCAGATCGAACTTCTCCCGGAAGGCGTCCCCGCCCTGGCCCTTCCACCCGGAGGAGTCGATCTTCTTCATCCCCGCCGAGACCTTGTCGAAGGCGGTGTGGAAGTCGCTCAGGTGCTTGGCGCCGTCGCGGATCTTGCCGGGGTCGCCGTGGACGAGCTCGTTGGCTTCCTCGGTCTGTCCGAGCTGCTGTTCGCCGGGGGTGGCGCCGAGGTCGGAGGCGACGTCGTCGCCCCAGTCCTCCACGCTGTCGGCCCAGTCGTGCAGTCCGACGTGGTCGAGGCCGTCGCCGACCTTGTCGGTGGCCCAGTCGACACCCTCGCCGACCTTCTTCTTGCCCTCGTCGACCAGATGCCCGCCGTAGCCCAGGCCCTTGTTGATGCCGTCGCCGATATTCCCGAGCAGGCCCATCAGCCGTCACCGCCGGTATTGCCCTGCCCGGCCGCTTCGGCGTGGGCCTCGGGGGAGGGGCCGAAGGTGTTGTCGAGATACTGGTCGTACCGGTCGTCGGAGACGCCCGCGATGGTGTGCAGATTCCCGGGGTTCAGCCCCATCGGCCCCAGGGTGTGGGAGGTCATCACGTCGCGGGCCGCGTCCTTCCACCCCTGCTCGCTGTTGGACAGGGCCTGGTCGAAGGACTCCTTGCTGAAGTCCGTACTCCTACCGGAGGTCGCGATGTCGCCCCAGCCCATCTTCTCCACGTCCTCCTCCGACGCGTACGGATTACCGACCGCCGCGTTGGTGACGACCTTGAAGGTGCCCTCCAGGTACTGCTCGTTCTCGTAGTACGTGCCCGCGGACATCCCCGTTCCCCGGGCCAGCGTGTTGCCTTCGTCGACCAGCGCCCGCACGCCCCACTCCCACCGGTCGCAGAACGTCCGCAACTCACCCGTCAAACCCTCGTGCCCGAGCTCCAGCCCCGACAAGGCGATACCGCTGAAGCCACGCCCGGCCCCTGCCTCTCCGACCATGCCCAACTCCCGCAACTCACCCAGCGCCCCGGTCAGGCCCTGTGCGATCAGGTCGAGCCCCTGGGTTTCCAGATCTTCGCCGCCGCTGCCACCACCGCTCACGCCGCGCCCCCCGGATCGTCGCCGTCCACGTCGATGTCCACCGCCACCGCATCGGGCACGATGCCCCGCACGGGCGGAAAGACCATGCCGTCCTGCCCGTCCGCACAGTCCAGCGCCACCCCGCACGGCACCCCCGCCGCCGGCACCGCCACATCCAGCAGCCGCGCACCCAGAACGGACTGATACGCCCACTCGCGCGCCGCACCGCCACGCGCCACCGCGTAACGCGCCAGTGCCTGTTCGTCGGAGAACGCCAGGATGAAGCGGAAGCCGTTGAGGTCCGCTGTCAGGAAGCCCCGCTCGTCCTCCGTAACGCCTCCTTCGCCCAAGGGGACGAGAACCGCGGTACGCCGGAACTTCCCTAGCATCTCGGCGAAGGCGCGCCGCCGCGAGGCCACGTCCACCGCGGGCTCAGCGGCCACGTTCGCCACCGGCACCGGCCATGGTTCCCGATGCTCCGGTGGCGCCGCTGTCTCTTCTCCGTGGGAGGCCCCCGCTCCCAGTCTGGCGGCCGTCGCCTCCGTGCCTGCAGCCATCTTCGCCACATCGGCGAGACGCAGTCCGCTCCTGTCGCGACCGTGCCGGGCTGCCTCGTTCCCGTCCTCGGACATGCGTGCATCATTTCAACGGCGGCGATGGCACGGCAACGACCGTCCACGATTCCCGGTCACGGAGAGCGCAGGCGCCGCCTGCCCTGGCGTGCCAGCGACCACCCTCCCGGGGCGGACCGGGCCGTCTGGGGCATGCCCCGACGGCCTCCGAGCGCGAGGGCCGCGGCATATATGGGAGGTGGCACACCCTGTGGCGAGCAGTGCCGCGACGACCGCCGCAGCACGGCTGCCGGGTGCCTGTGTCTGCTCAGTTCAGTACCTCGCCGGCGGTGTCCGCGACGGGTACGCCGCAGCGCCGAGCGTCCACCCGAGAGGCAGGAACCACGACCTGGCGGTGCCGGTCGCGGCCGCTCCCGTAACGGTCAGGCCCAGCAGACCCGCCGTGTCGCGCAGGACGGAGCCGAACGGCCCGGCGAGGAGTGTCTGGCCACACGGAGCCCGAGCACGCATCCCGGGGAATCGCCTGTAGCACCTGCCGCAGCAGCGCCTCCTCAAGGCCCTGGACGACGTGGCTCGCCATCACCTCGTCCTCGGCGCCCGGCACGGTCTCCTCGACCAGCGCGGCGGCCGGCCCCCGTTCCTGCCGGGGGTGCCGGCGGATTGCGTCGACGAGGCGGTTCGCGCCGATCGTCGAGAGGGGCCGACCGCGCTGCGCTCGGCTGCCGACCCCGCCTAGCTCCCGGGCCGCCCGCCACACCGCGAGGCTGGTCTCCTGCGGCATGTCGGCCACGACATCGTCATCAGCGCGTCGGCGGCGCAGCCGCACCGCCGGCCAGGGCGCGGTACGCCGGCACACCTCGTCGAACGCTGCCCTCTCACGCCCGGCGACCCGCCGCGCAGCCCCTGCCGCGTCGAGGTCTCCGATGCCTTCCACACCCGGCAGGACGACGCGCCCACTGATCCGGGTTCTCAACCACCTCGACGCCGAGGCCCCAGGGCGCGAGGCGGACGCCACCTGTGTGGGCAGCCGTCCCCTTCCCGTACGGTACGGTCCTCGCCCGCCGGACCATCGGGGCCCCGGAACACGCGGTCGCGGATGCTCGGCCTCTTCACAGGCGGGGACCACCAGGCCGGCAACCAGGCGGCATCCGCGGACCTGTGACTCCGCGTACGTGAGGATGGTGTGAGGTGGGCGACGGCAGGTCACGGCAGCGAAGCCGTCCGCCCTTCGGCACCGCACATGGGCCTGCCGTGTCGACGGCCACCTCATGCAAGCCGACGCCCCCGGATTCCCCGCACCCCGCCGACCACCACCACGCCTACGTGGCCGACCCGTTCACCCGGTCCGGCGCGCGGCCTGCGCCCGTCTGCATCGCTGACGCAGACCAAGGCGCGGGCGCTGCGCGACGCGGGGTATCCCCGGGAAGAAGCGGCCTTTCGATGTGATCGAGGTGGTGCCTACCACTGGCCCGGAGTACACAGGGCGAGACAACTCCTCGACGAGAATGATCAGCCCATCTTCTACACACGGGAGAATGGCACGAGGCCCCATCGGCCGATAGCGTGGCGTAGCAAGATCACTGGTTCGGTCATCAAAGCCCCGGCGATCCCGGTTATCGACCAGTGCATATTCGTAAGGTCGCATGGAAACACCCGGAATGGGTAAAAGCGGGGAGCAGAGGACGCTACTGCTATGACCCTTCGCTGGATTGACCTGATGCGCAACGGGAAGGAAATTTTCCAGCTGTACGAGTCGCCCCCTCGCTCGATCGCGTGAGGCTCCGGTCCGCGCATCTCGACTGGCGCGGCCCGGCCGTCACCCTGAGGGCCAATTTGCCGACCTTCCCTGACGAACCACCCGCGGAGTGGGCGGAGGCCGGACGCGACACCTGCCGGCTGCACATTGGGCTCATCGCCGTGGAGGATCTCGTCATCCATGAATGGCCCATGGGCGATCACGCGGGTGTTTCACTCGAAGCGCCGATCGGGCGAAGAGTTCGAGCCGATGTCGTGAGGAGCGGCACGCAAGTGATGTCCTTCACCGCGAGCGTGAAAGTCCGCACAGCAACCTGGAATTCCATCTGTCCTTCCGGGGGTTGCGGAACCTCAGCGTCGCGGGCTGGTGCCCGCCATCATCAAAAGAATTGGATTTCTCGGCGTCTCCGACAGCCGGAATGTTCGTCACGGTGTCTTCTGACGGCAGCTTGCTGAGTTTCGCAGCGGCGTCGGCCCGGCTGGAGAAAGTCAGCGGCGCACTGGTGCAGAGGGGCCATCAACCGAACCCGCGGGTGCCGGGGCGGCCTCGCCACGGGTGACGAGAACCAAACTCGTGCTCTCGACTTGTGAGTTACGTGCCCCAGTGGCGTCGCCAGCGCGGGAGGAAGGCGTCTTCGGCTCTGCTGTGCCCGGGGCGGACGGCGCGGGCGAGTGGTCCGGGCTCTTCGGCAGAGGCCTCCGACACGCTCATGGAGGTCGATGTCGAGCGCGGTGCCGACCTCATGACGTACCTCGCGGACGATCTCGTCATACCCGGTCGACTTCGTCGCCGACGTGAGCCCGGACGCCGGGGCGTCCGAATCGAAGAGTTACCGGAAGCACTACCGAACCACGTGTCGCCTGCATTCCCCTCTTCATCTACCGTGCGGCGGCGTCCTATCGAATTGGGACAGGCGCCCACGCGAATGCGCCTCTTTCCGAGCCGCCGGGCCGTAACCGTGTCTCACTCCATGACGATGGGCTGTCCCAACCCGCCGTCTCCAGGAGAAGACATGGGATACCAAGTCAAGTGTGGATCAACGAAAACCAAGACCGGTAAGCCTTGCCGGAGGCCGGCCATGATCGGCTACTCTCGCTGCCAAGCGCACCGAGGTGACTGGACTCCGAAGCAGAAGAGGAAGACAAAGAAGCGCTGAACGGCCAGAGGAGACGCCTTTGTGTAGTGCGGAGTCGACGTGCATGTCCGCCGACACAATGCACCAAATGTCGCTTTCTCTGCAGTTGGCTCAAGGCGACCCGCCCCTCCAGGAAACCTGCAGGTCACTGAGACTGCTCCCCGCACCCGCGGGGATGGACCCTCGTACGCCTCACCAAGACTGACGACGACTACCTGCTCCCCGCACCCGCGGGGATGGACCCCAAAAGTGCGACACAACCCAATCCTGCGAAGTCTGCTCCCCGCACCCGCGGGGATGGACCCTTCGCGGACTCGGGGTGGCCCGTGAGGTGGAGCTGCTCCCCGCACCCGCGGGGATGGACCCATCTCGGCGGCCTCGGCGGCGTAGTCCTCGGCCTGCTCCCCGCACCCGCGGGGATGGACCCCAGCGCGTGGCGGCTCTTGTGCGCAGCATGAACTGCTCCCCGCACCCGCGGGGATGGACCCCTCCAGATGCCCGACGGGTCACTGCTGCTGGACTGCTCCCCGCGCCCGAGGGGTGGACTTCTGCCTCATCGGTCCGAGAGCGAAGCGCAGATCCTTCAGTCGTCTGATCTCACTCGTGATGCAGTGCAGTGCGCTTCTGGCGGTCTGAGGGCGACGGTGAGCCTGTCGGCGGCTTGTGCGTGCTCAGCCCCGCATGAGCGGACAACCCCGAGGGCTCGCCTCTCGCGAGGTGGGATGTCCGTCTTCTTTCTGAATCTGGTCGATCCTGTTCCTTCTGGATGGATTTTGATCACTTCGCGCTACTGCCTCGTAGGAGCACCCGCCACCCTGTTGAATGGCCGCCGTGCGGGGCGATGAAGGCAGGACGGACAATGCCACTTGGAGATCTGCTGACCGGTGCAGCCAGGACCGTGTGGGCGAAGCACGACCGGGACACCGACAAGTGGCTGCCGCTGTGGCGGCACATGGCGGACAGCGCTGCCGTCGCCGGGCTGCTCTGGGACAACTGGCTGCCGCGCAACGTGAAGGAGTTGATCGCGGAGCCGCTTCCCGGCGGAGAAGCCGATGCCCGAAGGCTCGGCGTATGGCTCGCGGGGACGCACGACATCGGCAAGTGCACGCCCGCCTTCGCCTGCCAAGTTGATGGCCTTGCCGATGTAATGAGCCGCGCCGGGCTTTTGATGCGGACGCGCAAGCAGTTCGGCGACGACCGGCGGATCGCGCCGCACGGTCTGGCCGGGCAACTGCTGCTGCAGGAGTGGCTGGAGGAACGGCGCGGGTGGACGCGCAGGGCGTCGGCCCAGTTCGCTGTCATGGCAGGCGGTCATCACGGGGTGCCGCCGGACCACACCCAGATCCACACCCTGGACGCACATCCTGAGCTGCTGCGGGCCCCCGGCCCGGCCGAGGCCGTGTGGCGACGGGTGCAGACCGAGTTCCTCGACGCCTGTGCCGACGCTTTCGGGGCGGAGGACCGGCTCGGCGACTGGCAGCGGGTGAAACTGCCCCAACCCGTACAGGTATTGCTCACCGCGCTCGTCATCGTGTCCGACTGGATCGCCAGCAACCCCGATCTCTTCCCGTACTTCCCCCAGGAGCATCCCCTGGGGGAGAGCGAGCGGATTGCCGCAGCATGGCGGGGACTTCAGCTGCCGCAGCCCTGGTCACCGGCCGAACCACGCGAGTCGGCCGCGGAGTTGATCGCCGCCCGGTTCGATCTGCCGCCTGGAGCCCGGGTCAGGCCCGTACAGGAGCAGGCTGTCGCCATGGCCCGGGCCATGCCCCACCCTGGAATGCTGATCATCGAGGCGCCGATGGGCGAGGGGAAGACCGAGGCTGCGCTCGCCGTCGCCGAGATTTTCGCGGCCCGTTCAGGGGCGGGCGGATGCTATGTGGCGCTGCCCACGATGGCGACGAGCAACGCCATGTTCCCTCGCCTGCTGGCCTGGCTCGACCGGCTGCCGACCGCCGCTCCCCTCGCGGCGTCCTCCGGACCTGACCAGCACTCCGTACTGCTCGCCCACGCCAAGGCGGCCCTCCAGGAGGACTACGCCCTCCTGCTGCGCGACAGCCACCGCACGATCGCCGCGGTCGACGCGTACGCCGACGCGCACGCACACCCGGGCAAACAGGTCGGCGAAGGCGAACGAGCCGCGACAGCGTCGGCTGCCCTCGTCGCCCACCAGTGGCTGCGGGGCCGGAAGAAAGGCCTGCTCGCGTCCTTCGCCGTCGGGACGATCGACCAGCTCCTGATGGCCGGCCTCAAGAGCAGGCACCTGGCCCTGAGGCACCTCGCGATGGCGGGCAAGGTCGTCGTCATCGACGAAGTCCACGCCTATGACGCCTACATGAACATCTACCTCGACCGCGTGCTGTCCTGGCTGGGCGCCTACCGCGTGCCGGTGGTGGTCCTGTCGGCGACGCTTCCCGCGCACAGACGCCGGGAGTTGGCTCAGGCGTACGCGGGGGCGGGCGCGGAGAAAGTGGCCGAGGCCGCGGGCTATCCGCTGCTGACCGCTGTCGTCCCCGGCGAGGCGCCCGTGATGGAGTCTCCCGCCGCCTCGGCTCGCCGCACCGACGTGGTGCTTGAGCCCCTGTCGGACGACGATGCCGTACTGGCCGACCGGCTGGCCGCAGAACTGGCCGACGGCGGATGCGCGCTGGTCGTGCGCAACACGGTCGACCGCGTGATGAGCACGGCGTCCGTGCTCCGGGAGAAGTTCGGCGCCGAGCAGGTCACCGTCGCGCACGCGCGGTTCATCGATGTCGACAGGGCCCGCAAGGACGCTTCGCTCCTGACCCGCTTCGGACCACCGGGCCGCGACGGCACCTCTCCGCACCGGCCACAGCGGGCGCACATCGTCGTCGCCAGCCAGGTGGCCGAGCAGTCGCTCGACGTGGACTTCGACCTCCTGGTGACCGACCTGTGCCCGGTGGACCTGCTGCTCCAGCGCATGGGCCGCCTGCACCGGCACCCTCGTGGCGAGCGGCAGGCTGACCGTCCCGTTCGACTGAGGAAGCCGCGCTGTCTGGTGACGGGCGTCGACTGGCAGTCGCAACCGGCTCCCGAACCCGCCCGCGGCTCCCGCACCGTGTACGGCGCCTATCCGCTGCTGCGCTCCCTGGCCGTCCTGGCCCCCCACCTGGAACCGTCGGGCCGTCCGGTACGTCTGCCGGAGGACATCAGCACGCTCGTCCAACTCGCCTATGGGGACGGCGAACCCTGTCCGCCGCAGTGGGCGGAGGTCGTCGGCCCGGCCCGCGCCGCCCACGAGGAGAGTCGCGCGAAGCAGCAGCAGAAAGCCGAAGTCTTCCGGCTCGATGTCGTGCGCAAGGCGGGCAGACCGCTCATCGGATGGGTCGACGCAGGCGTCGGTGACGCGGACGACACGCCGGCCGGACGGGCGCAGGTGCGGGACAGCCAGGAGAGCCTTGAAGTCCTCGTCGTCATGCGCCGGGTGGACGGCACCCTGTGCACGCTGCCCTGGCTGGACAAGGGGCGCGGTGGACTCGAACTGCCCACTGACGCAGTGCCGTCCGCCCGTGCCGCCAGGGCGGCAGCAGCCAGCGGGCTGCGCTTGCCGTACCACTTCTGTTTCCCTGAGAAGCTGCGCCAGGCGCTCGCCGAGCTGGAGGAGCTGTACATCCCTGCGTGGCAGGAGAAGGAGAGCCACTGGCTCGCCGGTGAACTGATTCTCGCGCTCGACGAGGACTGTCAGACCCGGTTGGCAGGCTGGTACCTCGCCTACGACCCGGAGGAGGGCCTGCTGGTGACCCGTGACGAGCCGAGCAAGAGGGCGGAGGCGGCAGGGACGCTCACTACGACGCCCGCCTTCGACCTGACCCACCGTCCTTGGCTGCCCGTGCAGTTCACCGACGGTACGGAGCGGGAGCTGTCGTTGCTCGAAGTGTTCGACCAGGCGCGTGACATCCGCAGGCTGGTCGGTGACCTCCCTACGCAGGAATTCGCCGTCCTGCGTCTGCTGCTGGCGATCCTCCACGACTCACTGGGCGACGACCCGGAGCGCGAGTCGGCACCCGCCGACGCCGAGGAGTGGGAGGAGCTGTGGCTTGCCGCGGACAACCCGTTCGCCCCGGTCGCCGACTACCTCGACCGCCACCGCGGACGGTTCGACCTGCTGCACCCGCAGCAGCCGTTCTTCCAGGTCGCCGGGTTGCACACGGCGAAGGACGAAGTCTCCTCGCTCAATCGTCTCGTCGCCGACGTACCCAACGGCGACCCCTTCTTCAGCATGAGGAGGCCGAGCGTCGGCCGCCTCGGGTTCGCCGAGGCGGCCCGGTGGCTCGTGCACGCCCAGGCGTTCGACCCGTCCGGCATCAAGTCCGGCGCGGTCGGCGACCGGCGGGTCAAGGCCGGCAAGGGCTATCCGCTGGGTGTCGCCTGGGCGGGCAACCTGGGCGGTGTCCTCATCGAGGGGGACACCCTCCACGAGACGCTGCTGCTCAACCTGGTGGCGGGCGACACCCCCTGGCTGCGCTTCGGCGCGTCCGACAGACCGGCGTGGCGGGCCGAGCAGTGCGGAGCAGGCCAAGCCGACGATCTGGCCCAGCGCCCGTACGGCCTGCGGGACCTCTACACGTGGCAGTCGCGGCGGATCCGGCTGCACCATGACGCAGACGGCGTGCACGGTGTGGTCCTGGCCTACGGTGACCCGCTCGAACCGCACAACAAGCACGGGTACGAGCCGATGACGCGCTGGCGCAGGAGCCCCGCACAGGAGAAGAAGCGCGGGGAGCCGCTCGTGTACCTGCCCCAGGAGCACGATCCGGCACAACTGGCCTGGCGCGGCATGAGGGGCCTGCTGGCCGGCCGGGACGAGGGAGCCGACCAGAGGCAGGACGGTGCCGCCCGCCTGCGGCCGCAGATCGTGGAGTGGGTCGCCAGGCTGACCACTGAGGGTTTCCTTCCGCGCCGGCACCTGATCCGTACCCGGATCTTCGGCGCGCGGTACGGGACGCAGCAGTCGGTGATCGACGAGGTCGTGGACGACGGGGTACTGATGTCCGTCGTGCTGCTGCACCAGGGCGACGAGCGCTACGGACAGGCGGCCCTCAACGCCCTGGGCGACGCCGAGGACGCCGTGAGAGTCCTCGGGGAACTGGCCGCCGATCTCGCCGTCGCGTCCGGCGCCGATCCCGGTCCGCGCAGGAACGCCGCCCTCGACACCGGTTTCGGCACGCTGGACACCCAGTACCGCCGTTGGCTGCGCGACGTGGGCGCCGCACCCGATCCGTACGAGGAACGGGACCGCTGGAAGCGGCAGGTGCACCGGACCGTGCTCGACCTGGGTGCCGGGCTGCTGGACGACGCCGGTCTCGCCGCTTGGGAAGGGCGCGTCGTGGACGGGAGCGGTGGTCCCCGCTGGCTGAACGACACCGCGGCCGAACTCCGCTTCCGTACGCGTCTCAACCGGCTCCTCACCACCGCACCCGAAGATGCCACCGTCGCGCAGATCGCCCAACCCGCCCCCGTGGAGTCGCCGGTATGACCACCGCCCCTTCCGCAGCCTCCGAATCCGCCGTCCGGCAGGCACCGCTCGGCTCGGTCGGCGCCGCCGTGCACCAGCACATCACCAGGCTGCAGCGCGGCTACCTCGACGACCGCGGCGACTGTGTCGGCGCCCTGGCCCGACTGCGCCGCGGCATCGGCCGCCCGGCGGGTGAGACCCCCGACCTGTGGGGCCTCATCGGCACAGAACCGCTCTACGAGCGCTACGAGCGCGCCGACCTCACCGAGGAGGCGATGGGCCGGGCGGAGGAAGCGGCGCACGCCGCCGTCACGTTGTGGTCGCTGCACCAGCAGTCTCACCACATCACGCGGATGCACCGCAGGCCCGGCCCTGAACTCGGCGCCGCGGTACGCCGGTTGCACCCCGGTTCCGAGATCGACGAGCCGACTCGCAAGCGTTTCGTACGCGCCGGGACAGCTGCCACACCCGCGGTGCTCGCCAGCCGGCTGCGCGACCTGGTCCTGCTGCTGCGGCGCGACGCCATCCCGCTCGACTACGGGTTGCTCGCCGACCAGTTGTACGCCTGGCAGCAGACCGACGGCACGCAGCGCGTGCGCCGCTCGTGGGGCAGGTCCTACCTCGCCGTCCGGCCCACAGCGCCGGACGGCGACACGGCCGGCCGGGCCGGGGACAGCACGGCTGACGAACCCGACACCACCATCCCGGAGGACGACACCCCGTGAGCCGCACCATCATCGACGTGCACGTGCTGCAGACCGTGCCGCCGAGCAACCTCAACCGCGACGACACCGGGACCCCGAAGACCGCGGTGTACGGAGGCGTCCGCCGGGCACGGGTCTCAAGTCAGGCGTGGAAGCGGGCCACCCGCCGGGCGTTCCAGGACCTGCTGGACCCCGCAGAACTCGGTGTCCGGACCCGCCGCGTGGCCGAACTGCTCGCCGACCGGATCACCGCGGTGGAGCCCTCGCTCGACAGGACCGCCGCGCTGGCGCTCGCCGCCGAGACGCTCCACACCGCGACCGGTTCGAAGATCGAGGTGCCGCGCAGGAGGGCCGAGAGCGCGAAGAAGAAGGGCGAGCCGGAGCCGCCGCCGCAGTCCTCGTACCTGATGTTCCTCAGCTCCCGCCAACTCGACGGCCTGGCACGCCTCGCGGTCGAGGGCGCCGACGACATCAAGTCCTTCCTGAAGGCCAAGGAGAACAAGGACAGGGCCCGGGAACTCGCCGACACCCGGCACTCGGTGGACATCGCCCTGTTCGGCCGGATGGTCGCCGACTCCGCCGACATCAACGTGGACGCGGCGGCCCAGGTCGCGCACGCCATCAGCGTCCACCAGGTCGAGAACGAGTCCGACTACTACACGGCCGTGGACGACGAGAACGAGAGGGAAGAAGAATCCGGCGCCGGCATGATCGGCACCGTCGACTTCAACTCCGCCACCCTCTACCGCTACGCCGCGCTCGACGTGGACCGGCTGCGGGACAACCTCGGCGCCGGCCTGCGCTCCGACGAGCCGCTGCACGAGCCCGTGACACGGGCCGTACGCGCCTTCCTGCACGGCTTCGTGGCCTCCATGCCGACCGGGAAGATCAACACCTTCGGCAACCACACCCTCCCCGAGGCCGTGCTCGTCACCCTCCGCTCCGCCCGGCCCATCAGTTTCGTCGCCGCCTTCGAGGAGCCCGTCCTCGCCCCCCAGGCCGCCGGCGGCCACCTGCGGGGCGCCTGCACCCAACTGCTCTCGCACGTCTCCGACATCGAGAAGGCGTACGACGTCACTGGCGACCCGAGCTGGGTGCTGCGCGTGGGCGCGGCCACCGAGCCGCTGACAGCGCTCGGAACCGAGGTCAGTCTCAGCGGCCTTCTCGACGCGGTGGGCATGGCGGTGGCCGGCCGGCTGGAGGCGGGCGCGCTCTCCGACGGCGCAGGGGCCGTACCGGCACAGGCTCCGGCTCGTGCAGCGGAGGGAAAGAACCAGCCCGCATGAGTGAACGCACCAGTGTGCTGACACTGTGCCTCGCCGGCCCGCTCCAGTCCTGGGGCGCGTCGTCCCGCTTCGCCCGGCGTACGACGGAGCGCGCCCCCACCAAGAGCGGGGTGGTCGGGCTGCTCGCCGCCGCCCAGGGCCGCGACCGCGGCGCGGACCTGGCCGACCTGGCTGCGCTCCGCTTCGCCGTCCGGCTCGACCAGCCGGGCACACGGGTGCGGGACTATCAGACCGCGCACCACGCCGACACGGGCAAGTCCATGCCGGTCTCGGAGCGCTTCTACCTGTCCGACGCGGTGTTCGTCGCCGCCGTCGAGGGCGACCCGGACCTGATCGACGCCCTGCACGCCGCGGTCCGGTCCCCGGTGTACCTCCCGTTCCTCGGCCGCCGCTCCTGTCCACCGTCCCGCCCGGTCGACCTGCGCATCCATCGCGGCCGGCTCTGGCATGCCCTGGAGGCCGAGCCCTGGCAGGCGTCCGCCCGGGTGCAGCGCAGCCGCGGGCACCGTGTCGAACTCGAAGTGATCGCCGACCTGCCGGCCGGCGAAGGCCCCGGCGACGCCGTACGCGACCGGCCGCTCAGCTTCGCCCCGCACCACCGCCGCTACGGCCTGCGGGCCGTCCACTCTCGCGCCGTCACCGTCCCCAATCCGCTGGGCGGTTCGCCGGGCGCTTCCCGCCGGGACTTCGTACTGCCGAAGCACGATCCGATGGGACTACTGGAAGACTGACGATGTTCCTGACCCGATTCCGCATCAACACCGCGCGCATGGGCGCCCGTCGGCTGCTCACCTCGCCCCAGAGTCTCCATGCCGCGGTGATGGCGTCCTTCGCGGAGAGGCCCGACCACCAGGGCGGCGGTCCGCGCGTGCTGTGGCGTCTCGACCACCAGTCGCGCAGCGAGGTGCTGCTCTACGTCGTCAGCCCTGCCCGGCCCGACCTCACCCACCTGGTGGAGCAGGCGGGTTGGCCGACGACGGGCGGCTGGCAGACGAAGCCGTACGCGCCCTTCCTCGCCCGAATCGCCGCCGACGACACCTGGACGTTCCGGCTCACCGCCAACCCCGTGCACAGCATCAGACGGCACGCTGCCGAGCCGACCAAACGCACGGCGCACGTCACGCCGCGGCACCAGTTGGACTGGCTGCTCAAGCGGCAGGCGGACGCGGGCTTCGCCGTTGTGGAACGCTCCGAGCCCAGGCCGGACGGCCTCGACGGGGCCTGGCACGAGGTCGTCGTCCACAACCGAGGCGACCTCGCCTTCGGCAAGCGGAACGAGGCCGACGAACGCACCCACAAGGTGAAGCTGACCCGCGTTACTTATGACGGCCGGCTGCGGGTGCTCGACCCCGACGCACTGCGTCACACCCTCACCGCGGGCCTCGGCAAGGCCAAGGCGTACGGCTGCGGGCTCATGACCCTCGCTCCGGCGGAGTGACGTGTGACGACCGTCGGAAAGCGCCCGGCCACCAACCCCCGCCAACTCACCCGCCTCGGCGACCGCTTGTCCTTCGTCTACCTCGAACGCTGCCTCGTGCACCGCGATGCCAACGCCATCACCGCTGAGGACGCCGAAGGCGTGCGCCACATCCCGTCGGCGACGATCGGCACACTGCTCCTCGGGCCCGGCACGCGAGTCACCCACCAGGCCATGGCGGTGCTCGGCGAGAGCGGCGCCGTAGTGGTCTGGGTCGGTGAGAACGGCGTACGGTTCTACGCTGGCGGCCGGGCGCTGACCAGGTCCTCCGCCCTGGTCGAGGCCCAGGCGGTGGCGTGGGCCAACCAGCGGGCCCGGCTGGATGTCGCACGGGCTATGTACCGGTTGCGCTTTCCCGACGAGGACCCGGCCGGTTGCACGCGGCGCCAACTGCTGGGCCGGGAGGGCGACCGCGTCAAGCGCTGCTACGCGCAGGAGTCGGCCCGTACGGGTGTCCCGTGGCGGGGCCGCCGGTTCACACCCGGTGACTTCGGGTCGGGCGACACGCCCAACCAGGCCGTCACCGCCGCCGCGGAGTGCATGTACGGCGTCGCCCAGGCCGTGGTGGCCGCGTTGGGGTGCAGCCCGGGGCTCGGTTTCGTGCACTCGGGTCACGAGTTGTCCTTCGTCCTGGACGTGGCCGACTTCTACAAGACCGACGTCGGCATCCCGGTCGCCTTCGACGTTGCCGCGGAGGGCCCCGAGGACGTCGGCCCCCGTACCCGGCGGGCGTTGCGCGACCGGATCAACAGCACCGGCCTGCTTGACCGGTGCGTACGGGACATCCAGGCACTGCTCGCCCCGGCGGGCGCCGGCCCGCTCGGTGACGGCGACCAGGTGGCCCTGCTGGCCGACCGCGGTGCCGAGGTGGCGGCCGGCCGCAACTACGGTGCCGCCGCCGGCGGTCCGGACGGCGCATCGGCCCAGGGCATCGGCGCCCAGGACGCCTTGGCGCGGGACGGTGTGATCTGGTGACGGTCGTCGTCCTCACTCACTGCCCCGTCGGGCTGCGCGGCTTCCTCACCCGCTGGCTCCTGGAGATCTCGCCCGGCGTCTTCCTGGGCAGCCCCTCGGCCCGCATCCGCGACGCGCTGTGGGACGAGGTCCGGCAGTACGCCGGCAATGGCCGTGCGCTGCTCGCCTACGCCGACAACTCCGAGCAGGGGTACGCCTTCAAGACCCACGACCACGCGTGGCATCCGGTCGACCACGAGGGCCTGACCCTCATCTTCCGCCCGTCGGAGCGCCCGGCGAAGGAGCCTTCCTCCCGACCTGCGGGCTGGAGCAAGGCGTCCAAACGCCGCCGCTTCGGAAACCGGACGCCGTAGCCTCACCGGCGACGCGTCCAGCCGCCGCCGGCTGTACCGCTCGGGCGGCCGCCCCACCCGCCGGACGGACTGCGCCCCGACGGGGCCCCGACGGGCAGAGGCTCCTCCGCCCGCCTGGCAACAACCGATACACCCCGGACCGCTGCCCCCGCACGCGGCCCCCCCGCCCCGACCACAACACGACGCCGACGCGCGCAACACCCCGAGCCCACATCCAGCCCGAACCCCCGACGCCCATACCAGCGAACCCGCAACCCGCCCGACCAGCCTGCCCTACGAACACCCGGACCCAACGAGTCCCCTTTTTTCCATATGCCCCTTTCTCTCATCCTCCGAGACGTCACCGGCGAGGCGACATGGCTGGAGTTGCTCCCCGCGCCTGCGGGGATGGACCCAAGGTCACCGCCGCCAGGTGCAGGGCCCGGTACTGCTCCCTGCGCCTGCGGAGATGGACCCGTCTCCAACCTGACATCGGCCCTGCAGCAGTCCTGCTCCCCGCGCCCGCGGAGGCGGATGCTACGTCCCCACCTATCATGGCGTGGAACACCGACTATTCCCCGCACTCGCGGGGATGAGCCCTACTGCAAGGCGCCGGGCTAGCTCGAGTAACCCTGCTCCCCGCGCTCGCGGGGATGGATCCGGCCCCGCTTCAGATGCTCTGTTCGTCCTGCGGTTCTTTACGCCCGCGAAGAAAGCGCGTGACCGGCTCGGTGTGGGGGCGTCCGACCGCCGCCTCTTTATCTGCGCTGCGACGCTAAAGGGCACCCATGCATGTGAAGGCGGCCCGTGCGGTTTCCCCCTGTTCGCGGGCCTGGATCACTGGCGAAGTTGCCTTGCACGGCCAGCAACGGTGACGTAGATGAGAGGAGCCTTTCAGTAGTTGGGTGACTTAATCCTGAGTGGAGCGTTAGCAGTGCAGACTCCCACCAGGGGCGTCTGAGCGGAATGGGTGAGATTGCCTGTGCACGAGGACGATGAGGAACGCGGCTCAGAGTGGTGGCGTCAACCAGACTGGTGGCAGGTCTGGGTCGCCGTGGTTTGTGCTGCGATTAGCCTTATGCGCTAATGCGGCCGCTGATACAGCCACTGAGTCGGTGCGGATCGGGCCTGGACGGTCCTGTCCAACTTCGGAGCGCGGCACTTCCGGATGGTGTGGGGCCTCTGTCGTAGACCAGCATTCGGCTCGTTGTTCCGCTGGCGCTGCCTTCGGGGCCAGGTGGCCCGAGGGTAGGGCTGGGGCCGTAGGGCGCGGTATGCAGAGCTCTTTTTCCACGGGTTATGCGGGGCGGAAGCTCCGGCGTGCTGGCGGATCGTTCAGGAGCGGGCCGTCGGTTGTGGGGCTTGGCTTGGGCCCTGTGCATTCTCGGCCCGCGTCTACGATCTTCGGTACACAGGGCACAGCCTCGCCGCCCGGTCGGGCGTCACGCTCAAGGACACGATGGTGCGAGCCGGGCAGTCCTCTGAGCGGGCCGCGCTGATGTATCAGCATTCGGATGAGGAGCGGCAGCAGGAGGTTGCGGCCGGGCTGGACGAGCTGGTTCAGCGGCAGCGAAAAGCTGCACGGGAGAAGCCGGACGGCCAACCTGACACGGATCTGGCACGCGACGCTTAGAGAGGTCTGGACAACAAACAACCCCCGGGTCGCTGACCTGGGGGTTTGTCGTGGAGCGGGTGACGAGAATCGAACTCGCGCTCTGAGCTTGGGAATCAGTGGTTCTCGAACGACTGCATCGGCTCTGACCTGCGTGTTTGGTCGAGGCGTGCGCGGTTGGAGTGGCCTCCGGGCGCCGTACCTGACCGCTGTTGTCCGCTCCGCTGGGCACGGATGGGGCACGGGTGTCGACAGCGCACCAGAACCTGCTGCGGTGCATGCTTCGGGCGGCCTGGAGGATCAGAGAGGGATGATGCGGACCTGGTTGCCGCAGAGCTTGGTCATGTCGTCGCTGTCGGAGGTCAGCAGGGCGACGGGTTTCGGCTGGCGGAGTGCGACGTCGGCGACTGTGGCGTCGATGGCGTACTTGTGCCCGTGTAGTCCGGCACCTTTGAGGAGTTCCGCTGCTGCTTTCGCCGCCTGCTCGGTCACGGGCTCCACCTTGACGCGGGACAGGGCCCAGTTCAGGCGAGGCATGTTGGTGCGGGAGTGGGTGACTTCCACGATGGTGTTCGCGCCGATCACCAGGTCGGCTCCCATGTCGTGGAAGACCTGAAGCATCGCGAGGAGCTTGCGGTCCTGCGCGATCCAGGCGGAGAGCCCTTCCGAGTCCAGGACAACGGTTTCGATGCGCTCACTCACGCGGCGTCCGCCTCGTTGGATGAGCCGGCGGCACCGAAGATCTTCGAACGGGCGTCGGCGAGTTCCTCGTCGCTGAAGTGTCCGTGCTCCTCCTCGTAGCGGTGCAGATCATCGCCCAACAACTGGTGCCGAATCTGGCGGGCTACGGCCTCCGCCACGTAGCCGGAAACGTTGTCCGTGAGCTTGCGGAGCTCCGCCACCTGGTCGCTGGGCAGTGTGACGGTGATGCGAGTCGTAGAGGACATACGGCAAGCATACTGGAGTATGCGCGGAAGGGCTTGCGGGCTCCCCTTACCCATCGATCCCTTATGCGCGCAGCCAACTGCGTTCCACACGGGTGCGTCGGTTCAAAGGAGCGACCCACGGCGTCCGTCGCGGAGGCCGACGCGCTCGCCGACGCCATGGGGCCGAGGTGGCGGCTGATGGTGTACTTCGGCGCCTACGGTCCCATGCGGCCGGAGGAGCAGGCGGCTCTGCGCCGGACCGACGTCACGCTCGACCCGCTCGCGGTCAGGATCAGGGAGGCCGCGCCGGAACTGACCACGGGACGCCGGGTCGAGGGCGACACGAAGTCGGCCGCCGGACGACGCACCGTCTTCCTTCCCGCCTTCCTGCACACCGAGGTGAAGCGCCACCTGGACTGGTACGCGGAGAAGGAGCCGGACGGCCTCCTCTTCGTCGGCGAGCGCAAGGCCCCCTTCCGGCGCTCCACCTTCGGCCGCAAGTGGCGCAAGGCCCGCGCCCAGGTCGGGCTCCCGGAGAATTCCCGCTTCTACGACCTCCGCCACACGGGCCACACTCTGTCGACCCAGTCCGGCGCCACCCTCAAGGACACGATGGTCCGCGCGGGCCAGTCCTCGGAGAAGGCGGCGCTGATCTACCAGCACTCGGACAGGGAACGGCAGCGGGAGGTGGCCTCGGGCATCGACACCCTGGTGCAGGAGGGGCGTCGGAAAATGACGGAAGGGCGCCGCTCGGTTCTACGAGAGAATTAAATCGGCTCCGCAGCGATCATCTTCTCAATCAGTTCCATGCCCTTGGCTGTCAGAGCCACTACCCCGTCTGGCTTTTCGGCGGGCAATTCGCCCCAGTCCGGTATCTCTTTGAGCACTTCGACGATCCCGTCGTCAATGAGGTTCATGAGGAGCCACACCATGCCACGATGGATCGCGATATCTCCGAGTGCGAACGTGCTTCTGGCGCTCATATTGGCTCGCATTGTACTGATCACGGAGGGGACGTCACCAGATGCTACCCCCCTGACGTTGTCTCCGAGAATTCGGGCGTAGACCTTCAGTACCTGGCGCTCAACATCTGTATATCGCCCATTCAGCACTTCAAGGTTCTGTTTGTACTGGAGCATTGATTTGCGATCTATATCGCCTCGATCAAACCGCGTATGGCACGTCGGGCATAGAGCGATTAAATTATCGAACGTGTGCTCTTTGACCTTCGACCACGGCGTGATGTGCGCCAACTCCACCGGTGTCTGCCTACACGTGGGGATTGCGCATCGATGACCTGCTTCAACAAGTACGGTCCGCTTCAGTGCCGTTGGGATGTCTGGTCGGTCCTGAGCCATGGCAAAGACCCTCCGAACTCTAATGGGAAGATGCCTCGGTGATTGCTAATCAGCGGACAGTGCCAGGACCGCGCGCTCTTCGGGTGAGTCGTCCAAGAGGTTGCGCGCCTGGTCCGCCTAGCTAGCAGCCGGGGTGTCATAAGACATCCATGTGCCTTCCAGTCAGCCGCCAGACTTCGGTTCGCGGTCCTGGGGCAGGGCCCGTCGGCCCTGCCCCAGGTAGCCGTGACACTTGGCCGCCAGCTGGCTTTGGCGTTCTGCAGCGAAGAGGGAAAATTGTTCTTCAGCTGAGAAGTGCCTCGATCGCGCTACGGAGCGAACCAGCGAGCGAAGTCAGAGACGTGGCGGACCCGAGCGCGAGGCTCAGCATCTCCAGATTTTCGGTGAGGCGGCGGCCGTCCGGTGCCGGCGTGCTGAGTTCCTCGTCAATTCTGGCCACAGCCCGGCGGCAACTGTCGATGCTGTGCACCTCGTCAGCGTGGGTGTCGAGGGCGGCTTCCAACTCGGTGAGTCTGGCCTGTGCGGCCAGCAGTCGGGGATCGCTTGCCGCAGGTCCCGAGACGTGGACTTGGCGCATGTCGCCACCGACTCTGCCGGTGTTGACCTGGTTACCGTTGCCGGTGACGTTGGTGCCACCAGCGTTTGCTCGACCGAACCTCACGATCAACCTGCCTTCTCGGTTCTGTTCGCCGGACCGGCGGGCGGCGGGCCTTGTTGCATGCCACCGCCCATGTTGCCGGTGTTGACCTGGTTGTTGTCTCCTTCGATGTAGTTCTGAGTGATGGCGATGGTCTGGCGTGTGAACTCGGCGGTCGCCAGACCGTGGTCGGCGAGGAAGGCGCGCACCGTGCTGAACATCCGCGATTGCAGGATCGACACATAGCGCTGCACGTCCTCGGTGTGGTGCATGTCCTCAGTGGTCTCCCGACCGCAGTGTTCTCTCAGGCTCACCGGCCGTCCGTCGTCCTTCTCGCGGACGGCGACAGCGGCCGTCGTCACGGCGGTCAGCAGCCCGAGGCCGCGTCCGATGGTCGTGTAGGCCCGGGACGCGAGCGCGACGGTATCTCCGCAGGCATGGAGCGGTGTTTCTGCAAGTCTCCTGGCGAGATCCCAGCCCCTGGCGGGCGTTACGTTCGCAGAGGGAAGCAGCGGTGCCAGGACGTGTGGGCGGGTGACGAAGTGCAGCGTGTTGCCTTCCAGAGCAGCATGGGCGAAGACCGTGACGACGACTTGGCCGTCCCAGGCGACGACCTGCGCCGCGAGGTATCTCCGGGAGAAGTGCCCGGTGGGCGCCCCCCGGGCTTCGGTGCACATCTCAGTGGCCTCCGGCCACTCCGACTTGGCACCGCCCGTACCACTGCTCTGGCCCAAGCTCTTCCACCGGCCCTCGGGGATGCCGAGGAACTCGGCCACATCACAATTGGGCAAGGCGTGGGTTTCAACGAGCGTTCCCCGGAGTCGCTTCAACTCGTCGCGCACTTTGACGAGCAGCTCGTCCGCCTCGAATTTCTGATTCGCGTCGAGGTCGGGCATGTCCTCTGCGGCCAGGGGCAGGTCGTCTTCTTCATTCTCGCTGGTACGGGCTGACGTGAGCTGGATACGGGTCGCGCCCTTCGGCCACGAGTCGAGGCCGGCTCCGACGAAGCGATCCACCTGGCCTTCCTTGCGGTACGCGATGCTCTGCCACTGCTCGGTGACCTCGTGCGCCGCAATTCTCTTGGCGGCGAACGGCGCGAGGAAGGGACGCCTGGCGATGTGGCGGCCAGGACGCAGTGACTGCACGTAGGCGTGACACGCCCAGCGGTCAAGCAGATGAAGCGCAGTGACGGCGATCAGCAGACGCGGCGCGACCAGTAATCCCTCCAGGACGGCCTCACGCAGGATCGGGAGATGTGGCTTGGCGAAACTCCAGAGGGCGAACAGAGCCGCAGCGAGAAGGAGAGCCGGGACGAGCCCGTTGGAGCCCCAGCGCAAAATCGTCCGGCAGACTCGCCCGGCGAAGAACTGGCACAGCAACACGGCGGCGAGAATCGCTGCCATCCCACTTGGGTGGGAGCCTCCGAGGTAGACAAGCGTTGCCAGCAGCAGCGTGCCCCGGAGACGACGCTGCCGTCGTGCCGCAACGCTGTGCGTGAGCACTGGCGCCAGCCCGAACCCGAAGGACGGTGCCGGCCGCTTGCGCGCGTACAGCACGTTCGTCAGGGCCCACTGCGCGAGGGTCTCGCCAGTGAACCCGTCCAGAGCCCGGATGGGACGCGCTGGCCTGCCTTGAATCCTGTCCTGCCAACGTCCCAGCCAGTCCTGCGCCTGCCCGATGCGGTTGACCCGCGCGTGCACGGAGCTGGCCATCCCTCGGATGACCGAGTTATTGCCCGGCACGTCGTCACGTTTCGCGTACTCGGTCCGGGCGGCGCGCTGCCCGGGCACGTAAGCGATGGGCTTTCCGGTCCCGGTGTCCACAGGAATACCGGGGAAGGCGTCCGCTCTATGCGGGCCGCTGTGGTGCTCGCCGCTTCTGCGCGGCGCTACCGCTCGCCACGACAGCAGCGGCATACGCAACCTCCCCCGAGGACGCTTCTTACGAGAGCCACACCTTGAGGCATGAGGCCCCCGCTTTGCTGGCGAATGCTCCTGTCTGGCTCAGAAACATCTCAGCGTCGGCCGACACGCGGCGATTCATCGGCACCTTGAAAGTGGGCGGTAAACGTGCTCCCGCGTGCTGATGACACGGTTGGTTCGACGCAGTGACCCGGTGTCGCGTGCGCTGCCTTTCGGAGCCCTACCCGGGGTGGCCTCCATGGGCCGAGAACGGCGCCGAGGCGTCCCTACGGCTGGAGATGGGGCACGCGGAGGGCACGCCCCCCATAAAGAGGTCTAGCCTCGCGCTTTCACGAGGTGGGCTGTCCAAGAGTTGATCAGAAACACGGAAAGTG
>NZ_BAABEP010000022.1:0-96914 GCF_039540215.1 Streptomyces tremellae
GCGCCGGGCCCGCCCCACCGCCGGGGCCGCCGCCCGCGGCGCCCCCGGCGGGGCCGTCCGGCGGCAGGGTCGTGGTCGACCTGGCCGGAGCCGTACGCCATCCCGGGGTGCTGCGGCTGCCCGCCGGGTCGCGGGTGGAGGACGCGCTGCGTGCGGCGGGCGGCCCCAAGAAGGGCACGGACCTCACCGGACTGAACAGGGCGCGGGTGCTGACCGACGGCGAGCAGGTGGTCGTCGGGGCGCCGCGGGGCACCGCCCCCGCGCAGGCGGCGGCCGGTGGCCCTGGCGCACCCGGTGTGCCGGGTGTGCCGGGCGGGCCGCCGATCAGCCTCAACACGGCCACCGCCGACCAGCTCGACTCCCTGCCGGGCGTCGGCCCCGTGCTGGCGCAGCACATCCTCGACTACCGCACGCAGAACGGCGGTTTCCGGTCCGTCGACGAGCTGCGCGAGGTGGGCGGCATCGGCGAGAGACGCTTCGCCGACCTCGAAAAGCTGGTGCGGCCGTGACGCGCCGGGCGGATGGCACCGCGCGGGGGCTCGGGGGCGCCCCGGGACGGGGCAGAGGCGCCGCGACGCCATCCGGCGGGACCGCAGGGCGGGGCGACGGCGTCGGGCCGCGGTCCGAGGGCGCTGCCGGGCGGGCCACGCCGCGGCGCGGGGCGCGGCTGGGCCGGCCGCGGGGGCTGGGCCGGCCGCTCGGGGAGGGGAATCCGCGACCCGAGGGCCCGGCGGACCAGCGGCTGGTGCCGCCCGCGCTGGCGGCGTGGGGCGCGGCGGGGGTCGCGCTCGCCGTGCCCGCGCGGTGGTCGGCGGCCGGAGCGGGTGCGCTGCTGGCCGTGGCGGCCGTCCTCTGGACGCGGCGCGGGCCGAGGCGTACCTGGGCCATGGTCGCCGTCGCCGCCCTGTGCTGTGCCGCTGCGGGCGCCGTCTCCGCGGGGCTGCACGCGGCGGACGTGCGGCGCGGGCCCGTCCCACGGCTCGCGGAACGGTACGGAAGGGCCGCGGTCGAGCTGACCGTCAGGTCCGACCCCCGGCCGGTGCGCCAGAAGGTCAGCGGGGACCATCTCACGGCGGCGCAGGTGATGTTCGAGGCCGACGTGGTGCGGGTGGCCTCCCACGGCGGCCCCGCCACGGACACCAGGACACCCGTCCTCGTGTTCGTCGACGCCGGCCCGCGCCAGGGGGCCTGGCGGGCGCTGCTGCCCTCGACCAGGCTGCGCCTCACCGCCAGGTTCGCGCCGCCGTTCGCCGACGACCCGTCGCACGCGGCGCTGGTGCGGCCGGCGGCCGGGGGCCTGCCGCCCGCCGTGGCGGGACGGCCGTCCTGGCCGCAGCGGGCCGCGGGATCCCTGCGCGCGGGGCTGCGGCGCGCCACGGAGCCGCTGCCGCCCGACGCGCGGGCCCTGCTGCCCGGGCTGGTCGTGGGGGACACCTCGCGCGTTTCGCCCGAACTCGACGCGGCGTTCAGGGCCACCGACCTGACGCACCTTGTGGCCGTGTCCGGCGGCAACCTGAACGTGGTCCTCGTCCTGCTGATCGGACCGCCCGCGCTGGCGCTGCGCGCCGAGCGGCGGGGGCTCGCGGCCAGGCTCGGCATCCCGCTGCGGGCGACGGCGGTGCTCGGCGGCGTGCTCACACTGGCGTTCGTGGTGGTGTGCAGGCCGGAGCCGAGCGTGCTGCGGGCCGCAGCCTGCGGTCTGGTGACCCTGCTCGCCCTGGCGACCGGGCGGCGCAGGTCGCTGATTCCGGCCCTGGCCGCCGCCGTGCTGGGGCTGGTGCTCTACGACCCCTGGCTCGCGCGGAGTTACGGCTTCGCCCTGTCGGTGCTCGCCACGGGCGCGCTGCTGACGCTCGGACCCCGCTGGTGCGCCGCGCTGACCGGGCGCGGGGTGCCGGAGCGGCTCGCGGAGGTGCTCGCCGCGGCCGGCGCCGCCCAGGCGGTGTGCGCCCCGGTCGTGGCGGTGTTCGCGGCCCGGGTCGGCCTGGTGGCCGTGCCGTGCAACCTGGCCGCCGAACTGGCCGTCGCCCCGGCCACGGTGCTCGGCTTCGCGGCGCTCGCGCTCGCTCCCGCGGCCCCGTCGGCGGCGGAGGCCGCGGCACGCCTCGCGGGCCTGCCCGCCGGGTGGATCGCCGGGGTGGCGAGGGCGGGCGCGGCCCTGCCGGGCGCCGAGGTGTCCTGGCCGGGCGGCAGCCTGGGCGGGGCGCTGCTCGCCCTGGCGACGGCGGGCGCGCTGGTGGCGCTGCGCGCGCTGCGGCACCGGCCCTGGACGGCGGCCGGGTGCGCGGTGCTGCTGCTCCTCGCGCTGCTGCGCCCGCCGCCCGTCGTCCGGCTGGTGACGGGCTGGCCGCCGCCCGGCTGGTCGTACGCGATGTGCGACGTGGGCCAGGGGGACGCGACGGTGCTCGCGGCCGGCCCAGGCACCGCCGTCGTGGTGGACGCGGGGCCCGACCCCGCCCTGGTGGACGGGTGCCTGAGGGGGCTCGGCGTGACACGGGTCCCGCTGCTCGTGCTCACCCACTTCCACGCGGACCATGTCACCGGCCTGCCCGGGGTGTTGCGGGGGCGGGCAGTGGGCGCGATCGAGACGACGACGTTCGCGGAGCCGGCCGCGGAGGCGGCGTTCGTCCGGCGGACGGCCGCGGCGGCGGGCGTGCCGGTGGCGTCCGTCGTGCCGGGGGAGCGCAGGGCGGTCGGACCGCTCGCCTGGCGGGAGTTGTGGCCGCCGCCGGGCCCGGGTCCTGCGACCGGCGAGCCCAACGACTCAAGCGTCACGCTGCTCGTGCGGGTCCGCCACGGCCCCACCCTGCTGCTGCCCGGTGACCTGGAGCCGGCCGCGCAGCGCGCCCTGCTGCGGGGCGGAGCCCTGCCGCCCGTCGACGTGCTCAAGGTTCCGCACCATGGCTCCGCGTTCCAGGACCCGCTGCTGCTGCGGTGGTTGCGGCCCAGGCTCGCGCTGGTCTCGTGCGGCGCGGGCAATCCGTACGGGCACCCGTCGGCGCGGACGATCGCCGCGCTGCGGAGCGGGGGAGCGGTGGTGCTGCGCACCGACACCGGCGGGGAGATCGCCGTCACGGGGAGCGGGCCCGCTCTGCGCGCGGTGTCCCGGCGTACGGACCGGTCGGCCGCGTGAAAGGGGCGTCTGCCATCATCGGGCTGGTCGAGCGAGCGGACGATCCGATGTTCCTACTCGTCCGTACGTTTGCCTTGCACAGCTCAACAGTGTTCGAATGCCAATCCGTTCAGGGGCCCCGGGGCAGAACGCCCCGGGGAGTCCAGCGCACAGGGGTAGCCAAGATGATCAGCCGCTTGTTCGGTCGGCGGACGGCCGCGGGCCAGAAGAACAACCCGCTCTCCGGACTCTCCGTCCCTCCCGGCGCGGGCCTGCTGACCTGCCGTGTCCTCGACCCCGTGAGCGAGCCTGTGAGGCAGGCGGAGTTCACGGTCAGCGACGCGCAGGGACGCAAGATCGTCAGCGGGGAGACCGACCCCTTCGGCGGTGTCGCGGCCATGGTGCCCGTGGGCGAGTACCGGGTCGCGGTGTCCGCCGAGAGCTACAGCCCCTACCGGGCCAGCGCCTCGATCACCGAGGACAGCAAGCTCGCATCCCTGGGCGACATCACGCTCCAGACCGCGCCCTCGCTGCCGCTGCCGACGGCGGGGGAGTGGGAGATCGAACCCGCCCACTCCCGCATCGGGTTCGTCGCCCGGCACATCGGACTCGCCCGTGTCTACGGCCGGTTCGACAACTTCGCCGGCGCGATACGTCTCGGGAACTCCATCGAGGACTCCGCGATGCACGTGGTCATCGACGCCGCGTCCATCGACACCAACGTGCAGATGCGCGACGACCACCTGCGCTCCGGCGACTTCCTGGACGTCGAGAACTACCCGACGATGGAGTTCTACAGCGACCGCTTCCAGCACAAGGGCGGCAACAACTGGCTGATCACCGGCGCCCTGACGCTGCACGGTGTGACCCGCACCGTCGCCCTCGAAGCGGCCTACGGCGGCGTCCGCGTCGGCATGGAGAACGAGACGCGTGCCGCCGTGCGGGCGACGGCCGAACTGCACCGCGAGGACTACACCATCAACTGGCAGACGATGCTGGCGCGCGGCATCGCCGTCGTGGGGTCGAGCATCAAGATAGAACTGGACATCCAGATCGTGCCCAAGGGCACGGAACTCCAGTTCAAGTAGGAGGGCGCGCACCGGGGCCGGCCGGCCGCCGGGGGCGCGGGCGGGACGCATGGACGACGACGTGACACATCTGCTGGTGCTGCCGGACCGCGACGCCGCCGAGGAGGCGGCCGCCGGGTTCGCCGACCGGTTCGGCACCGGGGGCGAACCGCGGATCGTGCGGGACGCCCTGGCGGGCGAGGACGACGCCGAGGACGCCCAGTGGCTGGTGCTCGTGGCCGACCCGGACGAGCGGCTCGACCCCGCCGAGCTCGACGCGTACGCCGCCGTCTGGGACGGCTGGACGGAACGCCCCTGAGCGGCCCGGTGCCGGCCGCACACCGGCGGTGGTGCCGGGTGGGCGGGCGCGGATCAGCCGGCGGCGCTGAGGGCCGGGGCCCGTCGGCCACCGGCATCCGCAGGGCGGTTCAGGACGGGTACGGGCCAGGCGGACTTCTCCGGTGCCGGCGTGGTGGCCGTGGCCCACTCCGCCTCCGGCTTCCCCGGGTCGTCGGTGACCGACGCGGTGCCGGTTCCCGCCCGGGTCCCGAGTGCGCCCGCGCCGGGCTGTGCGCCCCGCGCGGGGCGAGCCGGACCGCGGCGGTGCCCGCCGGGGGCCGGACGGCGTTCGTGGTCCAGCGGCCGGGGGGCGCGTTCGACGTCGGGCTGCGGCGCGCGGTCGATTCCGTCGCCGTAGCCGAGGGGTGTGTGGGCGAACCAGCGGCAAGGGTCTCCGCCCACTGTGCGCGGCGGTGGTCGAGGGGGTGGGCATGGCTGCCTCAGGCGGCGGGCGGGATCACGGGAACGGGCGTGCCCTGTCGCCGAGTTGGCCGCGGGCGTACGGCCCAGGGCCGGGAAGCTGCCCGGACGGTGCCGCCCTGGGCCGGGGGCCGCGCTGTCGGTGGGGCGTGCCATGCTGGCGGGGATGGCCACCAGGAAAGCAACCAGCGACGACCCTCTCGCGCCCGTCACGCTCGCCGTGGGGCAGGAGGACCTCCTCCTCGACCGCGCGGTGCAGCAGGTCGTGGGCGCGGCGAGGGCCGCGGACGCCGACACCGACGTGCGGGACCTCACGGCCGACCAGCTCCAGCCGGGGACGCTGGCCGAGCTGACGAGCCCTTCGCTGTTCGCGGAGCGCAAGGTCATCGTCGTGCGCAACGCACAGGACCTGTCCGCGGACACCGTCAAGGACCTCAAGGCGTACTTCGGCTCGCCCGTCGAGGAGATCACCCTGGTGCTGCTGCACCCGGGCGGCGCCAAGGGCAAGGGCCTGCTTGACGCGGCCCGCAAGGCCGGGGCCCGCGAGGTGGCCTGCCCGAAGACGACCAAGCCCGCGGAGCGGCTGACGTTCGTGCGCGCGGAGTTCCGCGCGCTCGGCAGGTCCGCCACGCCCGAGGCGTGCCAGGCGCTGGTCGACGCGGTCGGCAGCGACCTGCGGGAGCTGGCGAGCGCGGTCTCGCAGCTGGCCGCGGACATCGAGGGCACGGTCGACGAGGCGGTCGTCGGCCGCTACTACACGGGCCGCGCCGAGGCGTCGAGCTTCACCGTCGCCGACCGGGCCGTCGAGGGCAGGGCGGCGGAGGCGCTGGAGGCGCTGCGCTGGTCGCTGTCGACGGGCGTCGCGCCCGTGCTGATCACCAGCGCGCTCGCCCAGGGCGTACGGGCCATCGGCAAGCTGTCGTCGGCACGCGGCGGCAGGCCCGCCGACCTCGCCCGCGAGCTGGGCATGCCGCCATGGAAGATCGACCGGGTGCGCCAGCAGATGCGCGGCTGGACGCCCGACGGGGTCGCCGTGGCGCTGCGGGCCGTCGCCGAGGCGGACGCGGGCGTCAAGGGCGGCGGCGACGACCCCGGGTACGCCCTGGAAAAGGCGGTCGTCACCATCGCCCGCGCGGCCCGCCCCCGCCGCTGACCCCTCCGACCCCGTACGACGCCCCCGCGCCCCGGCCGCCACCCCGGCCCCGCCCGGACCTCCCGGACCCCCCGGACGGTGGGTACGGCGAAGGCCCCGGCCGTGGGGCCGGGGCCTTCGAGGTCTGTGGAAGCCGCACCCGCGTGGCGAACGCAGTTCGAAGTGCGGTTCCGGGGCCGGAGCAGGGGCGGGAGAGAGGGGCCCGCCGGATCCTGTCCGGGTCGGTCAGGCGATCGGCCGGGGTCCTGTCCTGGGCGCGTCGCCCGGCGACGCGGCCCGCCTGCCGATCGGGTCGAGCACGAACGAGCGTCAGGCCTGGATGCCGTTGACGGTCGTGGCCAGCGCCGACTTCTTGTTGGCGGCGGCGTTCTTGTGGATGACACCCTTCGACGCGGCCTTGTCGAGCTCGCGGGAGGCGACACGGGCGGCAGCGGTGGCCTTCTCGACGTCGCCCGCGGCAGCGGCCTCGCGGGTCTTGCGGATCGCGGTCTTCAGGGAGGACTTGACGGCCTTGTTGCGCAGGCGCGCCTTCTCGTTCGTCTTGTTGCGCTTGATCTGGGACTTGATGTTCGCCACGAAAGAGCCTTTGCAGGTCCGGTGATGCCGATGATGGTGGTGACCGGCCGACGGCTCGCGCCGCCGGGCGGTGCGGCACGCGCCGACGCGCACGGGGGCACGGCGGAGCGAGACACAGCTGTTCAGGCTAGCAGCCCCGGTATGACCGGCCCAAATCGGTCGCAGGGCGTCCGCCGTGGGACGATGGAGCCTGCGTATCGATCCGCTCCAGATTCCGATCCAGATGTCGACCCGAGACGAGACGACGCGCCCCGAGGAAGGCAGCCGCGCGGAGACCCCTCCGCGCGCGGCACGGCCCCCGCGGGGCGGCGCGCCTCAAGAATCAGGACCCTGCGTGCCCGCGACCCCCGTCAACGTGCCCGAGCCCAGCCGTACCGACCCCGCGCTGATCCGCAACTTCTGCATCATCGCGCACATCGACCACGGCAAGTCCACGCTCGCCGACCGGATGCTCCAGCTCACCGGCGTCGTCGAGCAGCGGCAGATGCGCGCCCAGTACCTCGACCGCATGGACATCGAGCGCGAGCGCGGCATCACGATCAAGTCCCAGGCGGTCCGGCTGCCGTGGGCGCCCCGTACCGGCGAGGACCAGGGCAGGACCCACATCCTCAACATGATCGACACCCCGGGGCACGTCGACTTCACCTACGAGGTGTCCCGCTCGCTCGCCGCCTGCGAGGGCACGGTCCTGCTGGTCGACGCCGCGCAGGGCATCGAGGCGCAGACCCTCGCCAACCTCTACCTGGCGATGGAGAACGACCTCACGATCGTCCCCGTCCTCAACAAGATCGACCTGCCCGCCGCGCAGCCGGAGAAGTTCTCCGAGGAGCTGGCGAACCTGATCGGCTGCGACCCGGACGACGTGCTCAAGGTCTCCGCGAAGACCGGCCTCGGCGTGGAGGCGCTGCTCGACCGGGTCGTCGCCGAGGTGCCCGCGCCGGTCGGCGTCGTGGACGCCCCCGCCCGCGCGATGATCTTCGACTCGGTGTACGACTCGTACCGCGGGGTCGTCACGTACGTCAGGGTCGTCGACGGCCGGCTCAACAAGCGCGAGCGCATCCGGATGATGTCGAGCGGCGCCACCCACGAGCTGCTGGAGATCGGCGCCAACTCGCCGGAGATGCTGCCGGCCGACGGCCTCGGCGTCGGCGAGGTCGGCTATCTGATCACCGGCGTGAAGGACGTGCGCCAGTCCAAGGTCGGCGACACGATCACCGCGCAGAGCAAGGGCGCGGAGAAGCCGCTCGGCGGCTACAAGGACCCCAAGCCCATGGTGTTCTCCGGGCTCTACCCGCTGGACGGCTCCGACTACCCGGAGCTGCGGGACGCCCTGGAGAAGCTCCAGCTCAACGACGCCGCGCTGGTCTACGAGCCGGAGACGTCCGCGGCGCTCGGCTTCGGCTTCCGCGTCGGCTTCCTCGGGCTGCTGCACCTGGACGTGATCCGGGAGCGCCTGGAGCGCGAGTTCGGCCTCGACCTGATCGCGACCGCGCCCAACGTCGTCTACCGGGTGGTGATGGAGGACGGCAAGGAGCACACCGTCACCAATCCGAGTGAGTTCCCCGAGGGCAAGATCGACGAGGTCTTCGAGCCGGTCGTCAGGGCGACCATCCTCGCGCCGAGCGAGTTCATCGGCTCGATCATGGAGCTGTGCCAGAACCGGCGCGGCACCCTCCTCGGCATGGACTACCTCTCGGAGGACCGGGTCGAGATCCGCTACACCCTGCCCCTCGCCGAGATCGTCTTCGACTTCTTCGACCAGCTGAAGTCCAAGACCCGCGGCTACGCCTCCCTCGACTACGAGCCCACGGGCGAGCAGTCGGCGCAGCTGGTGAAGGTCGACATCCTGCTCCACGGCGACAAGGTCGACGCCTTCTCCGCGATCACCCACCGCGACCAGGCGTACGCCTACGGCGTGCGGCTCGTCGCCAAGCTGCGCGAGCTGATCCCGCGGCAGGCGTTCGAGGTGCCGGTGCAGGCGGCGATCGGCTCGCGCGTCATCGCCCGCGAGACCATCCGCGCCATCCGCAAGGACGTCCTCGCGAAGTGCTACGGCGGCGACATCTCGCGCAAGCGGAAGCTGCTGGAGAAGCAGAAGGAGGGCAAGAAGCGGATGAAGATGGTCGGCAGCGTGGAGGTGCCGCAGGAGGCGTTCATCGCGGTGCTCTCCAGCGACGACGCGTCCTCGGGCAAGGCGAAGAAGTAGCGGGGCGGCTGAACGGCTGAGGGCCTCCGGCGCGCGCGGCGCGGCGGGGGCCCTCAGCCATGTCCGGATGTCCTGCGATGTGTCCGGGCGTCGCGGCGCACACGGTTGTGTGGGAAATGTCGCCCCTCTTACGCGGTCGCGGCCGGACCCCTAGTCTGATTACCGATCGGTAGCTACTTGTCGGTCGGTCAATTAATTGAACGCCATACGTCTCATGATCAGAAGCATCGTGCGGTACGACCCGTACGGTTCCGGAGGAAGCCGTGAGCGACACCCAGAACTTGATCGAGAACCGGCCGCCCTCCGTGGCGACCCTCTTCATTGAGCGCGTGGCCGCCACGCCGGACGCCGACGCGTTCCGGTACCCCGTTCCTCCCGCATCGGGCCACGGCCCCGACACCTGGCACTCACTGACCTGGGGCGCCACCGCCGAGCGCGTGTACGCCATCGCCGCCGGCCTCATCGCGCTCGGTGTGCAGCCCGAGGAGCGCGTCGCCCTCGCGAGCTCCACCCGCATCGAGTGGATCCTCGCCGACCTCGGGGTGATGTGCGCGGGCGCCGCCACGACCACCATCTACCCGTCGACCAACGCCGACGAGTCCGTCTTCATCCTCTCCGACTCCGGCAGTCGCGTGCTGATCGCGGAGGACGCCGCGCAGCTCGCCAAGGTGCGGGCGCACCGCACGGAGCTGCCCGAGCTGACGCACGTCGTGGTGATCGAGGCGGCCGACGCCGTGCCCGAGCCCGGCGACCCCGAGGGCTGGGTGCTCTCTCTCGACGCCGTGGAGAAGCTCGGCGGGCAGGAGCTCGCCGCCCGCCCCGGCGTCGTACGGGAGCGGATCGACGCCCTCAAGGCCGACCAGCTCGCCACCCTCATCTACACCTCGGGCACCACGGGCCGCCCCAAGGGCGTGCGGCTCCGCCACGACTCCTGGTCGTACATGGCGAAGGCCATGGCGGGCACGGGGCTGATCTCCGCCGAGGACGTGCAGTACCTGTGGCTGCCGCTCGCGCACGTCTTCGGCAAGATGCTCACCTCCGGGCAGATCGAGGTCGGCCACGTCACCGCGGTCGACGGCCGCGTCGACAAGATCATCGAGAACCTGCCGGTCGTCAGGCCCACGTACATGGCCGCCGTGCCGCGGATCTTCGAGAAGGTCTACAACGGCGTCGCCGCCAAGGCGCGCGCGGGCGGCGCCGCCAAGTACCGGATCTTCAAGTGGGCGGCGGGTGTCGCCCGGGAGTCCGCGCGGGTCTCCCAGGAGAACTTCCAGCGCACCGGCAACAGCTCCCTGCCGTTCGCGCTCGCCGCCAAGCACAAGGTCGCCGACGCCCTCGTCTTCGCCAAGATCAGGGAGGCGTTCGGCGGGCGGCTGCGCGCCGCCGTCTCCGGCTCGGCGGCACTCGCCCCCGAGATCAGCTACTTCTTCTCCGGCGCGGGCGTGCCCATCCTGGAGGGGTACGGGCTCACCGAGACCAGCGCCGCCTGCTTCGTCAACCCGGGGCTCGCGCTGCGCACCGGCACGGTCGGCAAGCCCATGCCGGGCACCGAGGTCCGCATCGCAGACGACGGCGAGATCCTGATCCGCAACCCCGCGGTCATGGTCGGCTACCACGGCCTGCCGGACAAGACGGCCGAGGTGCTGGAGGAGGACGGCTGGTTCCACACCGGCGACATCGGGGAGCTGTCCACCGACGGGTATCTGAAGATCACCGACCGCAAGAAGGACCTCATCAAGACGTCGGGCGGCAAGTACGTCTCGCCGGCCGAGGTCGAGACCCAGTTCAAGGCGGTCTGCCCGTTCGTCTCGAACATCCTGGTGATCGGCGGCGGCCGCAACTTCTGCAGCGCCCTGATCACCCTGGACGAGCCCACGATCATGGAGTGGGCCGCCGAGCACAACCTCGGCGGGAAGTCGTACGCCGAGGTCATGGCCGCGCCGGAGACGGAGCGGCTGATCGACGGCTACGTCCAGCGCCTCAACGACGGGCTCCAGCGCTGGCAGGCGATCCGCAAGTTCCGGCTGCTGCCGCGCGACCTCGACATCGAGCACGGCGAGCTGACGCCGAGCCTCAAGCTCAAGCGGCCCGTGGTGGAGCGCGAGTACTCCGGCCTGATCGAGGACATGTACGCGGGAACGCGCGAGAGCTGACCGCGTCGGGCGTAGCCGGGCTCGGACAAAGGGCGGATCAGGGCGGGACGGATGTCCCGCCCTGATCCGCCCTCTTCCGTGTTTTCCGGGGGCAGGTATGCCGCATCCCCGCCCTTTTCGGCGACTTGCCGTACGCGGGCGGAGTCCGTCTGCCACCCTTGCCGCATCACACCGGCAGGGCGTGCCGTGGCGGTACGCGTACACGCAGCAGACAACCGGACGCGGGAGCCGCAGTGGGGCCCATTCCGATCCAGTGTGCGACCGACCCCGACGCCCCGCGCGGGCCGCTGTCAGGGGCGGCAGGGCCGCCGCCGTTCGTCCGCATCAGCCTGGAGAGCGATCCGGTCGCGCCCGCCGAGGCCCGCCGCCTGGTCCGCGCGGCCCTCGCCGAGTGGACCGCGCTCGGCCTGCTCGGCCCGTGCGCCTTCTGCGGCTCCGCGCCCGAGGGTGGCCAGGACGCGGCGTCCGCGGGTGCGCACACCACGGGGACGCCGCCGACCACGGCGGCAGGCGCGGGGCCGCTCGCCGCGTCCGGGCGGCCGGAAGCGGCCGGCGGGGCCGCCAGGGCCGCCCGGGCCACCGGGGCCACCGGGACCGTCGAGGCGGCCGGGGTCGCTGAGGTTGCCGGGACTGCCGGGATCGCTGAGGTTGCCGAAAGCGCCGGGGTGGCCGGGGCCATCGAGACCACCGAGACCGCCGGGGCTACCGAGACCGTCGAGACCGCCGGGGCTACCGAGACCGCTGAGACCGCCGGGGCCATCGAGACCGCCGGGGCGACCGCGGTCGGGTGGTCGGCCGGGGCCGCGCGAGCCGGTGGCGCGGCAGCGGCCGACTCGCGCGCGCGGGTCGATGGGGCCGCCGCGGTCGACGGTGCCAGGAGCGCCGGGGCGTGCCCGCAGGGCGGGCACAGCACCGACCTGCTCGCCGACGACGCGGCGCTGATCGCCGACGAGCTGGTCACCAACGCCGTGGTGCACGCGGGCACGACCGTCGAGGTCCGCTGCCGGCTGATGGAGCCCGCCGCCTGGGCGCAGGGCGCCGGGGAGGAGGAGTCGCCCGCGCTGCTCGTGGAGGTCTCCGACCACCACCCCGCGCGCTCGCCCGCCGACCCCGGGACGCCGTACCGCCGCTCGGGCCCGTACACGGTGGAGTACGGCCGCGGCCTCCAGATCGTCGCGTCGCTCGCGGAGCGGTGGGGCGTCACCTACCGCACCGGGCTCAAGACGGTGTGGGCGAGGATCGCGCTCGACGGCAGCGGCGCGGCGGCACGGCTGTCGCCGCGCCCGGGGCCCGAGGACGCCGGGCAGTCCCCGCAGAGTACGGAGAGCGCGGCCGGCGGGGAGGCCGCGCGGGGCGGACCGGGCGCCCGCGGCGAGGCCGAGTGGCGCGGGCACGGCGCCCTGTCGCTCCTCGCCGAGACCTCCGACCTGCTCGCCGGGCAGCTGGACGAGGAGACGGTGGCCGCGCTCGCCGGGCAGCTGCTGGTGCCCAGGCTCGCGACCTGGTGCGCCGTCTGGCTCGACGGCAGCGGCACCTCGGCCCGGCTCGCCGGGGTCTGGCACGCGGAGGAAGCGCGGCTCGACGCGCTGCGCGCGGCGCTGGAGAAGGACCCGCCGGGGCCCGCCGACCCGCCGTACCCGGGCCCCGTCGAGGTCCCGGCGCCGGGCGCCGCCGAGCGGGCGCCGGACGGCACGGGCGCAGGCGAGGAGGGCGTCGCGCTCTCCTGCCGCCTCGTCACCAACGGCAGACCCGTGGGCACCCTGCTGCTCGGCAGACCCGGCAAGGCACCGGTGGCCGACGAGATCGTCGAACTCGTGGAGGACTTCGCGCGCCGGGTCGCGCTCGCCGTCGGCGCGGCCCGCCGCTACACCCGGCAGGCCACCATCAGCCGCGTCCTCCAGCGCGGCCTGCTGCCCAGCAGGGTCGCGAAAATCCCCGGCGTCGCGAGCGCCCTGGTGTACGAGCCGAGCGACGAGGGCCTCGCGGGCGGCGACTTCTACGACGTGTTCCACTGCCCGGGCGACCGCTGGTGCTTCATGCTCGGCGACGTGCAGGGCAGCGGCCCCGAGGCGGCCGTCGTCACCGGCCTCGCCCGGCCCTGGCTGCGGCTGCTCGGCCGCGAGGGCTACCGGGTGGGCGAGGTGCTCGACCGGCTCAACCGGCTGCTGCTCGACGACGCGACCGAGGCCGCGGAGGCGGCGTCCGCGATGGCGGTGGCGAGCGCCGCGGAGACCATGGCGGCGGGCGAGGCGGTCGCCGCGGGCCTCCCGCCGGCCGGGGCTCCGCGCGAACTGCCCGCCGCCGAGGGCTACCACCCGCGCTTTCTCTCCCTGCTGTACGGGGAGTTCGTGCCACTGCCCGCGGGCGGCGCCCGCTGCACGGTGGCGAGCGCGGGCCACCCGCTGCCGCTGCTGCTGCGGCCCGACGGGACGGTGCGGCCGGCCGCCGAGCCGCAGCTGCTGCTGGGGATCGCGGAGAACACCCCGTACGAGAGCCAGACCTTCGACCTGGCGCCGGGCGACACCCTGCTGTGTGTGACGGACGGGGTGACCGAGCGCCGCTCCGGCGGCCGGATGCTCGACGACTCCGACGGGCTCGCCCACGCGCTCGCGGCCTGCGCGGGGCTCCCGGCGGAGGGCGTCGCCGAGCACATCCGCCGCCTGGTCCACGGCTTCGACGCCGCGCCCCCCGACGACGACCTGGCGCTCCTGGCCTTCCAGGCCGAGTGAGGCCGGGCGCCCCGGCGCACGGTGGCGGGGGAGTCCGCCGGGGTGCGGGACAATGGGCGCATGCCCTCCGCACTGCCAGACGGCGACCCCGTGCCCGAGACCGGTGAGCTGCCCGCGTCCGCGCTCGACGGCGCGGGCGACCGGCCGCTCGGGTTCTACCTGCACGTTCCGTACTGCGCCACGCGCTGCGGCTACTGCGACTTCAACACGTACACGGCGACCGAGCTGCGCGGCTCCGGCGGAGTGCTCGCCTCCCGGGACAACTACGCGGGCACCCTGGCCGACGAGGTCCGCCTGGCCCGCAAGGTGCTGGGCGACGACCCGCGCGAGGTGCGCACGGTGTTCGTCGGCGGTGGCACGCCGACCCTGCTCGACCCCGCCGACCTGGTGCGGATGCTCGACGCCGTCCGTGACGAGTTCGGGCTCGCCGACGACGCGGAGGTCACCACGGAGGCCAACCCGGAGTCCGTGGACCCGGCCTTTCTGGCGGCGCTGCGCGAGGGCGGCTTCAACCGCGTCTCGTTCGGCATGCAGAGCGCGCGCCAGGACGTGCTGCGCGTCCTCGACCGGACCCACACGCCGGGACGCCCCGAGGCGTGCGTCGCCGAGGCGCGTGCCGCCGGGTTCGAGCACGTCAACCTCGACCTGATCTACGGCACGCCGGGGGAGAGCGACGACGACTGGCGCGCCTCGCTCGACGCGGCGATCGGCGCGGGACCCGACCATGTCTCCGCGTACGCGCTGATCGTGGAGGAGGGCACCAGGCTCGCCGCGCGCATCCGCCGCGGCGAGGTCCCGATGACCGACGACGACGAGCACGCCGACCGCTACCTGATCGCGGACGAGGCGCTGTCCGCCGCGGGCTTCGGCTGGTACGAGGTCTCCAACTGGGCCACCTCACAGGCCGCGCGCTGCCTGCACAACGAGCTGTACTGGCGCGGCGCCGACTGGTGGGGCGCGGGCCCCGGCGCGCACAGCCACGTCGGGGGAGTGCGCTGGTGGAACGTGAAGCACCCCGGCGCGTACGCGGCGGCGCTCGCGCAGGGGCGTTCCCCCGGCGCGGGCCGCGAGCTGCTGGGCGCGGAGGACCGCAGGGTCGAGCGGATCATGCTGGAGCTGCGGCTGCGCGAGGGCGCACCGCTCACCCTGCTGCGCGCCGAGGGGCGGCGCGCGGCCGAGCGGCACGTGCGGGAGGGGCTGCTCGCGGCCGGTCCCTACGCGGCGGGCCGCGCGGTCCTGACCCTGCGCGGGCGCCTGCTCGCCGACGCGGTCGTCAGGGACCTGGTGGACTGACCGCGTCGGCGCCGGCTCAGGGCCCCGCGGGCCCGCCGATCGTCACGAAGTCGATCAACTCCTCGACCCGGCCCAGGAGTTCGGGCTCCAGGTCGCGGTACGAGCGGACCGAGGCGAGGATGCGCTGCCAGGCGGCCCCGGTGTTCTCCGGCCAGCCGAGCGCACGGCACACGCCCGTCTTCCAGTCCTCGCCGCGCGGCACCCGGGGCCAGGCCCCGATGCCCACGGAGGACGGCTTCACCGCCTCCCACACGTCGATGTACGGGTGGCCCACCACGAGCACGCCGTCGCCCGACGCCTCCGCGGCGATGCGGGACTCCTTGCTGCCGGGCACCAGGTGGTCGACGAGCACGCCGAGGCGCGCTTCGGGCCCCGGAGCGAAGTCCGCGACGATCGCGGGCAGGTCGTCCACGCCGCCGAGGTACTCCACGACGACGCCCTCCACCCGCAGGTCGTCGCCCCACACCTTCTCGACCAGCTCGGCGTCGTGCCGGCCCTCGACATAGATGCGGCCCGCGCGCGCCACCCGGGCCCGCGCGCCGGGCACCGCGACCGAGCCGGAGGCCGTAGTGGCGGGCGCCCTACGGCCCGCGCCCGCCGCCGGGCGCACCAGCGTCACCGGCTTGCCCTCCAGCAGGAAGGCCGCGGGCTCCATGGGGAAGACCCGGTGCTTGCCGAAGCGGTCCTCCAGGGTGACCGTGGGGCCCTGCGCGGTCTTCTCGCAGCGGATCACCGCGCCGCAGAACCCGGTCGACACCTCCTCCACGACGAGGTCGGGCTCCGCTGGAACCTCGGGCACGGGCGTGGAGCGCTTCCACGGGGGCGTCAGATCAGGGCTGTAACTCCGCACGGCCCGACCCTATGCCGATCACCGCCCGATGTCCCGGTCCCGCAGCAGCGCGCTGCCACCCGCCCGTGCGCGTCCCCACCCGCGCCCGGCCCCGGCACGCGGACGCCGGTCCTGCGCCTGCGCCGCGCGCTGCCGTCCGCCCCTGGGGAGTTCACACACCGCCCCGCGCCGGCGCGTCACGCTGGGCCCGTACGAACGCCGCGTCCACCACCGCGCCGTGCCCCGGCACGTACAGCGCGTCCTCGCCGCCCAGGCGGAGCAGGACGTCGAGCGCGGCCGGCCAGCGGTCCGGCACCGCGTCGGGCCCCGCCTGCGGCGGCCCTGACTCCTCCACCAGGTCGCCGCAGAACAGCACCGCGGGGCCGGCCGCGGGGTGTACCAGCACGGCCAGGTCGCAGGCGGTGTGGCCGGGGCCCGCGTCGACGAGCAGGACCCGCGTGCCGCCGCCGAGGTCGAGTCCGTACGGCTCCTCCCCGACCTCGCGCACCCGCGGCGCGCCGGGCCCGAGGCCGTCCACCGCGGCCCGCGCGGCGGCCGCGGGCACGCCGTGGCGCACGGCGTCCGCGTACAGCGCGGCCCGGCCCGCCGCGCCGCCCAGCGCCTCCGCCAGGCCGGCGGCCCCCGCCACCTCGGCGCCGGGGAACGCGCCCGCGCCCAGTACATGGTCGAAGTGCGGGTGGGTCAGGGCGAGATGCCGCACGGGCGCGCCGTCGGCGAGCCGCAGCGCCGCGTCCCGCACCGCCGCCCCCTGCCGCGGCGTGCCGCCCGCGTCGACGAGCAGCGCCCCGGCGTCGCCCGTCACCAGCCCCACCGTGCAGTCCCAGCCGGGCAGCCTGCACCGGTGCACACCGGGCGCGAGCCGCTGCCAGCCGTCCGGGCCAGGCGCCCCCGGCTCCCCGTCCATCCGACGCCTCCGCCTCTTGCGCTTCTTATGGTTCTTGCGGTTCTTACGGTTCATGCGGCTCGTGCGGATCTTCTCCGCCGCCTGTCCCGTTTCCCCGTCTTCGCCCGGGTACCCGCGCGCGGTCGCGGCCCGTACCCGCAACCTCTCACGCGCGGCGGCGCGATCACGTGGAACACTGCCTTGCTACGCGCGCCCCCACCGGCCGTACACTGGCTCGGAAGGAGCTGGCACTCGGGTGGAGCGAGTGCCAAACGGGGTCGCAGAGCGCGACGAGGGACGACGAACGACGACCGCTGGAGGTGTGCGCCGTGCTCAGCGAACGCAGACTCGAAGTGCTGCGCGCCATCGTCCAGGACTACGTCGGCACGGAGGAGCCCGTCGGCTCCAAGGCGCTCACGGAGCGCCACCGGCTCGGCGTGTCGCCCGCGACGATCCGCAACGACATGGCCGTACTCGAAGAGGAGGGCTACATCGCCCAGCCGCACACGAGCGCGGGCCGCATCCCCACCGACAAGGGGTACCGGCTGTTCGTGGACAAGCTGGCGGGCGTCAAACCGCTCTCCTCGCCCGAGCGCCGGGCCATCCAGAACTTCCTTGAGGGCGCCGTCGACCTCGACGACGTCGTCGGCCGCACGGTCCGGCTGCTCGCCCAGCTGACCCGGCAGGTCGCCGTCGTGCAGTACCCGTCGCTGACGCGGTCCACGGTGCGCCACGTCGAACTGCTCTCGCTGGCGCCGGCCCGGCTGATGCTCGTGCTGATCACCGACACCGGACGGGTCGAGCAGCGGATGATCGACTGCCCCGCCCCGTTCGGCGAGGTCGCCCTCGCCGACCTGCGGGCCCGGCTCAACAGCCGGGTGGTGGGCCGCCGCTTCGCCGACGTGCCGCGCCTGGTGCAGGACCTGCCCGAGTCGTTCGAGGCGGAGGACAGACCCACGGTCTCCACCGTCCTCGCGACCCTGCTGGAGAACCTGGTGGAGGAGACCGAGGAGCGGCTGCTCATCGGCGGCACCGCCAACCTCACCCGCTTCGGGCACGACTTCCCGATGATGATCAGGCCCGTGCTTGAGGCGCTTGAGGAGCACGTGGTGCTCCTCAAGCTCCTCGGCGAGGCGGGCCAGCCGGGAATGACGGTCCGCATCGGGCACGAGAACGCCCACGAGGGCCTCACTTCCACATCTGTCGTAGCCGTCGGCTACGGTTCGGGCGACGAGGCAGTCGCCAAACTCGGCGTGGTCGGACCGACCCGCATGGACTACCCCGGAACGATGGGAGCGGTACGCGCAGTGGCACGTTACGTCGGACAGATCCTGGCGGAGTCGTAAGTGGCCACGGACTACTACGCCGTTCTCGGCGTGCGCCGCGACGCGTCCCAGGACGAGATCAAGAAGGCGTTCAGGAGGCTCGCCCGCGAGCTGCACCCGGACGTCAACCCGGACCCGAAGACGCAGGAGCGCTTCAAGGAGATCAACGCCGCGTACGAGGTGCTCTCCGACCCGCAGAAGAAGCAGGTCTACGACCTCGGCGGAGATCCGCTGTCCAGCAACGGCGGCGGGGGGGCCGGCGGCTTCGGGGCCGGCGGCTTCGGCAACTTCTCCGACATCATGGACGCGTTCTTCGGTACGGCGTCCCAGCGCGGCCCCCGCTCGCGCACCCGCCGCGGCCAGGACGCCATGATCCGCCTGGAGGTCGAGCTCAGCGAGGCGGCCTTCGGCACCACCAAGGACATCCAGGTCGACACGGCCGTCGTCTGCTCCACCTGCAACGGAGAGGGCGCCGCGCCCGGCACCTCCGCCCAGACCTGCGACATGTGCCGCGGCCGGGGCGAGGTCTCGCAGGTGACGCGGTCGTTCCTCGGCCAGGTCATGACCTCCCGCCCGTGCCCCCAGTGCCAGGGCTTCGGCACGGTGGTGCCGACGCCGTGCCCGGAGTGCGCGGGCGACGGCCGCGTGCGCTCCCGCCGCACGCTCACGGTCAAGATCCCCGCGGGCGTCGACGACGGCACCAAGATTCAGCTCGCGGGCGAGGGCGAGGTCGGGCCGGGCGGTGGCCCCGCGGGCGACCTGTTCGTGGAGATCCGCGAGCTGCCGCACTCCGTCTTCCAGCGCCGCGGCGACGACCTGCACTGCACGGTGACGATCCCGATGACGGCCGCCGCGCTCGGCACCAAGTGCCCGCTGGAGACGCTCGACGGTGTGGAGGAGGTCGACGTCAGGCCCGGCACGCAGTCCGGCCAGTCGGTCCCGCTGCACGGTCGCGGCGTGACCCACCTGCGCGGCGGCGGCCGCGGCGATCTGATCGTCCATGTCGAGGTCACCACCCCGACGAAGCTCGACGCCGAGCAGGAGCGGCTGCTGCGCGAACTGGCCAAGCTGCGCGGGGAGGAGCGCCCGACGGGGCAGTTCCAGCCCGGCCAGCAGGGGCTGTTCTCCCGGCTGAAGGACGCGTTCAACGGCCGTTAGGCCCGGCCCGCCGCTGCCCGTCGGCGCGCGCACCGTTCACGGTGCGCGCGCCGACGGCGTTCCGCGACCGGGTCCTTGCTCGGGCGGGGTCGGCGGCCGGCGCCGGGTCTCGGCGCGCGGGGCTTGAACTCGCCCCCACCGCCGGGCACTCCATACCGGTTGGTCTCTCCAGTCGGCCGCCGGACGAACCGGGGCAAACAGCGCCTCCGCACCGCCATGACCGTTGGTTCTTCCCTTGGCATATGCCGGGTGCGAGGGCGATTCTGCGCTCTGGTACCGGCATGGCACCATGCGTGCATGTCCTCCACGCTGACCGATCTCTGTCGGTATCCGATCGTGCAGGCCCCCATGGCAGGCGGAGCGTCCTGCCCCCAGCTGGCCGCCGCGGTCTGCGACGCGGGCGGGCTCGGCTTCCTCGCCGCCGGCTACAAGACGGCCGACGGCATGTACGACGAGATCAAGCGCCTGCGGGGACTCACGGCGGCGCCGTTCGGGGTGAACGTCTTCCTCCCGCAGACCCGGCACGCCGACCGCGCAGCCGTCGACCTCTACCGCAGCCAGCTGGCCGGGGAGGCCGACTGGTACGACACCCCGCTCGGCGACCCCGAGGCCGGCTGGGACGACAACTACGAGGCCAAGCTCGCGGTCCTGCTCGACGAGCCCGTGCCCGTCGTCTCCTTCACCTTCGGCTGCCCGCCGCGCCGCGTGCTCGACCGCTTCCGCCGCGCCGGCACCTACACCGTCGTCACCGTCACCACCCCCGAGGAGGCGCGCGCCGCCCAGTGGTCGGGTGCCGACGCGGTCTGCGCCCAGGGCATCGAGGCGGGCGGACACCAGGGCACCCACCACGACGACCCGGCCACCGACGGCGCGGGCATCGGGCTGCTCTCCCTCGTGCTCCAGGTCAAGGACGCCGTGGAACTCCCCGTCCTCGCGGCGGGCGGCATCATGCGCGGCACCCAGATCGCCGCCGTGCTCGCCCTCGGCGCCCAAGCAGCGCAACTCGGCACCGCGTTCCTCGTCACCGACGAGTCCGGCTCCCCCGACCTGCACAAGCAGGCCATGACCAACCCGCTGTTCGCCCGCACGGAACTCACCCGCGCCTTCTCGGGACGCCCCGCGCGCGGCCTGGTCAACCGCTTCATGCGCGAGCACGGCCCCTACGCCCCCCAGGCCTACCCCGAGGTCCACCACGTCACCTCGCCCCTGCGCAGGGCCGCCGCCAAGGCGGGCGACCCCCAGGCCATGGCGCTCTGGGCGGGCCAGGGCCACCGCATGGCACGGCCCATGCCCGCCGCGCGGCTCGTCGAGGTGCTCGCCGCCGAGACCGAGGCGGCACGCGCCGCGATGACCCTGGGAGGCACCCGGTGACCGCACCGGTCTTCGTCGTGGACGACGGCACACCGCTGCGCCCCGGCACGGTCGTGCTCGCCGGGCCCGAGGGGCGCCACGCCGTCTCCGTACGGCGGCTGCGCGCCGGCGAACAGGTCGTCCTGACCGACGGTGCGGGCACCGGCGCGTACGGCACCGTCGCCGCGGCCGAGGGCAAGGACCGGCTCACCGTCGACATCGTGTCCGTACGCACCGAGGACGCTCCCGCGCCCCGGATCACCGTCGTGCAGGCGCTGCCCAAGGGCGACCGGGGCGAACTCGCCGTCGAGACCATGACCGAGACCGGCGTGGACGCGGTCGTGCCCTGGCAGGCCGCGCGCTGCGTCACCCAGTGGAAGGGCGAGCGCGGCGCCAAGTCCCTCGCCAAGTGGCGGGCCACGGCCCGCGAGGCCGGCAAGCAGTCGCGCCGCCTGCGCTTCCCCGAGGTCGCGGACCCGGCCACCACCCGCCAGGCCGCCCAGCTGCTCGCGGGCGCCGACTTCGCGGCCGTGCTGCACGAGGACGGCGGCGTCGCCGTGCCACTCGCCACCGCGAAGCTGCCGGACGCCGGGCGCCTTGTGCTCGTCGTCGGGCCCGAAGGCGGCGTCTCGCCCGAGGAGTTGGCCGTCTTCGCCGAGGCGGGCGCGGCCCCGCACCGGCTCGGCCCCAGCGTCCTGCGCACCTCCACCGCGGGCACCGCGGCGGCCGCCGTGCTGCTCGCCCGCACCGGCCGCTGGTCCTGACCGCCGCGCCTGTTGCGGCCACCGCCGGGCGGCCCGGCGGCAGCCTGAGTGGCGGGACCGCTACGATGCCCGACGTACGGACGCGAGGAGATGAGGGCCCCGACCATGGCGGGAGAACCACAGGCCGACTGCCTGTTCTGCAAGATCGTCGCGGGGGACGTGCCCGCCACGGTCGTACGCGAGAGCGAGACCACGGTCGCCTTCCGGGACATCAACCCGCAGGCGCCGACCCATGTCCTCGTCATCCCCAGGGCGCACTACCCCGACGCCGCGTCGCTCGCCGCCGCCGCGCCCGAGGTCGCGGCCGACGTGCTGCGCGAGGCAGGCGCGGTCGCCGCCGACGACAAGGTCGAGGCGGGCGGCTACCGGATCGTCTTCAACACCGGCTCCGGCGCGGGGCAGACCGTCTTCCACGCGCACGCCCACGTCCTCGGCGGACGCGGGCTCAACTGGCCCCCCGGATAACGGGGGACCGCCCCCGTGTCCGTCCGTGAGCTCGTCGTGCTCGGCACGGCGAGCCAGGTGCCGACCCGCCGCCGCAACCACAACGGCTACCTGCTGCGCTGGGACGGCCAGGGACTCCTGTTCGACCCCGGCGAGGGCACCCAGCGGCAGATGCTGCGCGCCGGGGTCGCCGCCCACGACATCGACCGGCTGTGCGTGACGCACTTCCACGGCGACCACGCGCTCGGTCTCGCGGGGGTGATCCAGCGGATCAACCTCGACCGGGTCCCGCACGAGGTCACCGCGCACTACCCGGCGAGCGGGCAGCACTTCTACGAGCGCCTCGCACACGCCACGGCCTACCGCGAGACGGTGGCCGTCAGCACGGCGCCGGTCGCGGGCGACGGGCTCGTGACGCTCGCCGAGACCCCCGCGTACACGCTGAGCGCGCACCGGCTCTCCCACCCCGTCGAGGCGTACGGCTACCGGCTCACCGAACCGGACGGCAGGACCATGCTGCCCGCGCTGCTCGCCGAGCACGGCATCGCGGGCCCCGACGTCGGGCGGCTCCAGCGCGAGGGCGAACTGCGGGGCGTACGGGTCGAGGACGTCAGCCGCGTCCGCCGCGGCCAGCGCTTCGCCTTCGTCATGGACACCCGCCTGTGCGCGGGCGTCGCGGCGCTCGCCGAGGGGTGCGACCTGCTGGTCATCGAGTCGACCTTCCTCGAAGCGGACGAGGCGATGGCCGCCGACTTCGGCCACCTCACCGCGGGACAGGCGGGCGCGGCGGCCCGCGACGCCGGGGTGCGCCACCTCGTCCTGACACACTTCTCCCAGCGCTACGACGACCCGGCCGCCTTCGGCCGCGAGGCCCGCGCCGCCGGCTTCACCGGCACCCTCACCGTCGCCGACGACCTCACCCGCGTCCCGGTCCCACACCGCGCCTAGCGTTGCCGGGGCGGGCCCGCCCCGATCTCCCGCGGGCCCGTGACCCGCGAGCCCGCTGCCCCGCCCGGCGTCCGCGCCCCGCCCGAAGGGCCGCGGCCCTTTCCGGCCGGGCGGCCGGAAAAGGGCGCCGCCATCGGGCAGACTTGCGGCATCGCACGCAATCAGGAGCACGCCGTGATCCCACGAGAACGCACCGGAGAGAAGACCACCGCACGCGGCCAGGACGCCGGGCCGCGGATCGACCCGCTGGACGGCCTGCGCGGGCACGGCGACCCCGAATGCGACGTGTACCTGACCGGCACGGTCTTCCTCGACATCATCTTCACCGGCCTCGACAGCGCGCCCGTGCGCGGCACCGAGTCCTGGGCGCGCGGCATGGGGTCGAGCCCCGGCGGCGTCGCCAACATGGCCACCGCGCTCGCCCGGCTCGGCCTGCGTACCTCGCTCTCCGCCGCCTTCGGCGACGACCACTACGGCGAGTACTGCTGGGACGCGCTCGAACAGGGCGAGGGCATCGACCTCTCCCGCTCGCGCACCGTGGCCGGCTGGCACTCGCCCGTCACCGTCTCCATGGCGTACGAGGGCGAGCGCACGATGGTCTCCCACGGCCACGAGGCGCCGCCGCCCGAGGGTGCCCTGCCCGAGTGCCCGCCCCGCGCGCGGGCCGCCGTCGCCTCCCTCATCCCCGGCCACCGCCAGGAGTGGATCGCCACGGCCGCCGCGAACGGCGCCCGCGTCTTCGCCGACGTCGGCTGGGACGACAGCGGCGACTGGGACCTCGGCGCCCTGTCCGACCTGGCGCGCTGCGAGGCCTTCCTGCCCAACGCCGAGGAGGCCATGCGCTACACCGGCACGGACTCCCCGCGCGCCGCCGCCCACGCCCTCACCGAGCACGTGCCCGTCGCCGTCGTCACCCTCGGCGCCGACGGCGCCTACGCGGTCGACGGCAGGACCGGCGAGAGCGCGCGGGTCCCCGCCATCGCCGTCGAGGCGCTCGACCCGACCGGCGCGGGCGACGTCTTCGTGGCGGGCTTCATCACCGGCTCCCTGGCCGGCTGGCCGCTCGCCGACCGGCTCGCCTTCGCCGGGCTCACCGCAGCGCTCTCCGTCCGCGAGTTCGGCGGCTCCCTCTCCGCGCCCGGCTGGGCCGAGGTCGCCGCCTGGTGGGCCCACGTCCGCACCGGTGGCGGCCTGGACCGTGACGACCTGCGCCGCTACGCCTTCCTCGCCGACCTGCTGCCCGCCACCGCACGCCCCGGGCCGCTGCGCCGCGCCGTCCCCACCATCGGCTTCGGCCGCTCCTCCTGACCCGCCCCTCCCGCCCGGCCCCGGGATCCTCCCGACATGTCGCGCACATGGTCGAAAAGTCCTTCGGCCATGTCCGTGCGGGGTCGTAGGCTTGGCAGTCCAAGGGTTGTCGAGCGGCGAGAACCCTGCAACGGGAGGTATGCGCAGGCCACAGCGCCGGCCCATGACTCAGACACCCACAGCCCAGCAGTCCGCGCAGGACCGGGCCACGGCCCGGATCACCGTCCCGGCCAAGCACCCGATGGTGACGGTCCTCGGATCCGGGGACTCCCTGCTCCGCGTGATCGAGAAGGCGTTCCCGTCCGCCGACATCCACGTACGGGGCAATGAGATCAGCGCCTCGGGCAGCGCGGCGGACGTCGCCCTGATCCAGCGCGTGTTCGACGAGATGATGCTGGTGCTCCGCACCGGTCAGCCGATGACGGAGGACGCAGTGGAACGTTCGATCGCCATGCTCAGAGCGAGCGAGAACGGCGGCGCGGACGGCGAGGAGACGCCCGCCGAGGTGCTCACGCAGAACATTCTCTCCAACCGCGGCCGGACGATCCGCCCGAAGACGCTCAACCAGAAGCGCTACGTCGACGCGATCGACAAGCACACGATCGTCTTCGGCATCGGCCCCGCGGGCACGGGCAAGACCTACCTCGCCATGGCCAAGGCCGTACAGGCACTCCAGTCCAAGCAGGTCACGCGGATCATCCTGACCCGCCCCGCGGTCGAGGCCGGCGAGCGCCTCGGCTTCCTCCCCGGCACGCTCTACGAGAAGATCGACCCGTATCTGCGCCCCCTGTACGACGCGCTCCACGACATGCTCGATCCCGACTCCATCCCCCGTCTGATGGCCGCGGGCACCATCGAGGTCGCGCCCCTGGCCTACATGCGTGGCCGGGCCCAGCCTCTTTTCACCAAGGTCATGACCCCCTCCGGGTTCAGGCCGATCGGCGACCTGCGCGTCGGTGACCTGGTGACAGGGTCCAATGGCGAGCCGACCCCCGTGCTGGGGGTCTATCCCCAGGGCGAGAAGGACATCTACCGCGTCACCGCGCAGGACGGCTCGTGGACGCTCTGCTGCGGTGAGCACCTGTGGACGGTCAGGACGGCCTCCGACCGTCGCCGTGGCGAGCCGTGGAGGGTCCTGGAGACCCAGGAGATGACCGGCAGCCTGCGCGGCGCCCACGCGCGCCGTTACGAGCTGCCGATGCTCACCCAGCCGGTCTGCCTTCCCGAGCGGGAAGTGCCGGTGGACCCGTACGCCCTCGGGCTGCTCCTCGGCGACGGCTGCCTCACCGGTTCCGCCACGCCTTTCTCGACGGCCGATCCGGAACTGGCGACCGCGCTGGAGGCCGTGCTTCCCGGGGCGCACGTGCGCCACGAGGGCGGGGCCGACTACGTGCTCAACAGGCGGACGGCCCCTGGCGACGTGATCACCCTGGAGAACCCGGTGACGGGCGTGCTGCGCGCCCTGGACCTCCTGGGCAGCAGGTCGAACACCAGGTGCGTCCCTGAGGCGTACCGCAACAACTCCGCGGATGTCCGCCTCGCCCTCCTCCAGGGCTTGCTGGACTCCGACGGGGGGCCTGTCGCCCAGCGTGACGGGACGTGCCGCGTCCAGTACACGACGACGTCGATCCTGCTCAGGGACGATGTCATCGAGCTGGTCCAGTCGCTCGGCGGTGTCGCGTACACGCGCCGCAGGCAGGCAGCGGGACGCCGGCCGGGCCGCGCGAACGGTCGGGAGGTGGCGTACCGCTCCGACGCGCACATTGTCGACATCCGCCTGCCCGAGGGCATCGATCCCTTCCGTCTTGAGCGCAAGCGACGGAAGTACGAGGCGAGCGGTGGCGGCGGCCGGCCCATGCGGTTCATCGACAGCATCGAGCCGGCGGGCCGTGAGGAGACGGTCTGCATCCAGGTCGCGGCGGAGGACTCGCTGTACGTCACGGAGAACTACCTGCTGACGCACAACACGCTCAACGACGCCTTCATCATTCTCGACGAGGCGCAGAACACGAATCCCGAGCAGATGAAGATGTTCCTGACGCGGCTCGGGTTCGACTCCAAGATCGTGATCACGGGCGACGTGACCCAGGTCGACCTGCCGGGCGGGACCAAGAGCGGCCTCCGCCAGGTCCAGGACATCCTGGACGGCGTCGACGACGTGCACTTCTCCCGGCTCACGTCGCAGGATGTCGTACGGCACAAGCTCGTCGGCCGTATCGTCGACGCCTACGAGAAGTACGACAGCCGCACCGGCACCGAGCCGCGGCACTGACCGGGGAGACTCCCAGCGCACCATGTCGATCGACGTCAACAACGAGTCAGGAACCGAGGTCGACGAGCAGGCGATCCTCGACATCGCCCGCTACGCGCTCTCCCGCATGCGCATCCACCCGCTCTCCGAGCTCTCGGTGATCGTGGTGGACGAGGCGGCCATCGAGCAGCTGCACCTCCAGTGGATGGACCTTCCGGGCCCCACCGATGTGCTGTCCTTCCCGATGGACGAGCTGCGGCCGCCGTCCAAGGACGACGAGGAGCCCCCGCAGGGGCTGCTCGGCGACATCGTCCTGTGCCCCGAGGTCGCGCTCAGGCAGGGCAAGGAGGCGCCGACGCAGCACTCCATGGACGAGGAGCTCCAGCTGCTCACCGTGCACGGGGTGCTGCACCTGCTCGGCTACGACCACGAGATGCCCGACGAGAAGGCCGAGATGTTCGGCCTCCAGGCGGCCATCGTGGACGGCTGGCGGGCCGAGCGCGGCCTTGAGGGGCCCTCGCCCGCGCCCACGGTGTCGTGAGCGCGTCACTGATCCTGGGCGCGGTCGCCCTGGTCGTGGTGGCCTGGCTCGCCGCCTGCGCGGAGGCGGGCCTCGCCAGGGTCTCCGGCTTCCGGGCCGCCGAGGCCGTGCGGACCGGCCGCAGGGGCGCGGCGAAGCTCGCCCAGGTGGCCTCGGACCCGACGCGCTACCTCAACATGGCGCTGCTGGTCCGGGTGGCCTGCGAGATGGCGGCCGCGGCGCTCGTGACGTACGCGTGCGTGGAGGCCTTCCGCTCCACCTGGCAGGCGCTGCTGGTGGCGATCGCGGTGATGGTGCTCGTCTCGTACGTGGCGGTCGGCGTGTCGCCCCGTACGATCGGCCGCCAGCACCCGCTGAACACGTCGACGGCCGCGGCGTACGTGCTGCTGCCGCTGGCCCGTGTCATGGGGCCCGTACCCGCGCTGCTGATCCTGCTGGGCAACGCGCTCACCCCCGGCAAGGGCTTCCGCAAGGGCCCGTTCGCGAGCGAGGCCGAGCTGCGCGCGCTGGTGGACCTCGCCGAGCAGGAGTCGCTGATCGAGGACGAGGAGCGCCGCATGGTGCACTCGGTCTTCGAGCTCGGCGACACGCTGGTGCGCGAGGTGATGGTGCCGCGCACGGACCTGGTGGCGATCGAGCGGTACAAGACGATCCGGCAGGCGACGACGCTCGCGCTGCGCTCGGGGTTCTCCCGTATCCCGGTGACCGGGGAGAACGAGGACGACATCGTCGGTGTGGTCTATCTGAAGGACCTGGTGCGCAAGACGCATGTCAACCGGGACTCGGAGTCCGACCCGGTGTCGACGGTGATGCGCCCCGCGGCGTTCGTGCCGGACACGAAGAACGCGGGCGACCTGCTGCGGGAGATGCAGCAGGAGCGCAACCACGTCGCGGTCGTCATCGACGAGTACGGCGGCACGGCCGGGATCGTGACGATCGAGGACATCCTGGAGGAGATCGTCGGCGAGATCACCGACGAGTACGACCGGGAGCTGCCGCCGGTCGAGGAGGTCGGCGACGGCTCGTACCGGGTGACGGCCCGGCTCGACGTGGAGGACCTGGGCGAGCTGTTCGGCCTCGACGAGTTCGACGACGAGGACGTGGAGACGGTCGGCGGGCTGCTCGCCAAGGCGCTCGGCCGGGTGCCGATCGCGGGGGCGACCGCCGAGATCGACCTGCCGGACGGCCGCAGGCTCCGGCTGACGGCGCAGGACCCTGCGGGCCGCCGCAACAAGATCCTCACCATCCTCGCCGAGCCGCTGCCCGCGGCGGCGGAGCACGGGGAGCAGGTGCCGACATGAGCCGGCCGCCGGCAGGCACGGGAGACACCAGGGGCGCGGGAGACCGCGCGCTGACGGCGCGGGCGCTGCGCGCCTTCTGCCTGGGGCTCGCCGGTACGACCGAGGAGCGGCCCTTCCCGCGCAACCCCGACCTCGTGGCCTTCAAGGTGGAGGGGAAGATCTTCGCCTTCTGCGTGCCCGAGCAGGAGCCGCTGACGGTGTCGTTGAAGTGCGACCCCGAGGAGGCCGTGCGGCTGCGGGAGGCGCATGCGGCGATCGTGCCGGGCTGGCACCTCAACAAGCGCCACTGGAACACCGTGACCGTCGGCGCCCTGCCGCCGCGCATGGTGCGCGAGCTGATCGAGGACTCCTACGACCTGGTGGTCGCGGGCCTCCCGCGCGCCACCCGCCTCCGCCTGGACCGGCCGTGAGGTCCGGCAGCTGATACGGGGCCGCCCCCGGCGGCGCCCCGCGCGTGCCGGGCGGCGGGGCGGCTCCTTATGCTCGGGCGCATGACACAGAGCACCGGAGCAGGGCAGGAAGCCGCGGGTCTCGGCCCCGAGGACCGCAAGATCGTCACCCTGGCGCGCAGCGCGCGCGCCCGCAACGGCGTGCCGGAGGGCGCGGCCGTCCGCGACGAGACCGGGCGCACGTATGTGGCGGGCACGGTCGCCCTCGACTCGCTGCGGCTGAGCGCCCTGCGCACGGCCGTCGCGATGGCCGTGGCGAGCGGCGCGGCCTCGCTGGAGGCCGCGGCCGTGGTCTCGGCGGCCGGCGCCGTCGCGGCGGAGGACCTGGCGGCCGTGCGCGACCTGGGTGGCGCCGCCACTCCTGTGATCCTCGCTGCCGCCGACGGGACCGTGCGCACGGTGGTGGCGGCGGGCTGACGGCGGCGCGGGCACCCGGGTGGTCGGCGGGGCCGCGGCGATCGGGGAGAATGGCCGGCATGAGCGTCAGCATTCCAGTGTCCGAGACGGCCGAAGCGCCCCACAGGGCGGGCTTCGCCTGCTTCGTCGGGCGTCCCAACGCGGGCAAGTCCACCCTCACGAACGCTCTGGTGGGCAAGAAGGTGGCGATCACCTCCAACCGCCCGCAGACCACCCGGCACACGGTCCGCGGCATCGTGCACCGGCCGGGCGCGCAGCTGATCCTGGTGGACACGCCGGGGCTGCACAAGCCGCGGACCCTGCTCGGCGAGCGGCTCAACGACGTGGTGCGCACGACGTGGGCCGAGGTCGACGTGATCGGGTTCTGCCTGCCGGCCGACCAGAAGCTCGGCCCCGGCGACCGGTACATCGCCAAGGAGCTGGCGGGGATCAGGAAGACGCCGAAGGTGGCCGTGGTCACCAAGACCGACCTGGTCGACTCGAAGACCCTGGCCGAGCAGCTGGTCGCCGTCGACCGGCTGGCCGGGGAACTCGGCTTCGCGTGGGCGGAGATCGTCCCGGTCTCCGCGGTCGGCGACAAGCAGGTGGGGCTGCTCGCCGACCTGCTGGTGCCGTTGCTGCCCGAGAGCCCGCCGCTGTACCCGGAGGGCGACCTGACCGACGAGCCGGAGCAGGTCATGGTCGCCGAGCTGATCCGCGAGGCGGCACTCGAAGGCGTGCGGGACGAACTGCCGCACTCGATCGCGGTGGTGGTCGAGGAGATGGCGCCGCGCGCCGACCGCCCGGCGGACCGGCCGCTCGTCGACATCCACGCCAACGTGTACATCGAGCGCCCCAGCCAGAAGGGGATCATCATCGGCCCCAAGGGCAGCCGCCTGAAGGAGGTCGGGACGAAGTCCCGCAAGCACATCGAGGCGCTGCTCGGCACCCCGGTCTTCCTCGACCTGCATGTGAAGGTCGCCAAGGACTGGCAGCGCGACCCCAAGCAGCTGCGCAGGCTGGGCTTCTGAGCCGCACGCCGGGGGCGCGTACCGGTCGGCCGCGCGCCGGGGTGGCCCGCGTCACGCCGCCGACCTGCGGCCGGAAGGCTCGGCTTCCGCATGCTGATACGGGCGTCCCGCCGACGCGGGACGTGGGATAGAGTTCCGTCATCATGCGTTACGGGCTGCTTCTCCTTAGCTGCCGCGGTGAGGGTCTGTTGTCGTAGGCCGGCCCCCTCCCCGCGGAGTTCGGTGTTGCGGTGATCCCCGCCCCGTCGGCCGTCCCCGTCCCGAGCGGACACCGGTCATCCACCGACCTCCGCGGACCTCACGAGGAGCCTCACGCACATGTCCCGCAAGACGCCCATCACGAACGCGACGCACACCCAGAAGCCGTCCGGGATGCCGATCCACAAGTACGGCCGGTACGAGGCCGTGGACATCCCCGACCGCACCTGGCCCGACAACCGGATCACGGTCGCGCCCCGCTGGCTCTCCACCGACCTGCGCGACGGCAACCAGGCGCTGATCGACCCCATGTCGCCCGCCCGCAAGCGGGAGATGTTCGACCTGCTCGTGCGCATGGGCTACAAGGAGATCGAGGTCGGCTTCCCCGCGTCGGGCGAGACCGACTTCGCGTTCGTACGGTCGATCATCGAGGACCCCGACGCGATCCCCGAGGACGTGACCATCTCCGTCCTGACGCAGGCCCGCGAGGAGCTGATCGAGCGCACCGTCGAGTCGCTGCGCGGCGCGCACCGGGCCACGGTCCACCTGTACAACGCGACAGCGCCCACCTTCCGCCGGGTCGTCTTCGGCGGTACGAAGGACCAGATCAAGCAGATCGCGGTGGACGGCACCCGGCTGGTGACGGAGTACGCGCAGAAGATCCTCGGCCCGGAGACGACCTTCGGCTACCAGTACAGCCCGGAGATCTTCACCGACACCGAGCTGGACTTCGCCCTGGAGGTCTGTGAGGCGGTCATGGACGTCTGGCAGCCTGAGGAGGGCCGCGAGATCATCCTCAACCTGCCCGCCACGGTGGAGCGTTCGACGCCGTCGACGCACGCGGACCGGTTCGAGTGGATGTCGCGTCACCTGTCGCGCCGCGACTTCGTCTGCCTGTCGGTGCACCCGCACAACGACCGGGGCACCGCCGTGGCCGCCGCGGAGCTGGCGATCATGGCGGGCGCCGACCGCATCGAGGGCTGCCTGTTCGGGCAGGGCGAGCGCACCGGCAACGTCGACCTGGTGACGCTGGGCATGAACCTCTTCTCACAGGGCGTCGACCCGCAGATCGACTTCTCGCAGATCGACGAGATCCGCCGCACCAGCGAGTACTGCAACCAGATGGAGATCCACCCCCGCCACCCCTACGCGGGCGACCTGGTCTACACGTCCTTCTCCGGCTCCCACCAGGACGCCATCAAGAAGGGCTTCGACGCGCTGCAGGCCGACGCGGCCGCACAGGGCGTCACCGTCGACGACATCCAGTGGAACGTCCCGTACCTGCCGATCGACCCGAAGGACGTCGGCAGGTCGTACGAGGCGGTCATCCGGGTCAACTCGCAGTCCGGCAAGGGCGGTGTCGCGTACGTATTGAAGAACGACCACCACCTGGACCTGCCGCGGCGCATGCAGATCGAGTTCTCCCGGATCATCCAGGCGAAGACCGACGCCGAGGGCGGCGAGGTCACGCCGGCCGAGATCTGGGCGGTCTTCCAGGACGAGTACCTGCCGAACCCGGACAACCCGTGGGGCCGGATCCAGCTGCGTTCGGGCCAGTCCACGGTGGACACGGAGGGTCGCGACACCCTGACCGTGACGGCGACGGTCGACGGCGAGGAGCACGAGCTGCGCGGCACGGGCAACGGCCCGATCTCCGCCTTCTTCGAGGCGCTGGCGGCCGTGAGCGTCGACGCGAGGCTGCTGGACTACCAGGAGCACACGCTGAGCGAGGGCGCCCGCGCGCAGGCCGCGTCGTACATCGAGTGCGCGATCGACGGCAAGGTGCTGTGGGGCATCGGCATCGACGCGAACACCACGCGCGCCTCGCTGAAGGCCGTGGTCTCCGCGGTCAACCGCGCGGGCCGCTGAGCACACTCGGCGGGTGATCACCCACCGTGACACTCTGGTGGGTGACTTCTCCGTCATGGTGCGTCCGCCCGTCCTGACCTGAGGGTTTCCCGAACCCCGTCCGCCGGCTCCGGTGGGCGGGGTTCGGCCATGTCTGGTGAACTGGATACAGGGGTACTGACGTAGTTACGGGGATGTGGCTAACATCACGTCCACGGCGACGATGCCGAACCGTTACGGAGGTGCGCGACGTGCTGCGAGCTGAGGGAAACAGCGGCCGGAAACTGCGCATCTGGGGCACCCGCACGTCGTGGACGACCGTGGGGGACGGCGAGTTCTTCTGCCCTGACTGCGGTGGCGACCGCAACTACCGACGCCGTACGGGCCGTTGCAGGTTCACGATCCTCGGTGTGCCCCTGCTGGCGCGCGGCAGCGCGGGCCCCGTCGTCGAGTGCGGCTCCTGCCACGGGCGCTTCGGCCTCGACGTCCTCGACCACCCCACCACCGCGCGGTTCTCCGCGATGCTGCGGGACGCGGTCCACACCGTCACGCTCGCGGTGCTCGCCGCCGGCGGCACCGGCTCGCGCACGGTCCGGGAGACCGCCGTCGTCACGGTCAGGGCCGCCGGGTTCGACGACTGCACGGAGGACCAGCTGACCGAGCTGGTGGAGGCGCTCGCCGCCGACACGGGCCGCTTCGTGGTCGACCCGGGTCCCTGCGGCGCCGCGCTCGCCATCGAGCTGCACGAGGCGCTCGAACCGCTCGCGCCGCACCTGGCGGCCGCGGGCCGCGAGTCGATCGTGCTGGACGCGGCGCGGGTGGCGCTCGCGGACGGCGCGTACAGCCCCGCGGAGCGCGAGGTGCTGACGACGGTCGGCGGCGCGCTCCAGCTGGCGCCCGACACCACCGTGCGGCTGCTCGCCGCGGCCTCCCACACCCCGTACTGACCGCCGCGCGCCCGCGGGGCCCGACGGCGCGGCCCGGTGCCGCACGCGGGGCGTGGCGTGCGGGACAATGGGGTCCATGAGTCTGTTCCGGGACGACGGTGTCGTGCTGCGGACCCAGAAGCTCGGTGAGGCGGACCGCATCATCACGCTCCTGACCCGCGGCCACGGCCGCGTCCGCGCCGTCGCGCGCGGAGTGCGGCGTACGAAGTCGAAGTTCGGGGCGCGGCTCGAACCCTTCTCCCATGTCGACGTGCAGTTCTTCGCGCGCGGCAGCGAACTGGTCGGCCGCGGCCTCCCGCTGTGCACGCAGAGTGAGACCATCGCCCCGTACGGCAGCGGCATCGTCACCGACTACGCCCGCTACACGGCGGGCACCGCGATGCTGGAGACCGCGGAGCGGTTCACCGACCACGAGGGCGAACCCGCCACGCAGCAGTACCTGTTGCTCATCGGCGGGCTGCGGACCCTCGCGCGGGGCGAGCACGAACCGCATCTCATCCTCGACGCGTTCCTGCTGCGCTCCCTCGCCGTCAACGGCTACGCGCCGAGCTTCGACAACTGCGCCAGGTGCGGCCTCGACGGCCCCAACCGCTTCTTCTCCGTCGCGGCGGGCGGCATCGTCTGCGGCGACTGCCGCGTCCCCGGCAGCGTCGTGCCCTCCACCGAGGCCGTCAGCCTGCTCGGCGCCCTGCTGACCGGCGACTGGGCCACCGCCGACGCCTGCGAGGCCCGGCACGCGCGGGAGGGCAGCGGCCTGGTCTCCGCGTACCTCCACTGGCACCTGGAGCGCGGCCTGCGCTCCCTGAAGTACGTCGACACCGGCCACGGCCGCACGGCCGGGCCCCGAGTGGCCCGGGGCGCGGGCGGCGACATACCCTGACGGCACCCCGGCGCATGCGCGATGGAGAAACCGCAGGTCAGTCCGGTCGCCGGGGCGCATCCCTTTCGCGAAGTCAGGAGATCACGGGGCATGGCACGACTCATGGGGCGCTCCCGCCGCGAGTACAGGACGCCGGAACCGCACCCGTCGGGTGCCGTACCGCCGAAGATCCCCGGCGAGCTGGTGCCGCGGCACGTGGCGATCGTGATGGACGGCAACGGCCGGTGGGCCAAGGAACGAGGGCTGCCGCGCACCGAGGGCCACAGGGTGGGGGAGGGCGTCGTGATGGACGTCCTCAAGGGGTGCATCGAGATGGGTGTGAAGAACCTGTCGCTGTACGCCTTCTCCACCGAGAACTGGAAGCGCACCCCCGACGAGGTGCGGTTCCTGATGAACTTCAACCGCGACGTGATCCGCCGCCGCCGTGACGAGATGGACGAGCTCGGCATCCGCATCCGCTGGGTCGGCCGCATGCCGAAGCTGTGGAAGTCCGTGGTGCAGGAGCTGCAGGTCGCCCAGGAGCAGACCGTCGACAACGACGCGATGACCCTGTACTTCTGCGTCAACTACGGTGGCAGGGCCGAGATCGCGGACGCGGCGCGCGCCATCGCCGAGGAGGTCGCCGCCGGGCGGCTCGACCCGTCGAAGGTCAACGAGAAGACCTTCGCCAAGTACATGTACTACCCGGACATGCCGGACGTGGACGTGTTCCTGCGCCCGAGCGGTGAGCAGCGCACATCCAACTACCTGATCTGGCAGAGCAGTTACGCCGAGATGGTGTTCCAGGACGTGCTGTGGCCGGACTTCGACAGGCGCGACCTGTGGAATGCCTGCCTGGAGTTCGCCCAGCGCGACCGCCGCTTCGGCGGCGCACTCCCGAACGACCCGAAGCCCGCCCGGGAGCCCTCCACCGAGGCCCCGCGGAGCTGAGGAAGGGGGCGCCGCCGGTGAGCGGCGCCCCCCTCCAGGGCGTCACACGGCGTCAGGAAGCGGACCACCGGTGGTGTGTCGCCCGTCTGCGCCGGCGGGGAGTTCGGTGACGCCGAGGGCGAACTCCGCGTTCCCCACCCCGTGGTTGGCGAGGCCCACGGTGACCACGCCCGCTCCTTCCAGCCAGTGCGCCATTTTCAGGCCGCCGACGTCGAGCGGGCGCATCCCGAGGGTCTGGACGAACGCCCCCACGCCCGCCTTGGCCTGCGCGTCGTCGCCGGCGATGAAGACGTCGGGCCATCCCTTCTCCAGGACGTGGCGGAAGACGGTGTTGAACGCCTTCACCACGTGGGCGTCGGCCGGGGCGGCCTTGGCGGCCTCCTGTGCGATCGAGGTCTCCTCGCGGTGGGCCAGCCCGTCGAACGCGGGGTTGAAGGGGTTGCTGATGTCGACGATGACCTTGCCCGCGAGAGCGTCTCCGTAGTGGGCGACGACCGGCACGACACCGTCGTACAACAGGGCCACGATGACGATGTCCCCGGCCGGAGCGGTTCCCCACTCTCCCGTCGCCGCGCCGCCGCCGAGCGATGTGGCCAGGTCGGCGGCCTTGGACTGGTCGCGGCCCATGACCTCGACGGTGTTGCCGCCCGCTATGGCCCGTGCGCCGATGGTGCGGGCCATGGTGCCGGTGCCGATGATGCTGATGCCGCTCATGGGGTGTCCTGCCCTGGTGGTGGTGTGGGTCCGGTTCAGAGGGCGGTGGTGCCGCCGTCGGCGACGAGTTCCATGCCGTTGACGTAGCTGGAGTCGTCGGAGGCGAGGAAGAGGGCGGCGGTGGCGATTTCGCCGGGGCTGCCCATCCGGCCGCGGGGGATGAGGGACTCGAACTGGCGCTTGGCGGCCTCGTCGAAGAGTTCCTCCTGCTTGGCGGTGGCGACCTGTCCGGGGGTCAGGACATTGACGCGGATGCGGCGGTCCTTGAGCTCGTTGAGCCAGACACGGGCCCATGCCTGCTGGACGGCCTTGCTGCCGGCGTAGACGCTCCAGCCGGGGAAGGCGCCGAGGGAGGCGTTGGAGCCGGTCATGAGGATGGACCCGCCGTCGTTGAAGAGGGGGAGCGCCTTCTGGACGGTGAACAGGGTGCCGCGGGCGTTGAGTCCGAACCAGGTGTCGAACTGGGCCTCGGTGATCTCGCCGAGAGGGGCGGGTTCGCCCCCTCCGGCGCTCGCCCACAGCACGTCGAGGCTTCCCTTCTCCCGCTTGACGGTGTCGTACAGGCGGTCCAGGTCGTCCAGGTCGGCGGCGTCGCCCCGGACGCCGGTGACGTTGCGGCCGATCTGCCGCACGGCCTTGTCCAGGGCCTCCTGGCGACGGCCGGTGAGGAAGACGTGCGCCCCTTCGTCGACGAACAGCTTCGCACCGGCCAGCGCCATTCCGGTGGTGCCTCCTGTGATGACCGCGACCTTGCCGTCGAGCTTTCCCATGGTCGTTCCCTCAAGTCGGTGGTGCCGTGTGGGACGGGGAGGAGGTGACAGAGTTATGTACACCGATCCGTATGCTTACGGTACTGGGCGGGCGGGTGGGGCGCAAGCTATGTACACTGGGCGTTACCTCCCTGGGGTACGATGAACCCCATGACGGAGTTGGAGAAGGGCCCCACGGGCCGCCGCCGCGGCCGGGGCGCCCGCGAACGCATCCTCGGCGCGTCCCGACAGCTGTTCCGCGAGCAGGGCATCAACCGCACCGGCATGGACCAGCTCTGTGCTGCGGCCCAGGTGTCCAAGCGCACGGCATACCAGCACTTCACCGGCAAGGACGAGCTCGTCGCCGAGTACCTGCGCCGGTTCGACCCCGCCGTGCTGTCCGGCGTGTTCGACCGCGCCGACCTCACGCCCAGGGAACGGCTCCTCGCCGCCTTCGACGTCTCCCCAGGCACACCCCTGTGCCCGTACATCGCTGCCGCCGTGGAACTCCACGACCCCCAGCACCCCGCGTCCCGGTACGCACGCGACTACAAGAAGGCCGTCGCCGCGCGGCTCGCCGACACCGCCCGCGAAGCCGGCGCGGCCGACCCCGAACAGCTCGGCGAGCAGCTCGCGTTGCTCATCGACGGCGCCGCGGCCCGCAGCCGGGTCCTCGACGCCGACGCCTTCCCCACCGCCGCCGCCGTCGCCGCCGTCCTCATCGACAACGCTCTCCCCGCCGCAGCGGGCGACGGCCGTCGGGGGGAGGAAGTGCCGAGCTGACACGGTGGGCGGCCGGCCGGACGCGCGCCCGCATCCGGCCGGGCCGGCCGTTGAGGTCGCTCCAGCCGTACGCGAGGAGCGCGCGGGGCCCTCAGGGGCCGGGGCGGCACCGCGCGTGGCCGGCGGGCCGGCGGTCTACTTCTCGCGGGCCGCGCAGTCCGCGCAGGTACCGAAGATCTCCAGGGTGTGGGCGACGCCCACGTAGCCGTGCTGGGCGGCGACGGTCTCGGCCCACTGCTCGACCGCGGGGCCCTCGACCTCCACCGCGGCGCCGCAGCCGCGGCACACCAGGTGGTGGTGGTGCGACTCGCTCGCGCACCGCCGGTACACGGACTCGCCGTCCGTCGTGCGCAGCACGTCGACCTCGCCCGCGTCCGCGAGGGACTGGAGCGTGCGGTAGACGGTGGTCAGGCCGACGGAGTCGCCGCGGTGCTTGAGCATGTCGTGCAGCTCCTGCGCGCTGCGGAACTCCTCGACCTCGTCCAGCGCGGACGCGACCGCCGCACGCTGGCGGGTGGACCTGCCGCGTACGGCGGGTCCGTCACTGTGCGCGGTCGTCACAGATGCCTCCTCGGCGTCATCGGTACCTGGGTCACGGCTCCCTCCATTCTGCCAGCCGCCGCCGATTTGATCCGGGGGGTGCGGCCGCCGCTAATCTGAGGTATTCGCCATTCGCCGTCATCGTAATGAAGAGAGCACCGTGGCCGCCGACAAGATCGACAGCATCGTCAACCTGAGCAAGCGCCGTGGCTTCGTCTACCCGTCCAGTGAGATCTACGGCGGCCAGCGCGCCGCCTGGGACTACGGGCCGCTCGGGGTCGAGCTGAAGGAGAACATCAAGCGCCAGTGGTGGCGCGCCATGGTCACCTCCCGCGAGGACGTCGTCGGCCTCGACTCCTCGGTGATCCTCGCGACCGAGGTGTGGCAGGCGTCGGGACACGTCGAGACCTTCACGGACCCGCTCACCGAGTGCACGTACTGCCACAAGCGGTTCCGCGCCGACCACCTGGAAGAGGCGTACGAGGAGAAGCACGGCAAGGCTCCGGCGAACGGCCTCGCCGACATCAACTGCCCCAACTGCGGCAACAAGGGCACCTTCACCGAGCCCAAGCAGTTCTCCGGCCTGCTGGCCACGCACCTCGGCCCGACGCAGGACTCCGGCTCCGTCGCCTACCTGCGCCCCGAGACCGCGCAGGGCATCTTCACCAACTTCGCCCAGGTCCAGCAGACCTCGCGCAAGAAGCCGCCGTTCGGCATCGCCCAGATCGGCAAGTCCTTCCGCAACGAGATCACGCCGGGCAACTTCATCTTCCGCACCCGCGAGTTCGAGCAGATGGAGATGGAGTTCTTCGTCAAGCCGGGCGAGGACGAGAAGTGGCACGAGTACTGGCTTGAGCAGCGCTGGAGCTGGTACACGGGGCTCGGCATGCGCGAGGAGAACATGCGCTGGTTCGAGCACCCCAAGGAGAAGCTCTCCCACTACTCGAAGCGCACGGCCGACATCGAGTACCGCTTCCAGTTCGGCGGCAGCGAGTGGGGCGAGCTGGAAGGCGTCGCCAACCGCACCGACTACGACCTGTCCGCGCACGCCAAGGCCTCGGGCCACGACCTGTCGTACTTCGACCAGGAGGCCGGCGAGCGCTGGACGCCGTACGTGATCGAGCCCGCCGCGGGCGTCGGCCGCGGCATGCTCGCCTTCATGCTCGACGCGTTCAACGAGGACGAGGCGCCCAACGCGAAGGGCGTCATGGAGAAGCGCACGGTGATGCGCCTCGACCCGCGGCTCGCGCCGGTCAAGGTCGCGGTGCTCCCGCTCTCCCGCAACCCGCAGCTCTCGCCGAAGGCCAAGGGCCTCGCCGAGGACCTGCGGCGCAACTGGAACATCGAGTTCGACGACGCGGGCGCCATCGGCCGCCGCTACCGCCGCCAGGACGAGATCGGCACGCCGTTCTGCGTGACCGTCGACTTCGACACCCTGGACGACAACGCGGTCACCGTGCGCGAGCGCGACACGATGGCGCAGGAGCGCGTCTCCCTGGACCAGATCCAGGCGTACCTGGGCGCCCGCCTGCTCGGCTGCTGAGGGCTTCCGCGCAGGCGGTACGGCACGGCATGCGGAAGGGCCCGTCCCCGGACCGGGGGGCGGGCCCTTCGCCGTGCCCGCCCGCCCCGCCTCCGTACGGGCGCGGTGCGGACGCGGTACGGGCGCGGGGGTCAGGAGACCGCGCGGGGCAGCCGCAGCGCCAGCAGGCCCGTGAGCACCACCAGGCCCAGCTGCGTCAGCAGCGTCACGGCCAGCGCGTGGCCCATGTGCGCCGTGCCCGCGCCGGCCAGCGTCAGGAACAGCGAGCCGAGCGTGGCCACCCCGAGCGCCAGTGTCGACTGCTGGGTGGTGACCATCACGCCGCTGCCCACGCCCGCGCGCTCCTGCGGCACGTCGGAGAGCACGATCCGGAACAGCACCGGCAGCTGGAGCCCCTGCCCCGCGCCCGCGAGCGCCGTGCCGGGCAGCAGCGCGAGCGTGCCGACCGAGGGCCAGTCGCGCCACACCGCGTACGCGAGGAGCGCGAGGCCGAGGCCCTGGAGGGCGGCGCCCGCGGGCACGATGCGGCTGCCGTGGCGGCGCACCAGCCGGGGCCCGGCGAGGGACGCGGCGAAGAACGTCACGGCGAGCGGCACGAGCGCCACGCCCGCCGCGACGGCGCCCATCCCGAGACCCTGCTGGAGGGCGACGGCGAAGACGAACATGAAGCCGCCGAAGCCGATGGAGAACGGCACCACGAGGACCAGCCCGCGCCGCAGCGACACCTGCTGGAACAGGCTCGGCGGCACCAGCGGCGTGCGGCCCGCGCGGTCGGCGCGCCGCTCCACCGCGTAGAGCGCGTACGCGAGGAAAGGGAACGCGGCGAGCGACACCCACGTCCACAGTGGCCAGCCCGCCGCGCGGCCCTCGGTGAGCGGCGCGAGCAGCGAGGTGAGCGCGGCGGCGAGGAGCAGCGTGCCCGGCACGTCGACCGGGGCGGGCGCCTGCGAGCGGGTCTCGGGCACGGACCGCACGGCGAGGAACAGGCCGACGACCGCGACAGGCACGTTCACCAGGAAGATCGCGCGCCAGCCGGAGCCCGCGATGTCGGCGGCGACCAGCACGCCCCCGAGTATCTGGCCCGCGACCATCGCGAGGCCCGCCGTCGCGCCGTACATCGACAGGGCGCGGGCCCTGCGGTGGCCCGTCGTGGAGGCGTGGATCGTGGCGAGCACCTGCGGCAGCATCAGCGCGGCCGCCGCGCCCTGCGCGACCCTGGCGGCCACCAGGGACCAGGCGTCGGGCGCGAGACCGCAGGCGAGGGAGGTGACGCCGAACGCGGCCATGCCCGCGAGGAACAGCCTGCGGCGGCCGAACATGTCGCCGAGCCTGCCGCCGAGCACCAGCAGCACCGCGTAGCTCAGGCCGTACCCGGCGACGACCAGTTCGAGCAGCGCCGCGCCCGCGTCGAGGTCGCGCTCGATGGTGGGCAGGGCGACGTTGACGATGAAGAAGTCGATCAGGGGGAGTGCCGCGCCCAGCAGCACCGTGAACAGGCCGAGCGGGCCGAGCGCCGCGCCGTGGCGGTGGACGACCGCCCCCTGGTCGCCTCGCGGGCGCTGCGGCGCCGCCTGGGGGCCCGCGGGCGGCGCCGTCGCGGGCCCTGCCGCCGCCGTGGCGGCGGAAGTGGATGCCTTGGTCATGCCACCGACGATCGCCCTCCTCGCAACCAGGTACCAGAGTGTCTTTATCCTGGTAGAAGAAGTACCTGGTAACAGGGTGGGCCCTGCGGCAGACTGAAACACATGACGACGACCACCGTCCAGGGCGACCCGGGGCAGCCGCCCAGGGCCCCCGCGCAGCGCCCGGACGTGCGCCGCCGCGAGCTGGCGGAGTTCCTGCGCAGCCGCCGCGAGCGCATCAGCCCCGAGCAGGTGGGCCTGGCGCGCGGCAGCCGCCGCCGCACCCCGGGGCTGCGCCGCGAGGAGGTCGCGCACCTCTCGTCGGTCGGCGTCACCTGGTACACGTGGCTCGAACAGGCCCGCGACATCAAGGTCTCCCCGCAGGTTCTCGACGCGCTGGCCCGCGCCCTGCTGCTCGACCCGGTCGAGCGGGCCCACCTGTTCGCGCTGGCAGGCGGCGTCGACCCGGACCCGACGACGCCCTGCCCGCAGGTCACACCCGCGCTGCGGGGCATGCTGGAGCAGCTCGAACCCTTCCCCGCCGCCGTACAGAACAGCAGGTACGACCTGCTCGCGTACAACAGCACGTACGGCGTGCTGATGCGCGACCTCGACGTGCTGCCGCCCGAGGACCGCAACTGCCTCTGGCTCGCCTTCACCGACGACGCGTGGCGCGCCGCGCTGGTGGACCGGGCGAACGCGCAGCGCGCGATGGCGGCGCGTTTCCGCGCCTCGATGGCCGAGCACCTGGGCGACCCGGCGTGGAAGGCGCTGCTCGCCCGGCTGCGGGGCGCGTCCGAGGAGTTCCGCGCGGCCTGGGACCGGCACGAGGTCGACACCAACACGGGCTACCGCAAGAGCTTCGACAACGCCGTCGTCGGGCGGCTGAACCTGGAGCAGACGCCGCTGTGGCTCGGCCCCAAGGCGGGCCCAGTGCTGCTCGGTTACGTCCCGGTGGACGAGGAGACGAAGGAGCGGCTCGGCCGGCTTGAGACGTACGCGCGCGACCTGCGCGCCCGGCGGGCGCAGCCGCACGGGGCGCGCCCGGCACGCGCGTACGCCGAGCTCTGAGGCCGGGGCACCGCGGCCGGGCGCGCCGTCAGACGCGGTGGGACGGGCCCGAGCGGACCGGCGCGGCGGCCCCTGCCCCCCGCGGCGGCGCGTCCTGCGGCTGCTCGAAGAGGGCCGCCGCGCGTTGCGCGCTCCGGCGCGCCCAGTCGCCGCTGGTGGCGATGCCGAGGACGAGGACCGCGAAGCCGCACGCCGTCAGGATCCACCAGGCGGGGCGCGCCGCTTCGGAGAACGAGGCGAGGTACGCGGCCGACGGGTGCCCCGAGCCCGCGGGGGAGGCGACGGCCGAGGTGACACCGCCCGCGAGCACCGCGCCGAGCACGGCCACGCCCAGCGTCGAACCGATCTGGCGGCTGGTGGAGGCGACCGCGGCGGCCACGCCCGCCTGCGAGCGCGGCATGCCGGAGACCGCGGTGTTGGTGATGGGCGCGTTGACCCAGCCGAACCCGAAGCCGAACAGCACGTACCCGAGGAACAGCAGCGGCGTGTGCGCGTCCGCCTGGAAGGCGGCGAACAGCACCCCGCTCACGGTCATCCCCACGCCCGCGACGACCAGCGAGGGCCGCGGCCCCCTGCTGCCGACGAGGCGTCCCGACAGCGGCGCGCAGACACCGGTGACCGCGGCCATCGGCAGCAGGTAGAGACCCGCGTGCAGGGCGGTCAGGCCCCGCGCCTCCTGGAGGTAGAGCGTGTTGACGAAGAGGAAGCCGCCGAGCCCGGCGAACGCGCAGACCGCGATCACGGTGGCGCCGCTGAACGGCGCGCTGCGGAAGAACCGCAGGTCGATCAGGGGCTCCGCGCGCCGGGGCTCGTACGTCAGCAGGGCGGCGAGGCAGGCCACGGCCAGGCAGATCAGCGCCAGGATGCGCGGCGACGTCCAGCCGGCCGAGGGGACCTCGATGATGGTGTAGGTGACCGCGCCCAGCACGCCGATCACCAGCGCCTGCCCGACCGGGTCGGGCCTGCGGGCCTTCGCGGCGCGCGACTCCGGCACGAACTTCCAGGTCAGCACGGACGCGGCCAGGCCGATCGGCAGGTTGATCCAGAAGATCGAGCGCCACCCGACGGAGTCCACGAGCACCCCGCCGACCAACGGCCCCGCCGCCATGGACAGGCCGACCACGCCGCCCCACACACCGATGGCGCGGGCCCGCTCCCGCGGTTCCGTGAAGGTGTTGGTGATGATCGACATGGCGACCGGGTTGAGCATCGAGCCGCCGACGGCCTGGAGCATCCGGAAGACGACCAGCGTCTCCAGATTGGGCGCGACCGAGCAGAGCACCGAGCCGATGGTGAAGACCACCAGGCCGGTCTTGAAGACGCGGCGGCGGCCGATCCGGTCGGCCGTGGAACCCGAGAGCATCAGCAGCGAGGCGAGGACCAGCGTGTACGCGTCGATCGTCCACTGGAGTCCTGAGACGCTCGCGTGCAGTTCCTTCTGCATGGCGGGCAGGGCGACGTTGAGGACGGTGTTGTCGAGGCTGACGATCAGCAGGCTCATGCAGCAGATCGCAAGCACCAGCATCCGCCGTCGGGGGCTGAGCTCGGGCATACATCGATAGTACGCAAAACTAATGACCTGGGTGTAACGCACACCTGATTCCCCGCCGGGGCTCCGCGTGGGATACGTGACAATGGGTCCATGACCACCGAGACCCCTGCCCCTCCGGCCGCCGTGCGCGCCGAGGCCCCCGCCGCGCGGGCGGCCGCCGCGCTCCAGGTCGGTCCCTACGCCGTCACGCCGCCCGTGGTGCTCGCGCCGATGGCGGGCATCACCAACGCGCCGTTCCGGACGCTGTGCCGGGAGTTCGCGGGCGGCAAGGGCCTCTTCGTCAGTGAGATGATCACCACACGGGCGCTGGTCGAGCGCAACGAGAAGACCATGCAGCTGATCCGGTTCGACCCGGGCGAGACGCCCCGCTCCATCCAGCTGTACGGCGTCGACCCGGAGACCGTGGGCCGGGCCGTCCGCATGATCGTGGACGAGGACCTGGCCGACCACATCGACCTCAACTTCGGCTGTCCCGTGCCGAAGGTCACCCGCAAGGGCGGCGGCTCGGCCCTCCCGTACAAGCGGCCCCTGCTCCGCGCCATCCTCCACCAGGCCGTCTCCAACGCCGGCGCCCTGCCGGTCACCATGAAGATGCGCAAGGGCATCGACGACGACCACCTCACCAGCCTGGACGCCGGGCGGATCGCCGTGGACGAGGGCGTGACCGCGATCGCCCTGCACGGCAGGACCGCGGCCCAGCACTACGGCGGCACCGCGGACTGGGAGTCCATCGCCCGCCTCAAGGAGCACGTCCCGGAGATCCCCGTCCTCGGCAACGGCGACATCTGGTCCGCGGACGACGCCCTGCGCATGGTGCGCGAGACGGGCTGCGACGGCGTCGTGGTGGGCCGCGGCTGCCTCGGGCGGCCCTGGATCTTCGCCGACCTCGTCGCCGGGTTCGAGGGCACGGGCGAGGCGCTGCGGCCCACGCTGCGCCAGGTCGCCGCCGTGATGCACCGGCACGCGCAGCTGCTGGGGGAGTGGCTCGGCGACGAGGCGCGCGGCGTGGTCGACTTCCGCAAGCACGTCGCCTGGTACCTCAAGGGCTTCGCGGTCGGCTCCGAGCTGCGCAGGAAGCTCGCGGTCACCTCCTCGCTCGCCCAGCTCGACGAGCTGCTCGCCGGGCTCGACCTGGACCAGCCCTGGCCCCAGGGCGCGGACGGCCCGCGTGGCCGCTCCTCGGGCAACAACCGCGTGGTCCTGCCGGACGGCTGGCTGCGCGACCCGTACGACTGCGCGGGAGTCGACGCCTCCGCCGAACTCGCCACCTCGGGCGGCTGATCCGCCTCCCCGGGGGCCGGCGGCCGCTAGGGTGCCCGGAGTGAACACCACCTCTCCACCCCCGCTGTCTTCCGCCTGATCGTGACGGGAGGGGGTACCGGTGGTCACGCCTATCCCGCTCTGACCGCGATCCGCACGACGCAGGCCCGTCTGGCCGGCGACGCCCGCACGCCGGACGTGCTGTGGATCGGCGCCTCCGAGGGCCTGGAGGCTCGGGTCAGGGCGCCGGTGGTGCCGGGCGCGGCGGGTGCGGGTGGTTCGGCAGCCGCTGACGTGGTAGTCGTCCGGAGTGCGCCGGTCTCCCCGGCGCTCCGTACGACCGAGAGGGAACCACGATGGAGTACAGGCAGCTCGGACGCTCGGGGTTGCGCGTCTCCGTGCTCTCCATGGGCACCATGACGTTCGGCGGCAAGGACCAGTTCGGCCGGCTCGGCAACACGGACGTGGCGGGCGCCAAGCGGCAGATCGACATGTGTCTGGACGCGGGCGTCAACCTGATCGACACGGCCAACATGTACTCGGGGGGCCTGTCCGAGGAGATCGTGGGCAAGGCGCTCGCGGGACGGCGCGACAAGGTGCTGATCTCCGACAAGGTCCGCATGAAGATGGGCGACGGACCCAACGAGCAGGGTCTGTCCCGCCAGCACATCCTGGAGCAGGTGGAGGCGAGCCTGCGCCGCCTCGGCACCGACCACCTGGACATCTACCACGTGCACGAGTGGGACGGGCAGACACCGCTGGAGGAGACCCTCCAGACCCTGGACTCCCTGGTGCGCTCCGGCAAGGTCCGCTACCTCGGTGTCTCCAACTACACCGGCTGGCAGCTGATGAAGGCGCTCGCCGCCTCCGACGCGCACGGCTGGGAACGCTTCGTCAGCAACCAGATCTACTACTCGCTCGAATCCCGCGACGCCGAGTACGAGCTGGTCCCGCTCTCCCTCGACCAGGGCCTCGGCGTGATGGTGTGGAGTCCGCTCGCGGGCGGGCTGCTGTCCGGCAAGTACCGGCGCGGGCAGCAGGCAAGCGAGGGCCGTCACCTCACCGAGTGGAGCGAACCGCCCGTGCGCGACGAGGAGAAGCTGTACAACACGATCGAGACGGTCGTCGACATCGCCTCGGCCCACGGCGCGTCACCCGCGCAGGTCTCCCTCGCCTACCTGCTCGCGAAGCCGGCCGTCACCACACTGGTCATCGGCGCCCGCAAGGACGAGCAACTCGCCGACAACCTCGGCGCCGCCGAGGTCGCGCTCTCGGCGGAGGACGTGGACCGGCTCGACAAGGTGAGCGCGCCGTACCTGATCTACCCGCACTGGCACCAGGCGGCCGCGGCCTCCGACCGCTTCGGCGTCCCGGACCTGGCGCTGCACGGCCGGGCGCGCTGAGCGCGGCCGCCGTACGCAAGGAGCCCGGGTGCGGGCGTCCCCTCAGGGCGCCCGCACCGGGTGCGGGGTGACCGAAGGGCCCGCGTGGCGCTCAAGGGGCGACGCCGCCGCCGAGTTGCTCACCGCGAACGCCACGCTGCCCGGCAGGTAGCGGTCGTCCGTCCACTCGATGGGGCGGCCCGCCGCCGTGTACGTCAGGTAGCGCTGCCGCAGCAGCGGGCTGCCGCGGCGCACCCCCAGCAGCCGCGCGTCCTCGCTGCCCGCCGCCACCGCGTCGATCAGGTGCTCCCCGTAGTGCGCCACGATCCCCGCGTTCTCGGCGATGCTGTCCATGATCGAGACGCAGTCGTCCGGGAGGTCGCGGACCGCGGGCGCCACCCAGTCCGTGTACGCGGTGCGCTCCACGAGCACGGGCTCGCCGTCGAGCCTGCGCAGCCGCAGCACGTACAGCACCTCGCTGTCCCGCGCGACGCCGAGCCGCGATGCCTCCTCGGCCCCCGCGCGCCGCGTCGTGCGGGTGAGGATGCGGCTCGACACCTCGCAGCCCATCGCCTGCGCCCACTGCGCGAAACTCGTCAACTGGGCGAAGCTGTGACGCCGTTCCTGCCGCAGCACCACCCGGCGCGCCCCCTGCCGCGAGCCGATGAGCCCCTCGGAGGCGAGCAGGCCAACCGCCTGCCGCACCGTGCCGCGCGAGGCGCCCCAGCGGGCCGCGAGGTCGCTCTCCGAGGGCAGCAACGCCCCCACGGGATACTCCCCTTCGAGGATCGACCGGCGCAGCGCCTCCGCGATCTCCCCGTAGCGCGAACCGCTCACGCGTCCCCCTCCGCCTGCCGCACGTTCCCGCTTTGCCTGTGCACAGTTACGAGTATGTGCCACGGACCGGAAGCTCACTCTGACCACCTGTCCCTGCACGGTTGGTGACATCCCCCGGCTACCCCGTCTCAGGGTGTCAGCCGTGTCGAACACGGGTAGATCCGTGGTCGAACAGCCCGCCCCGTCTTCTCCTCACCGACCGCGGGCGGCCGCCACCCGTTCACCCACCGGTCACGGCGACCGGGCGAACTGATGCCGGCTTGTCTGAACAAGTGCGCTTCGCGCCGGGCAGGCCACGCCATCCCCCATGTCCTCGTACCCCTCTGCCATCCGGGAGACCAGCGTGACCAGAACCCGTACGCGCGACCGCCGCGGGCTCGCCGCCGCCGTGGCCCTGACCACCGCGGCGCTCACCGCGCTCACCGCCTGCGGCGCCAAGCAGGACGGCGCGGGCAGCGCCTCGTCGGCGGGCGGCGCCACGGCCGCCTCCGCCACCTCCGCCGCCGACTTCGGCGGCATGGACGCCCTCGTCGAGGCGGCCGAGAAGGAGGGCACGCTCAACGCGATAGCCCTGCCGCCCGACTGGGCCAACTACGGTGAGATCATCAAGGAGTTCGAGGCCAAGTACAAGATCAAGGTCAAGGACGAGACGCCCGACGCGGCCAGCGCGGACGAGATCAACGCGGTCACCTCCCGCAAGGGCCAGGGCCGCGCGCCCGACGTGGTCGACCTCGGCATCCCCTTCGACCGCAGCGGCGCCTCCCAGGGCCTGTTCGCCCCGTACAAGGTCGCGGACTTCGACAAGATCCCCGCGTCGCAGAAGGACCCGCAGGGCCTCTGGTACAACGACTACGGCGGCTACATCTCCATCGGCTGCGACGCCAAGCGCGTCAGGGTCTGCCCCACCACCTTCGCGGACCTCCTCAAGCCCGAGTACAAGGGCAAGGTCGCGCTCAACGGCAACCCCAACAAGTCCGGTTCCGCCTTCGGCGGCGTCTACGCGGCCGCCCTCGCCAACAAGGGCGGCTTCACCGACATCCAGCCCGGCATCGACTACTTCGGCAAGCTGAAGAGGAGCGGCAACTTCATCCCCGTCGAGTCCACACCGGCCACTGTGGAGAAGGGCGAGACGCCCATCTCCATCGACTGGGACTACCTGAACGCCTCCTACGCCGACGAGTTCACCTCCAAGGGCGTCGACTGGAAGGTCTCCGTACCCTCCGACGGCCAGTACGCCCAGTACTACTCGCAGGCCGTCAACAAGGACGCGCCACACCCGGCGGCCGCCCGCCTGTGGATGGAGTTCCTCTACAGCACCACCGGGCAGAACCTCTTCCTCAAGGGGTACGCGCGCCCCGTGCTGCTGCCCTCGATGACCGCGGACGGCTCCGCCGACAAGGCGTTCGTCGCCAAACTGCCCAAGGTGTCCGGCACTCCGGTCTTCCCGTCCTCCGGCGACCTCGACAAGGTCAAGGGCGTCCTCGCCCAGAACTGGGACAAGGCCGTCTCCTGATGCCGGCCGACACCCTGCCCGCACCGGGCACGCCCGCCCCGCGCGCCGCCGGCGGCGGCCGGCGGCGTCGCGCGTCGCGCTCCTGGCTCGGCACGCTCCCGCTGCTCGTCTTCGCCGCGGCCTGCTTCGGCCTGCCCGTCGGCTTCGTCGTCTACGGGGCCCTCACCACGGACCAGGGCGGCGCCACGCACGCGACCGGCGCCAACCTCTCCACCTCGCTCGGCGGCGCCTACCTCGCCTCGCTCACCGGCAGCGTCGAACTCTCCGCGCTGACCGCCCTGATCGGCTGCGTGCTCGGCATGCTGATCGCCCAGGCCGTGGTGGTCTCGCGGCGCGGCGCGCTGCGCGAGTCCGTGCTCACCGCCTCCGGCGTCCTCGCCAACTTCGGCGGGGTGCCCCTCGCGTTCGCCTTCGTCGCCACGCTCGGCATCTCCGGCGTCGTCACCCAGGTCGCGCACCTGGGCGCGGCCGGCTGGAACCTCTACTCGTTCCCCGGCCTCGTCGTCATTTACCTCTATTTCCTCATCCCGCTGATGGTCCTGGTGTCGGTTCCCGCACTCGACGGGCTGCGCCCGCAGTGGCGGGAGGCCGCGCTCAACTCGGGCGCCACGACAGGCCAGTTCTGGCGCCATGTCGGCATCCCGGTGCTCGCGCCCACGCTGCTCGGCGGCTTCGTGCTGCTGTTCGGCTCGGCCTTCGCCGCGTACGCCACCGCCGCCGCGCTGGTCGGCGGCTCCGTGCCGCTCGTGACCCTGAAGATCGCGGACGCGCTCTCCGGCAACGTCCAGGTCGGCCAGGAGAACGTGGCGCTCGCGCTCAGCCTCGACATGATCGTGATCGCCGGACTCGTGATGGCGGTCTACCTGCCCCTCCAGCGACGGAGCACCCGATGGCTGCACTGACCTCCACGGCGGACGGCGCGGGCACCGCGCCCGTCGCCTCCCCGCAGGGCGGCGCACCGGCGGCGAGGCGGCGCGCGGGGGCGCGGCGCGGGCGGCCCCGCGTCTGGCGGGGCGCCGTCCTCGGCCTCGCGGGCGTGGACTTCGTGGTGCCGCTCGTCGCGTCGTTCGTCTTCACCGTCCATGTCCCCGGCCAGGGCGTCGACTTCGACGCCTACACCGGCATACTCTCCGCCGACGGCTTCGGCCGGAGCCTGCTGCTCTCGCTCGGCCTCGCCGCCGCCACCATCGCGCTGTCGCTGCTGCTCGTGGTGCCCGCCATGGTCGCGGTGCGCCTCGGCGCGCCCCGGCTGCGGCCCGTGGTCGAGATCGTCTGCATGCTGCCCCTGGTCGTCCCGCCGATCGCGCTGGTCAGCGGCGTGCAGAGCGCGCTGAGGTGGGGCCCCGACCACCTGGCCACGACCCCGCTCTACCAGACCTTCATCGCCGTGCAGAACCCGTCGTTCCCCCTGGTGCTGGTCTTCGCCTACGTGGTGCTCGCGCTGCCCTTCGTCTACCGCTCGCTCGACGCGGGCCTGCGCGCCGTCGACCTCACCACGCTGGTGGAGGCGGCCCGCAACTGCGGGGCCTCGATGGCCGCGACCGTCTGGCGGGTCGTGCTGCCCAACCTGCGCTCCTCGCTGGCCGGCGCCGCGTTCCTGACGCTCGCGCTGGTCCTCGGCGAGTACACGATCGCCGCCCTCCTCGGCTACGAGCCGTTCGCGGTGTGGATCGTCACCATCTCGGGTGACCAGGCACAGATGTCGGTCGCGGTGTCGCTGCTCAGCCTGCTGATCGCCTGGGCGCTGCTGCTCGTGCTGTCGCGCGCGGGCGCCCGCGCCGACACCGGTGCCGCGGCGCCCGGCGCCGCGGCGGAGCCCCCCGCGCCCCGGGCGCGTACGGCACCGGCGTCCGGCGCCGCCCCCCTGCCCGCCACCTCAGCCAAGGAGTAGCCCTCCCATGGTCACACCCACCACGTCCCCCGCGCCCGCGGCGGACGGCCGCGCGCCCGCCACCGGGGCGCTCGTCGAATTCCGCGGCCTGCGCCGGGCGTTCGGCCCGACCGTCGCGCTCGACGGCCTCGACCTGACCGTGCGGCCCGGCGAACTCCTCGCCCTGCTGGGCCCTTCGGGCTGCGGCAAGACCACCGCGCTGCGCGTGCTCGCCGGGTTCGAGCACCCCGACGCGGGCGAGGTGCTGGTGGACGGCGAGGACATCACCCGCGTCCCCGCCAACCGGCGCGACGCGGGCATGGTCTTCCAGTCGTACAGCCTCTTCCCGCACCTCAGCGCCCGCGACAACGTCGCCTTCGGGCTGCGGGTGCGCAAGGTGGCGGCGGCCGAGCGGCGCGAGCGCGCGGCCGAACTCCTCGACCTCGTGGGGCTGCCCGACCACGGCGACCGCTTCCCGCACCAGATGTCGGGCGGCCAGCAGCAGCGGGTCGCGCTGGCCCGCGCGCTGGCGCTGCGGCCGCGCGTGCTGCTGCTCGACGAGCCGCTCTCCGCACTCGACGCGAAGGTCAGGCTGTCCCTGCGCGAGGAGATCAGGCGGCTCCAGCTCTCGCTCGGCATCACCACCATCTTCGTCACCCACGACCAGGAGGAGGCTCTCTCGATGGCGGACCGGGTCGCCGTCCTCAGCGCCGGCCGCCTCGAACAGTGCGCGAGCCCCGCAGCGTTGTACGAGCGCCCCGCGACGGCGTTCGTCGCCGAGTTCGTCGGCACGATGAACCGCCTGCCCGGCACCCTCGCGGGTCCCGGCCTCGTCCGGGTCGCGGGCGCGCTGCTCCCGGTGGACGGCGAGGCCCCCGCGGTGGCCGGGGGCGCGGTCGACGTGCTGATCAGGCCCGAGAACATCACGGCTGCGCCCGACCCCGAGGGCCCCGCGACCGTGGTGTCCGCGTCCTTCCTCGGCTCGGTCACCCGCGTCCTGCTCGACCTGCCGGACGGTACGGCCGTGAAGGCGGACGTCCCCTCGCGGGACGCGGGCGGGCTCGGGCCCGGCGTGCGCGCCGCGGTAGCCCCCGCCGACCGGCCGGTGCTCGTGGTCCCCGCTCCCGGCGCGTCCGGCGCGGGGCAGGCGGCGTGAGCACGGAGGGCCGTGCCGGCGGCCTTCACGCCCCGGCTCCAGGGACGGTGCCCGCGGCCGTGTTGTTCGACATGGACGGGACCCTGGTCGACACCGAGTGCCTCTGGTGGGACGCGGCGGCCGAGGTGGCCGCCGGTCTCGGCCACCGGCTCGGGGACGGCGACGCGCCCGAGGTGGTGGGCCGCGCCGTCCGGGACACCGCCGCGCACCTGGTGCGGGTCACGGCACGGGGGGCGGCAGGCCGGGCCGCCGCGGACCGCGCGGGGCCGGGCGGCGTGCACACCCCGGGCGCCGCGGCCCCACCGGAGGCGCCGGGCGGCCCCGCACGTCCGCCGGCCGGGGACGCGGCGGACCCGCCCGGCGCGCGGCGGGCCGATGCCGTCGACGCGGTCGCCCGCCGGCTGACCCGCGCGTTCTCGCTGCGGGCCGACGCCGGGGCGCCGCTGCGCCCCGGCGTCGACCCGCTGCTGGCTGCGCTGCGGGCGGCGGACGTGCCGTTCGCACTGGTCAGCGCCTCGCCAAGGAGTGTGGTCGACTCGGTCGTCGCGGGGGCGCTCGCGGACGCCGGTTTCGCGTTCACGCTCTCAGCCGACGACACCCCGCTGACCAAGCCGCACCCCGCGCCGTATCTCGCCGCCGCCGGGCGGCTCGGGGTGGCGCCCGGCGCGTGCGTGGCCGTGGAGGACTCGCCCGACGGGACCGCCTCGGCGCGCGCGGCCGGCTGCCCGGTACTGGTGGTGCCGTCGCTGCTGCCGGTGGCCGAGGGGGAAGGACGGTACTTCGCGGCCAGCCTCGACGGCATCGGTCCGGCCGATCTCGCGGCGTGCGTGAGCGTCGAATTCCGGCCGCGGACGGCGTGACATTCGCCACGTTTGATCTCAGAATTGCTCAGATGAGCGGATTGCGCTCGCCTGTGACTCTGGAAGGGGTGGCACTGGGTGCCACCCCTTCCGCGTTCGGGAACTGAACTCAGACGTCGTTGTCATTGCTCAGATGAGCGCATGAGGCCATGTCCTGGTCATCGACTCTTCGCTTCCTGAAAGATCCGGAGTGATCGGCTCCACTCCGGAGCGCTTTAGATCCAGTGGCGGACGGGTGGTTATGGCCGTATGACAGTCAGGTGGACATCCCCAGACGCCTTCGATCTGGGTATGTTCCTCGCCGTCAGGGCAGCTACCGCGTCCCGAGGAGTCGAGACCGTGTCGGAGAACCCGGAAAACCCGGAAAACCCGGAAAACCCGGAAAACCCGGAAAACCCGGAGAACCTGGAAAACAAGGATCGGTCGGCCGAGCGGTCGGAGAAGGCCCGGCAGGCCGCCGAGGGTCAGCGGACCGAGCACGCCGAGCGGGCACAGCAGGACGGGCAGGCCGGGAAATACGTCTACGACTTCACCGAGGGCAACAAGGGCATGAAGGGGCTGCTCGGCGGCAAGGGCGCCAACCTCGCCGAGATGACCAACCTCGGCCTCCCCGTCCCGCCCGGCTTCACCATCACCACCGAGGCGTGCAAGGTCTACCTGGCCTCAGGGTCGGAACCCGCCACGCTGCGTCGCGAGGTCAGCGCGCACCTCGCCACCCTGGAGGAGACGATGGGCAAGAAGCTCGGGCAGAGCGACGACCCCCTCCTCGTCTCGGTGCGCAGCGGCGCCAAGTTCTCCATGCCCGGCATGATGGACACCGTCCTCAATGTCGGCCTCTCCGACGACTCCGTCGCGGGCCTCGCCCAGCAGGCGGGTGACGAGCGCTTCGCGTGGGACTCGTACCGCCGCCTGATCCAGATGTTCGGCACCACCGTCCTCGGTGTCGACGGCGAACTCTTCGAGGACGCGCTCGACGAGGCCAAGCGGGGGCGCGGCGCCACCACCGACGTCGAGCTGGGGACCGCCGACCTGAAGAAGCTCGTCAAGGCGTTCAAGAAGATCGTCTCGCGCGAGGCGGGCCGTGACTTCCCGCAGGACCCGCGCGAGCAGATGGACCTCGCGATCCGCTCGGTCTTCGAATCCTGGAACACCGACAGGGCCAGGCTCTACCGCCGCCAGGAGCGCATCCCCGGCGACCTCGGGACAGCCGTCAACATCGTCGCGATGGTCTTCGGCAACCTCGGCCCCGACTCCGGCACGGGCGTCGCCTTCACCCGCGACCCGGCCAGCGGCCACCAGGGCGTCTACGGCGACTACCTCCAGAACGCGCAGGGCGAGGACGTGGTCGCCGGCATCCGCAACACGGTGCCGCTCGCCGATCTGGAGACCCTCGACAAGGCGTCGTACGACCGGCTCCTGGAGATCATGGAGATCCTGGAGAACCACTACCTCGACCTGTGCGACATCGAGTTCACGATCGAGCGCGGCACGCTGTGGATGCTCCAGACCCGGGTCGGCAAGCGCACCGCGGGCGCCGCCTTCCGCATCGCGACCCAGCTGGTCGACCAGGGCCTGATCGACGAGGCCGAGGCGCTGCGCCGGGTCAGCGGCGCGCAGCTCGCGCAGCTGATGTTCCCGCGCTTCGACGACGGCGCCAAGCGCGACCTGCTCGGCCGCGGCATCGCCGCGTCGCCCGGCGCGGCCGTGGGCAAGGCCGTCTTCGACTCGTACACCGCGATCAAGTGGTCGCGCTCGGGGGAGAAGGTCATCCTCGTGCGGCGCGAGACCAACCCCGACGACCTGGAGGGCATGATCGCCGCCGAGGGCATCCTCACCTCGCGCGGCGGCAAGACCTCGCACGCCGCGGTGGTCGCGCGCGGCATGGGCAAGACCTGTGTGTGCGGCGCGGAGGAACTGGAGGTCGACACCAAGAAGCGGCGCCTGACGGCCGGTTCGCGGGTGGTCGAGGAGGGCGACGTCATCTCCATCGACGGCTCGACAGGCAGGGTCTACCTCGACGAGGTGCCGGTCGTGCCCTCGCCGGTGGTCGAGTACTTCGAGGGCCGGATGCACGCGGGCGCCGAGGAGGCCGGCGAACTCGTCGAGTCCGTGCACCGGATGATGGCGTACGCGGACCGCAGGCGCAGGCTGCGGGTGCGCGCCAACGCGGACAACACCGAGGACGCGCTGCGCGCCCGCAGGTTCGGCGCCCAGGGCATCGGCCTCTGCCGCACCGAGCACATGTTCCTCGGTGAGCGCCGCGAGCTGGTGGAGCGGCTGATCCTCGCCGACACCGACGAGGAGCGCGACGCCGCGCTCGGGCAGCTGCTGCCGCTCCAGAAGGCGGACTTCGTCGAGCTGTTCGAGGCGATGGACGGGCTGCCCGTCACCGTGCGGCTGCTCGACCCGCCGCTGCACGAGTTCCTGCCCGACATCACCGAGCTGTCGGTGCGCGTCGCGCTCGCGGAGTCCCGCAAGGACGCCAACGAGAACGACCTGCGACTGCTCCAGGCCGTGCACAAGCTGCACGAGCAGAATCCGATGCTCGGCCTGCGCGGTGTGCGCCTCGGTCTGGTGATCCCGGGCCTCTTCGCCATGCAGGTGCGGGCCATCGCGGAGGCCGCGGCCGCGCGCCGCGAGGCCAAGGGCGACCCGCGCGCCGAGGTCATGATCCCGCTCGTCGGCACCGTGCAGGAGCTGGAGATCGTACGGGACGAGGCCGAGCGGGTCATCGCGGACGTCGAACGCGCCACGGGCACCGAGCTGAAGCTCTCCCTCGGCACGATGATCGAGCTGCCGCGCGCCGCGCTGACGGCCGGCCAGATCGCGGAGGCCGCCGAGTTCTTCTCGTTCGGCACCAACGACCTCACCCAGACGGTGTGGGGCTTCAGCCGCGACGACGTCGAGGCCAGCTTCTTCACCGCCTACCTGGAGAAGGGCATCTTCGGTGTCTCGCCGTTCGAGACCATCGACCGCGACGGCGTGGGCGCGCTGGTGCGCAGCGCGGCGGAGGCGGGCCGCGCCACCCGGCCCGACCTGAAGCTCGGCATCTGCGGCGAGCACGGCGGCGACCCCGAGTCCGTCCACTTCTTCCACGAGGCGGGCCTCGACTACGTGTCCTGCTCGCCGTTCCGCATCCCGGTCGCCCGCCTGGAGGCGGGCCGCGCCGCCGTGCTCGGCGCGTAGCCCCCCGCTCCGCCCCCGCCGCGCGGGCGGGCCGTACGGGCACCCCGACCCCGGGCCCGTACGGCAGGCCGTGCACCGTGCGGCGGCCGTACACCCGGCCGCCGCACGGGTGGGAAGCCGCCGGAGCCGCGGGCCCGCGCCACCCCTCACCGGCGCGGCACGGCGGTACCGGTTGTGCCCGGAGGCGGGTGCCGCTTGCGGTGCCCGTCTCCGGTGTGTTGGTCGCTGTTTGTGGTGCCCGTCTCCGGTGTGTTGGTCGCCGTTTGCGGTGCCCGCCTTCCGGTGTGTGTCCGCCACCGGAGGAAAGGCCAGGGAGACATGGGGGGTTGACGTGGCACGTGGTTAGTGCGGATGCTGGACATACCTGAGTGGGAGGTGGGTGTGCAGAGAATCGGCATCATCGGCGGCGGCATCCGCGGCTCCATGTACGCGCAGTCCCTGCGCGGCCTTCTGGGAGCCGAGGTCCGTGCGGTGTGCGACCTGGCCGAGCCGGTGGCCCGCAAGGTCGCAGACGGCTTCGGCCTGACCGCGTACACGGACCACCGGCGGATGCTCGCCGAGCAGCAGCTCGACGCGGTGATCGTGGCGACGCCCGACTTCGCCCACCGGGAGGCCGCGGTCGACGCGGCGGGCGCGGGCTGCCACCTGCTGGTGGAGAAGCCGCTCGCCACGACGCGGGAGGACGCGGACGCGATCGCGGCGGCCGTGCGCGCCGCGGGCGTGCAGTGCATGGTCGGCTTCGAGAACCGGTGGAACCCGGCGGTCGCGCAGCTGCGCGACCGCTCGGCCGCGGGCGCGCTCGGCCGGGTGCTGACGCAGAACATCCTGCTCAGCAACACCTACTACGTACCGACCACGATGATCGGCTGGGCGGCGAAGTCGTCCCCCGCCTGGTTCCTCATGAGCCACACCGTGGACGCGGCGGCCTGGGTGAGCGGACGCGCCGTCACGGCGGTCGACGCGCACGGCTCCCGCGGCGTGCTGGCCGCCCGCTCCGTCGACACCTGGGACGTCGTGCACGCCCTGCTCACCTTCGACGACGGCACCACGGCCAACCTCACCTCGACCTGGGTGCTGCCCGACTCCCTGCCGTCGGTGGTCGACTTCCGGTACCAGGTCGTCGGCGAGCGCGCCGCGCTCTCCTTCGACCTCCAGGAGCAGAGCGTCCAGGAGGCGGGCCCCGACGGCCTGAGCCGTCCCGGGCTGCTCGGCCGCGAGATCGGCGGCCGCCTCCAGGGCCCGCCCACCTGGATGGTGCAGGAGTTCGTCACCCGGCTCGAACGCGGCGAGCAGGTCTCGCCGGGCCTTGACGAGGGGGCGGCCGTCACCGACGTCGTCGTGGCGATCCACACGTCGCTGGAGAGCGGCCGGCGCGTGCCCGTGGGCCCCGCGGCCCGCGCCTGAACCCGGCCGGGGGGACGGGGCACCACACCGCGGGGCGCCCGCCCCGTCCCACGGCCGCCAGCGCACGTTGTCCCGATCCGCCGCCGCAGGCACGGCCCGGCCCGCCGCACCGCCCGCGGGCGGCCCCAGGCCGCTCGGCCCGAGGGTCGCCTCCGTCGCGGCCGCGCTCGGCCTGATCTACGGCTACGACTCCGGCTCCATCAGCGGCGCCCTGGTCTTCCTGAAGAAGGACTACGGCCTGAGCACCCTGTGGGTGTCCGTCATCACCTCCATCGTGGTCTTCGGCAGCCTGGTGGGCGCGGCGCTCGGCCCGCGCGCCGCCAACCGGCTCGGCAGGAAGCGGACGATGCTGCTCGTCGCGGCCGGCTTCGCGGCGTTCGCGGCGCTGAGCGCGGCGCCGCTCGGCGTGTGGTGGCTGACCGGCGTACGGCTGCTGCTCGGCGTCACGATCGGCCTCTCGACCGTCGCGGCCCCGGTCTTCATCTCCGAGTTCGCCTCGGAGCACAACCGCGGCAGGCTGGGCACGGCCTACCAGTTCTTCACCTGCGCCGGGGTGATCATCTCGCTCGTCGTCGCCTGGGGCCTGTCGGGCGGCGGCTCGTGGGAGGCGCTGCTCGGGATCTCAGCGGTCCCCGCGGCCGTGGTCTTCCTGGTGCTGCTGCGCTTCCCCGACTCCCCGCGCTGGTACGCGATGCGGGAACGCTACGAGGAGGCGCGCGCCACCCTGCGGCGGGTGGAGCCGGGCGGCGACACGGAGGCGCGGCTCACCGCGATCAGGGCCGACCTGGCCCAGGGCGAACAGGGCACCTTCCGGGAGATCTTCACCCGCCGCTACGCGCGCGCGACGTTCTTCGTCATCGCCTTCGGCTTCTTCGTGCAGATCACCGGCACCAACACGATCCTGTACTACAGCCCGCTGATCTTCGACAAGGCGGGTATCGCCGACGCGTCCGAGTCCATCCTGCTCTCCGCCCTGGTCCAACTCGTCGCCGCCGTCGGGGTGGTGCTGTCCATGCTGGTGGTGGACCGGTGGGGCAGGCGCCCGCCGCTGCTGATCGGCACGGTCGCCATGGTCGTAGGACACCTGGTGATGGCCCTGGTCTTCGCGCGGCACACCATCACACCGGGCGCCGGGTACGCCGCGGTCGCCGGCATCGGCGTCTTCTACCTCGGCTTCTACTTCGGCATCGGCTCGCTGATCTGGGTGTACACCGGCGAAGCGTTCCCCGCGCGGCTGCGCAGCGTCGGCGCCGCCGCCCTGCTGCTCGCGGACTTCGCCGCCAACCTCATCGCGACCTTCGCCTTCCCCGGCGTCCTCGCCGACCTCGGCGGCTCGGTGGGCTTCGGCGCGTTCGGTGTGCTGTCCCTGCTCGCCCTCGTCTTCCTGTACCGCACGGCCCCCGAGACGAAGGGCCGCTCGCTGGAGGAGATCCGCGGCTACTGGGACAACGGCGGCCGCTGGCCGTCGCCTTCACCCGGTGCAGCCGGCGCGTCCCCCGCGCCGGGCCGTACGGGGTGAGCGTGCGGCGGCCCGTACGCCACCGGCGCCCGCGCCGCGTCGGTACGCCCGTGGCGCGCCCTTGCGGCACCGGCACACGGGCCGGGCCGCCGGGCGGGCACGGGCCGGTCAGCGGATGCGGGCAAGCGACTGCGACAGGACGATGCCCGCGGCGCCCAGCAGCGTGGCATGGTCGCGGTCCTCGGCCAGCACGATCTCCGGGGGCCCGCCGGGCTGCGGCAGCACCCACCCGGCGACATGGGCCTCGATCGCGGCCCGCAGCACCTCGCCGCCCGCGACCACGTCCCCGTGCAACAGGAAGAGGCCGGGCGCCAGGGTGTGCTGGAGGTTGACGATCCCCACCGCGATGTTGCGCGCGTAGCGGTCGAGCAGTTCCGCGGCGGCCGGATCGTCCGCGGCGCGCTCCGCGAGCCGCCCGGGAGTCAGCCCCCCGGCCCCCGGCAGCCGCAGCCGCCGCGCCTCCCCGCGCAGCCACCCGACCGTCGCGACGGTCTCCCAGCAGCCCCTGCGGCCACAGTTGCACACCTCGCCGCCGTCCAGCTCGACGACACTGTGCCCGATCTCGCCGCCGGCACCCGCCCTGCCGCGCTGCACCGCGCCGTCCAGCACCAGGCCCACGCCCAGCACGTCCGCGAGGTAGAGCGAGGCGAACGAGCGCACCCCGCGTGCCTGGCCGAACCACCGGTCGCCGAGCGCCTGCGCCCGCGGATGGTGGTCGATGTGCACGTCGAGCCCCAACCGCCGTGACACGAGCGGCGCGAGCGGCAGCCCGGACAGCGCCGGCGCGAGGCTCACCTCGACGATCGTGCCGGTGTCCGTGTCGACCATGCCGCCCACGGCCACCCCGACGCCGAGCGCGCGGCGCCCGTCCGCGGGCAGCACCCGGCGCAGGCACTCCACCACCAGGTCGACGGCGGCCGACCCGTCGGGCGCGTCGGCCCTGAACGTCCCGCCCGCCGTCGCGAGCACCTCGCCGACCGGGCTGACGGCCGCCGCCGCCACCCGCCCCGGCATCAGGTGCACCGCCCCGATGGGCTGCCCGTCGCGGGAGAACCACAGTGGCCGCGCGGGCTTGCCGCCCACCGCGCCGCTCGGCCGCGGCTCGCCCTCGACCAGGACGCCCCCGTCGATCAGGGGCTGGACGACCGAGCCCACGGTGGTCCTCGTCACTCCGATGAGCTTGGCCAGGTCGGCGCGCGACAGCGGACCCATGTCGTACAGCAGTTGGAGCACCCGTGCCCGGTTGGCCTCGCTCGCGGTGACCCAGGGGCCGACGGGGGAGCGCCCGCCCGGGCCGCGGGCCGCCCGCGCGGCGGGGGTCATGTCCCCCTCCACGGGCCCTGGCGACGTCTGCACGCACCTCAGCCTACACAGCGCGCCGCGCGCGAACGCCCGCCGCGCACACCCCGGGCAGCGGCCGTCGCGGCACCTGGCTGGGGCGACTGTCAGAGGGCAGGGCTAGCTTTTCCCCGGATCCCCAGGCGACTGCCCGGTGGTCCGGCAGACGTGTCCCGAGGACGTGGAGGACAGACACATGGCCCTGCCCGCAATCCCGCAGCTCTCGCCCGGTGAGATCCCGTGGGTCTGCGCCTGCTACGAGGCGGGCGAGGCCCGCTGGGGTGAGCAACTCGACGCGGTCGGAGTACGGGACGAGGACGGCGTGCTCACCCTCACAGCGGCCGGGGTGCGGCTCCGCACGGTCGAGCACCCCGCGTGGGAGAGGCTGTCCGCGGGGAACATACCGGCGCTCCTCCCGGCAGGCGGGGCCGTGCCGCCGGCCGCCGTCCTCGCCGACATCCCCGCGCTGTACGGGGGCGAGCCGCTCGTCGTGGACCTGCGCAAGGCGCCGGGGCGCGGGGTCCGGGTGCCGGGTGACCGGCTGGGCGAGGTCCTCGCGGGCCTGCTGGACGGCACGCTCGACTTCGACGACCTGGTGCGCGGCATGGACATGTACGGCAGGTACGAAGGGGACGGCGGGCGGCCCGCGTTCCCCACCCCGACGGCTGCGGCACCCCGCGCCTTCCCCCTGCTGCCCGTGGGCGAGGAGACCCTTCTGGTCCGCACGTGCTTCGACGACGAGGACGGCTGGCGCGCCCTGCTCGCCGAGTTCGGCGGCGCGGACGGCGAGGGCAGGGTCGGTGTCGGCCTCGAATGGGAGACGGACGACATGGACGACTTCCCGCTGTACGCCCTGAGCGTCGACGACCGCCGGTTCGAGGGCCTCTGCCCGGGCCAGGTCCCCGCGGCGCTCCCGCCCCTGGAGCCGGGGACCTGCGAGGAGGTGGAGAGCACCTGCCTCGTCCTCCTCGCCGACGCCGGGACGTTCGCGGAGCCCGGCGGGCCCCTGGTCGCCGTCGACCCCTTCGACACCCCCGGCCTGTCCACCGTCGTCCCCCGCCGCGTGGCCGCCGGTATGGCGTGCAACCTCGGCATCAGCAACATGGACTTCAGCGACTTCGTCGCCACCGGCGACCCGGCGGACTTCTGGCTCTGACCGGCCGCCTCACTGGGGGGCGAGGAACCACTGCTGGGCCGCCGTGGCATCGCGCGGGGAGGGAAGTTCCCGCAGGGGGGCGACATTGTCGTCGCCGAAGGTCCCCGTCACCGCCACGCCCTCGTTGAGGAACGGGACGAGCACCCACCGGCTGGTGCCCCCGACGCGCCGCACCTCCCACCACTGGTTCTTGTTGGAGGTGCAGGTGCGCACGTCGACCCACGTGCCGGTCTGCCCGCTGCTCTCGGCACAGGCGCCGGAGTCGGCCATCCTCCACTTGTAGACGTCGGCCTGGCCGTTGACGTGCTCGAAGGTGAAGGTGCGCTTGAAGGGGTGGTCGGCCCGGTAGTACACCTGCAGATAGGTGCCGGGCTGCCCGCTTCCGTTGTCGGGGATCAGGTAGTTGCTGTGGGCGTAGTTCGTGATCACCACGGCCTCTGACGGGACCGGGGCCGGGGCCGCCCCGGCCGTGCCGCCGAGGAGGAGGCCCGACAGGGCGGTCGCCAACGCGCCGCACAGGATCGTCTTCCGCGAGGAGCCCACGGTCATCGGACACACTTCCTTCTGCTCGTGCTGCGGACGTCTCCGGTTCCGGCGGTCGGCCGGCGCCGGAGGGCGGCCTTCGGACGGCGTCCGTCGGCCACCGGCTTCATCGTCCTGGCGCGCCGCACGCCCGTACATGCCCCTAAAGCGTGACCACGGCGCGTTCCGTGCGCCGTGGTCACGCGCGCGCGACCGCGTGCGCCGCCGCGTGTCCCGCGCGACAGCGCCCCGTGCGGGGAGCGGGCCCGCGCCGCCGGGGAAACGCCTTGTGCCCGCTGGAGGACGCGTGGCACGATGCGCCGGTCGCCGCACTGCTTTCCCTGCCGCCCTGTGCGAGGCGTTCGGCGAGCAGTCGGCCGCGTCCCCGCAGGGCGCGGCCCGGCTGCGGCGCACCCAGGAGCGCGGCGGCGCGGTCCGCCTGGTCCGTACCCGGGACGGCGGCTGCGCGGGCGGCGGCTCCTGTTCGCCGCCCGCGGTCGGCACCTCGGAACTCACCGGCGTCGGCACCCGCCCCGCCCACCGGGGCCGGGGCGTCGCCGCCGCGGTCGTCGCCTCCCTCACCCGGGCGATGTTCGCCGCGGGCGCCGGTTCGGTGTGGCTCGAATACTCCGGCGACGGCTCCCGCCGCGTCTACGAACGCCTCGGCTACCGCCCGACGGGAGAGCGCCTGTACCTCTCGATGCGGTAGCCGCCGGGGTGGCGCGGCCTACTCCGCGAGGGGCGGCGCGGCCTACTCCGCGAGGGGTGGCGCGCCCGACGGCGGCTGCTCGCGCGGACCGACCAACTCCTCGTAGAGCGCGCGGCGTTCCCCGGGGTCCTCCGCCGCCGCCAGCCTCCTGTCCCACTCGTCCTGGATCTCCTGGAGGAAGCCGCGCCAGCCGCCTGGGCGGTCCTGGCCCATCCGCCGCAGGTCGACGAGGCGTTCGTTCTTGCTGAGGCCGCCGGCTCCGACCTTGTCCCTCTTGTGCCCGTGCAGGATCGACTCGGGGTTCGAGGTGGCCTCGGTGGAGCGGAAGTCGTGCGTGTAGCCGACCGGGCTCTCCGCGTGCGGGGCGATGGTCTCGATGCCGATCTGGAGCGAGCCGTCCTTGTCCTCGGTCGGGCGGTGGTAGACGAGGAGGACATGGCCGTACGAGCCGTTCGGCAGGACCATGTCGCCGTTCCAGTCCTTGGAGCCGAATCCGCCGCCCGAGATGTCCTTGCCCCACAGCTTCGGGCTGGCGGCGCCGATGGAGACCTTGTTCGTGAGGGACGCCGCGAGGCCGCCCTTCTCCTTGAACGTGCCCGGCCGGCCGCCCTTGTTGGGGCCGATGGAGGTGCGGTGGGTGGCGAAGGGGCGCTCGGAGATCCCTGCGGCGGGCTTGTCCCGGGTGGCGTCCCGCGTCACGCCCAGGAAGTGCGGCAGCCAGTAGGCGTCCTTGTCCTTCGGATCCAGCGCGGGGACGCGGACGTTCACGCGGCCGCCGTGGGCCAGCGCGCGGATCACGTCCCGCCGGTAGTCCGGCGCGTGACTCTTGCGCTCCGGGTCGTAGAGTTCGAGCCCGTTGCGCAGGAGGAGCAGGATCCTGGTGAGCAACTCGCGTCCCTGGGCGTCCTGCTCCGCCCAGTCGGGCGCTGTGGCCTTCCCCTTGCCCTTCCCCGTCGACGTGCCCGGCGCCGGGATCTCGTCCGGGTGGCGGCGGTCGGCCGCGAGGCCCTGCGGGTCGAGCGTGTCGACGGCGGTGTCGCGGATCTGCCGGTCGCGCTCCTGCTCCAGGCTCTCCTTCAGCTCCGCATCGGTGCCGGGCGCCTGGGTGCGCATGAACCGGCCGAGAGTGTAGGCGGGGTCCGTGGGGGTGGCGGCCTTCTTCGCGACCAGGTCGGGCCGCTTGTCGATGGCCAGCGTGGCGATGAGCACGCGCTTGCCCGAGGACAGCCTCAGCCAGTCCTTGAACGGCCCCTCGATGTACGTCTCGGCCTCCTCGTACGTGCCGATCTGCACCGCCCGCAGCCACTCCGGATCGGTCGCGGAGAGCCGCTTGATGTCCTCCAGGTCCTGCGCGCTGAACGTCTCGCCCCGCATCACCCGCCTGTCCAGCGTCTTCCGCAGCCGTGCGGGGCCCGCGCCCATCCACTGCTCGGGCACCCATGTGCCGGGCGCGAAGATGTTCCGCTGGGCCTTCGCCTGGAGGGTGTTCTGCTCGATGGACCGGCTGAGGCGGTCGATGATCTCCGCGGACTCCGCGGCTCCCGGGGCCCCGGCCGTCCCGCCCGCGTGCTGCTCCGCGGTGTCGGTCTCCCCGGCGCGCTGGACGGCCGTCCGCCCCGTGCGCTGGACTGCCGTCGCGAGGGTGGTCCCGCGGCTCCCGCGGCCGGGACCCGACGCGGCGTCGGCGCCGAGGACCGAACTGGGGCCGCCCGCGCGCATCCGCGCGGCGTTCGCCTCCGCCTCGCGTTCCTCGCGGTCGCCGGGGTGCGTCATGGCGAACCCGCCACCGGTCGGGTGCCCGGTCGGCGCCTGCTGCAGGTTGCGTACGGCGTGGGTGAGTTCGTGGTCCAGCGTCTCGGCGCCGGTGCCGCCCTCGCCGATCACGATGTCCTGGTCGACCGTGAACGCGCGGGCACGGACGGCCGCGGCCGCCTGCCGCGCCGCGGGGCCCGTGTGCATCCGCACACCGGAAAGGTCGGCCCTGAACTGCTCCTCCTTGCGCGCCAGGGTCGCCCGGTCGAGCGGCCGGCCGGGGGCGCGCAGCCCCGCCTCGACATCGGAGAGTCCGGGGGCGGGCTCCGCGCCGAGGAGGTCGGGGGAGGGCTCCGCGCCGGAGAAGCCGGAGGAGCCGTCCTGCCCTGCTCCGGCGCCCGCGCGCTCCGCGGCCCAGGCGGGGGCCGGCCCGTCGCCATCATCGATGCGGCGCATCATCCGCAGCACCGCCTGGTTGCCGACGCTCGCCTGGAGCCGCGCCAACTCGCCCGGCGAGGCCGAGTGTTCGGCCCCCTCCCGGCGGCCGGGCGCGGGGGAGCGCTGCCGGTGCCTTCCCTCGTACGATCGCATCGACACCCCTTGGCTGAGAGCACCAGGACCGAACGTAGGCCCGCGGGCGCCGGTGCCGTAACCCCGCCCGCCGGGCCGGCGGCGCCCGCCAACCGGCCGGACGCGGCCCACCAGCGGTGACGCGTGCGCCGTGCAACGGCCCCGCGCCGAGGTCTGCCCGGGAGGGCAGCGGCGCTGCACTCTCCGGCCGCCGACCGCGACGGTGGGCACCGGTCAGGGAACCCGCACGGCCCCGCCTACCGCCGCTCCAGCGCCCGGTCCACCAGGGCGCCCGCCGCGCCCGTCCACCCTGCGGGGTCGAGCAGGGCGGCGTGGCCCGCGTCCCGTGCGGCCTCGGCGAAGGGGACGTCCGCCGCGGCGGCGCGCTCGATGAGCTTCTTCGCCTCCGCCGCGCCCAGCTCGGCGGAGAGGCGCTCGCTGACGACCAACCCGCCGGTGAGCGTGAGGTTGTGGGCCATCCGGCCGGGGAACACCCGCAGGCCTTCGGCCAGTTCGGCGGCGTGCGTGGCCGCGCCCCCGGCCAGGCGCAGCAGTTCGCGCAGCGGCGCCCACTCGGCGTGCCAAGCGCCCGCGGGCCGTTCGTCCTCCGCCGGGACCGCGCCGAGCAGGACGGAGAGCTGCGCGGGCGCCTGCCGGGCCGCCGCGGCGACCAGGGTCGCGCGCACCGGGTTCGCCTTGTGCGGCATGGCGGACGACCCGCCGCCCCCGCCCTCGGCGACCTCACCGACCTCGGTGCGCGACAGCGTCAGCACGTCCACGGCCGCCTTGCCGAGCGCGGCGCAGCAGAAGGCGAGTGCCGCGCCCAGGTCCGCGACCGGCGTGCGCAGCGTGTGCCAGGGCAACGCGGGTTCCGCCAGGCCGAGTTCGCGGGCGTAAGCGGCGACGTGCGCGAGCGCGGCGTCACCGCCGAGGGCCGCGAGCGTCCCCGCGGCGCCGCCCAGCTGGGCGGGCAGCACCACCGCGGCGAGGCGGTCGCGCGCGTCCAGGGCGAGGGAGCGCCAGCCCGCCGCCCTGAGGCCGAAGGTGGTCGGGACGGCCTGCTGGGTGAGGGTGCGGCCCGCGGTCACCGTGTCCCGGTGCTTGGCGGCGAGCCGGGCGAGCGCCTCCGCCGTGCGACCGAGGTCCGCGAGCACCAGCCGCCGGGTGTCCTCGGCGAGCAGCATCAGCGCGGAGTCCAGGATGTCCTGGCTGGTCGCGCCCCGGTGTACGTACCGCGCCCACGCGGCGCCGACCTCCGCGCGCACGGCCTCGGCCAGCGGGATCACCGGGTTGCCGCCCGCGCGCGCGGCCAGGGCGAGCTCCCGCGCGTCGAGCCGGTCCGCGCACGCGGCGATCGCCTCGGCTGCCGCGTCCGGCGCGCCCGGCGCGCGGGCGAGCGCGGCCTCAGCGGCGACCAGGGCGCGCAGCAGCGCCGCGTCGCCGGTGGCCGCCTCGGCCGCCGTGCCCGTGGCCGCAGGCGACAGCAGGCCGCACAGCCCGGGGTCGCCGCTGCCGGAGCGCTCAGGTGAACTCAAGGAAGACCGTCTCCCCTTCTCCCTGCAGGCGGATGTCGAAGCGGTGGGTCCCGTGCCGCGCGGGGCCGGGCTCCGGCAGCGCCCTCAGCGTCGCACGCCGCGCCGGGTCGAGCCCGTCGAGCAGCGCGTCCGTACCGTCCTGTACGAGGTAGGCGCGGGTGTACAGGTGGTGGGTGAGGCCGCGGGCGAAGACGCACACGCTCAGATACGGCAGCGCCGCGGGCGTGGCCGGCGGCAGCGTGCGGACCGCGTAGTGCCCGTCGGCGTCGGTGGGGACGCGGCCGAAGCCGGTGAAGTCCACACCGTTGCGGCCCAGGTACCCGCCGGTCACGGCGTCGCGCCGGATCGACCCCGGCAGCCCCGTGCCGGGCCCGCCCTGCCAGAACTCCAGCAGCGCGTCGGGCACGGGCGCGCCGTCGCCGTCGTACACGTACCCGTGCACGGTGACGGCGTCCGGGTGGCCGGCCGGTGCGATGTCGCCGCCGCCGGGGAACGGCAGCGCGTAGCCGTAGAACGGACCCACGGTCTGCGAGGGCGTCGGCGGCGGCCCGCCCGCGGTGGTCGGCTCCGGCATCAGCGGCCCTCCTCGATCCAGGTGGCGGACGGCCCGTCGAGCACGATGTCCCAGCGGTAGCCGAGCGACCACTCGGGCCGCGACAGCGCGTGGTCGTAGCGGGCGACCAGGCGCTCGCGTGCCGCGTCGTCCGTCACGGACTGCAGGATCGGGTCGTAGGGGAACAGCGGATCCCCTGGGAAGTACATCTGCGTCACCAGGCGCTGTGTGAACGCCTGTCCGAACACCGAGAAGTGGATGTGCGCGGGCCGCCACGCGTTGTCGTGGTTGCGCCACGGATAGGCGCCCGGCTTCACCGTGGTGAAGGTGTACGAGCCGTCGTCGCCGGTCAGGGTCCGCCCCACGCCGGTGAAGTTCGGGTCGAGCGGCGCCGGGTGGTCGTCGCGCTGGTGCGCGTACCGGCCCGACGCGTTCGCCTGCCACACCTCGACCAGCTGGCCGCGCACCGGCCGCCCCTCCCGGTCGAGCAGGCGCCCGGTGACGGTGATGCGCTCGCCGAGCGGCTCGCCCCGGTGCTGCCTCGTCAGGTCGGAGTCGAGGGCCGTGACGTCGGTGGCGCCGAACACCGGCCCGGAGAGCTCGACCGCCTCCGGATCGCCGCCGTTCTCCCCGGCCCGCACGGCGACCGGCGGCTGCTTCGGGTGCCGCAGCACCGAGCTGCGGTACGGGGCGTACGCGCGGGACGGGTGGTGGGCGGCCGGCGCGCCGTCCGCGCGCTGTTTCGCGTACGCGTCGCGCGCGGCGCGTATCTCCGCGGTGATCTCGTCCTGAGTGGTCACGACGCGCTCCTCCCCGCCGTCTTCAGCGCGCGCAGCGCCGCCAGTTCCCGCCGCGTGGGCGGCGCGGTGCGCCCGACCTCGTCAGCGACCCTGAGGTCCCAGCCGGTCGCGGCCCTGACCTGCTCGACCGACACGCCCGGGTGGGTTTCGGTGAGGACGAGCTCCGCCGTTTCCGGGTCGGGCCGCAGGACGCCGAGGTCGGTGATGACGGCGACGGGGCCCGCGCCCCGCATCCCGTACCTGGCGCGGTCACCGGGGCCGGAGCCGTGCCCCATCGTGGTGACGAAGTCGAGCGAGTCGACGAAGCCGCGCCGGGAGTGGCGCAGCACCAGCAGCACCTTCCGGCAGTTCGCGGCGATCTCCGGGGCGCCGCCCGCGCCGGGCAGCCGGGCCTCCGGCCGGCCCGCGCCACGCGAGATCACCGTCGTGTTGACGTTGGCGAACCGGTCGACCTGGGCGGCGCCGAGGAAGCCCACGTCGATCCGGCCGCCCTGGAGCCAGTAGTTGAACATCTCCGGTACCGCGACGACCGCGTCCGCGGTGTCCGCGAGCTCGCCGTCGCCGATGGAGAGCGGGAGCCTGGTGGGCCGCGAGCCGACGGTGCCCGACTCGTAGATCAGGACGAGGTCGGGGACATGGGTGGCGCGCGCGAGGTTCGCGGCGGTGGACGGCAGCCCGATGCCGACGAAGCAGGTGCGTGAACCGGCCAGCGCGCGGGCCGCGTTGACCTCCATCAGCTCGTCGCTCGTGAAGGCCGCGGGGTCCTCGCCCGCTGCCGCTTCCCGGGTGGTGGTCCCGCTCATCGCGCCGTCGCCTCCGCCTCGCCGCCGCGGGCGCCTTCCACGCCCCTGACCTCGGTGTCCAGCCACTTCGTGAACGCCTCGCGGTCGCGGGCGATCGGGTCCCACGCCCGGTAGAAGGCGTTGTCGCGCTCCGAGTAGCCCGTCGCGTACGAGGGGTGCGCGCCGCCGGGCACGACGCTGACCGCGTCGACGACCCAGTGCGGCAGCACCACGGCCCCTGGCCGCGGCTCCAGCTCGTCCACGACCTCCTCGACCGTGACGAGGGAGCGCTTCGCGGCGAGCACCGCCTCCTTCTGCACGCCCGTCAGGCCCCACATCTGCACGTTGCCCGCGCGGTCCGCGCGCTGCGCGTGGATGACGGCGACGTCCGGGTTGAGCGCGCGGACGGCCGCGAGCTCCTCGCCGGTGAAGGGGCAGGTGACCGTCGCGACGGTGTCCGTGCGGGTGGCGAGGTCGGAGCCGCGGTAGCCGCGCAGCGTGGCGAACGGCAGCCCGGAGGCGCCGGCGACATAGCGGTTGGCCATCCCCGCGTGGCTGTGCTCGTCGAGTTCGAGCGGGCGCGGCCAGCCGTTCTCCACCGCGTCCCTGAACCGGTGCAGGGAGCCGACGCCCGGGTTGCCGCCCCACGAGAAGACCAGCTTGCGGACCAGGCCCGCGCCGATGAGCTGGTCGTAGATGACGTCGGGGGTCATACGGGCGAGCGTCAGGTCGGTGATGCCCTGGCGGATGATCTCGTGCGCGGCGGCGAACGGGATCAGATGGGTGAATCCTTCGAGCGCGACGGTGTCCCCGTCGTGGACGAGGTCCGCCACGGCGTCGTGCAGGCTGCGTGTCCCAGCCATCCGGGCCCTCTCTCCTCGGCTCACCGGAGCGGGAGAACGCTCCGTGCTGATTGCTCCGTGTACTGATGGTTTCCTGCTGAACCCGTACACTTGCAGGCAGTTAGATGGTCGTCAATAGCTCAGTACACGGAGCAATCACGCGCGGGACACCACAGGGAGCGTGCGCATGGCAGCGGTCGATCTGAACACGCACCCGGGGCATCTGGCGCGCAGGCTCCAGCAGGCGCACACGCTGCTCTGGTCGACGCTGGTCTCTGAGGAGACCACCTCGCCCCAGTTCGCCGTCCTGAACGCGCTGACCGAGAAGCCGGACATCGACCAGCGCACGCTGGGCGAGGAGGTGCGCCTCGACCGGTCGACGGTGGCGGACGTCGTCGCGCGGCTCGCCAGGCGGGGCCTGGTCGAGCGGGTGCGCGACCCCCTGGACGGCCGGCGCAACGTGCTGCGGGCGACGGCCGAGGGGGCGAGGGTGCACCGCAGGCTCGTGGCGCGGACCGAGGCGATGAACCGGGTCTTCCTCGCGCCGCTCGACGAGCACGAGCGGGAGACGCTGCTGCGGCTGATCGGCCGGGTCGCCGAGGCGGCGGAGAGAATCCGCGATCAGCGGTGACGTCCTCGGGCGGTGCGTGTCCGCGTAGGTGAGGGCGCGCCGGGGCCGGCGGCCGCCGCGCCCCCTGCGTGCGCGCCGGGACCGGGGCGCTCCCGGCCTGCGGGGCCGGCGGGGGACTCCAGGGCGCCGGTGAGGTGGGCGTAGGCGACGACGTTGCCCTGGTAGCCGGAGGCGGGGGAGAAGGCGCCGCCGCAGGTGATGAGGCGGAGTTCGGGGCGTTCGGCGGCGCCGTAGACCCGGCGGTCGGGGAAGGCGTCGTTCCGGTAGACCTCCACGGCGTCCACGCCGAACACCGCCGTGCGCCCGTCCTGCCGTGCGACCTCGATCCTGTCGCCCTTGCGGAGCGTGCCGAGGCGGTAGAAGACGGCGGGGCCGCGTGCCGTGTCGACATGGCCCGCGACGATGGCGGTGCCCGTCGCGCCGGGCACCGTGCCGCGTGCGTACCAGCCGGCGAGGGCGCCGTCCGCTGCGGGCGGCGCGGCGAGCCTGCCGTCCCTGGTCAGGGCGAGCCCCCGCAGGGGCGCGTCCACCCCGATGCGGGGGATGCGCAGGCGCAGCGGGCGCGACGCGGGCAGCGGCGCCCGGCCCGGCCGCGCCCCGGCGGACGGCCTCGTGCCGTGGTGGTCCGTGTCCCGGCCCGCGTCCGTGTCCCGGTCCGCGCCGCCGGGCGCGGCCGGGCCCGCGAAGGCCTGCGCGGCGGTCGGCGCGGGCGGGGTCACGGGCCGCAGCCCCGTCTGTACGAGCCAGATGCCGACGCAGGCCGCCGCGGCCAGCCCCCAGGCGGTGCCTCTGACGCCGTTGGCGCTCATGCGGTGGACCTCGACCTCTCTCGCGGGCGTCGGCGGAATCCGGCCCCGGGGCCCCGAGGCCCCGGACCGGGGCCCGTACCGCCCGGGTTCAGGACCGGCGGGTTCTGTACTGCTCCGCCCGCCTTCAGGACCGGCGGGGCGGGGCGAGAGGTCCCCGCCCGCGTCAGCTGAAGCGTGACGGGGGCGGGGACAGGGGGCGGGTGCGGGCGCCGCGCGGGTGGGAACCGCGGCCCGTCAGCTCCGCGTGCCGCTCGCCCGGCGACGCAGGAGCCATACCCCGCCCACGGCGGAACCGGCCAGAACGGCCGCCCCCGCCGCGACCTCGGGGACATCGGCATGGACGCTGCCGCCTGCCCCGGTGTCCAGATGGCCGTGCGGTATGGGGGCAGAGGGCCCCACGGGGGCGTCGGGCCCCTCCGGGCGGTCGTGGCCGTCCGGCAGCCCGGACCCGTCCTGATACCCGGGGTCCTCCGGGGGCCGGTGCGCGTCGGGGACGCCGCCGCCTGGCTGCTCCGCCTCTCCCGGCTGCTCCGGCCGCGGCGGCTCGCCCGCGTGGTCAGGCGCGGGCGGCTGACCCGCCTGGTCCGGCTGCGGCGGCCGGCCCGTCTGGTCCGGTGCGGGCTGCTCGCTCGCCCCGGGGTCCGCCGGCCCGCCTGCGTCGGCCGGCGGACCGCCCGGCAGGGCGCCGCCCGCGCCCTCCGCCGTGTGGCCGCCCGTGGTCTGCTTCCTGTTGTCGCAGCTCAGATCGACGGTGTACGTGCCGGGCGCGGCGCCGCCCGGTGCGTAGGGCCGCCCCACGGCATCCCGGGCGCGCGCGGTGGACGCCCCCGTGCCGCCGCCGGGTCCGCTCGCGTCTGCTGTGCCGCCGCCAGTGCCGCAGGCGGTGGTGCGCACGGTGGCCGCGGCGCCAGGGGCAGCGGCGGCGGGGCTCGGCTCCAGCGCCCCGGCCTGCTCCGCGAGCGCGGGGGAGGCGCCCGCGGCGGCCAGTCCGAGTGACGCCGCCGCCAGCGCGACGCCGGTCGTCCGTCGGGCGGTGCGGGCGGTGGTGGGCATGCTGTCCTCCGGGAAGGGGCGGCGTGTCTCTCCTCTCCAAGAGGTAAGGCGCGCGGGTGCCCGCCCGCCTGCCGAGCGCCCCGGCCCGCGGCGCCCCACGGCCCGGGACGCGCGGCATCGCCGCAGTTCAGCACGGGCCTCCGGGCCGCGGGCCGCGACCGTGCCCGCTCGCGCCGAACGAGTGATGTGCCCGCGCCCGCCGCTGCCGTCCTGGACGGCGCGACGCCGGGGCCCGTACCGGGAGCAGATGGCCCGTGCGACAACCCGTACGACAAGAGGGGTGTGCCGTGTCCGACCAGGAGAGCCCGTTTCTCACGGTGCTGACCACCGCCGACAGCGCCGCGAAGGCGCGCACCGCGTCGGGTGCGTCGGCCGCAGGGCGCACCCGGCCGTCCGCCGGCAGGCGCGGCCAGGCGGCGGGCGCGAGCGCCGGCGCGCACAGCGCCAGCACCGCCTGCGCGAGCCGCCGCCGCTCGCGCCGTGTCCGCAGCGCCCCGTACCGCGACCGCCGCCCGCCGCAGGCCCCCGCCCTCCTGGACGCCGCGGGCACCCGCGCGGTTCGCCCGGGGACACACCCCCGCAGCGCAGCCGTGCCCGCCCGTCCCTCGCCGCACGAACGCACGAACGCACGAACGCACGAACGCACGCGCCCAGCGCCCCGCGGCTCCGCCCCGTGCCCCCGCCGCCGCACGCGCGGCGCCGCTCCCGCACCGCACTCCGCCCGCGCGCCCCCGGCCCGCGCGCCCCGCGCCCCGCCGGGCCGGTTACGGTCGGAGCCATGGCAGGCACCTCAGGACCCCGCACGCCCCGGCCCGTGCCCGCAGCCGGCACCCGCGGCCACGAGACCGTCGGGAGCCACGACCCGGCCGAGAGCCACGACACCGCCGACCACTACGACGACGCCGCCACCGCCCGCTGGGTCGCCGAGCCCGACAAGCGGCCCGGCCGCACGGCCTTCCAGCGCGACCGCGCCCGCGTCCTGCACTCCTCCGCGCTGCGCAGGCTCGCGGGCAAGACCCAGGTCGTCACGCCCGGCGCGCCGGGCGAGGAGTGGGACGCGAGCCCCCGCACCCGGCTCACCCACTCGCTCGAATGCGCCCAGGTCGGCCGGGAGCTCGGCGCGGCCCTCGGCTGCGACCCCGACCTGGTCGAGGCGGCCTGCCTCTCGCACGACATGGGACACCCGCCGTTCGGCCACAACGGCGAGCGCGTACTGGACGAGTTCGCCGCGGACTGCGGCGGCTTCGAGGGCAACGCCCAGTCGCTGCGCCTCCTCACCCGTATCGAGCCGAAGCGCTTCGCGCCCGCCGCGGACGGCACGCCGGGCGCGGGGGTCGGACTCAACCTCACCAGGGCCGCCCTGGACGCCGCCACCAAGTACCCCTGGCCGCGCGCCGCCCCCGAGGCGGCGGCCGCGGGCTCCGCGGGCCGCGTCAAGTTCGGTGTGTACGAGGACGACCTGCCGGTCTTCACCTGGCTGCGCGAGGGCGCCCCGCCCGGCCGCACCTGCTTCGAGGCGCAGGTCATGGACTGGGCCGACGACGTGGCGTACTCCGTCCACGACTTCGAGGACGGCCTGTACGCCGGGTACGTCGAGCCCGCGGCCCTCGCCTCGCCCACCGAGCGTGAGGCCATCTGGGCCGTGGCGCTGGGGCGTTACACCGGACCGGGCACCGCCCCTGAGGAACTCGCCGAAGCGCTCGACCGGCTGACGGCCGAGGAGTGGTGGCCGCACGCCTACGACGGCACGGCCGTCGCGCAGGGCCGGGTCAAGGACGCCACCAGCCAGCTCATCGGCAGGTTCTGCCTGGCCGCGGAGACCGCGACCCGGGCCGCGTACGGCACGGGCCCGCTGACCCGGTACGGCGCCCGCCTGGCCGTGCCCCGCGCGGCCAGGCTCGAATGCGCGGTGCTCAAGGCGGTCGCCGACCTGTACGTCATGCGGCGCGCCGACCAGGAGGCGATCCGCGCCGACCAGCGCGTGGTGCTCGCCGAACTGGGGCACGCGCTGGCCGCCCGCGCGCCGTACGGCCTGACGCCGCAGTTCCGCGCCCTGTTCGAGGCAGCAGGGGACGACCGGGCCCGCACCCGCGTCCTCGTGGACCAGATCGCCTCCCTCACCGACGCCGCCGCCCGCGCGCTGCACGCCCGCGTGACGCGAGCCCCCCGGGAAAGCCCCTGAGGACCCCCGCCGCCCACGCGCCCCCGGGAACCGCCCGCCGGCACCGCACGGCCCGACACCGGGTGGCCCCGTGCCCGCGGCTTCCCCGCGATGCGGCAAGATCGGCGGCGGCACACCGCACGGCCGCGTACGGCCCCCGCCCGTGACGCGACCGCGCGCGAGTCCCAGCCCCGGGCGCGAACCGCCGGGACCGGGGCGAGAAGACATCCCCGTGGAGCACCCCCCCTCTTCCGCCATCACGCTCCGTGCGGGACGCTCGCAGGTGGCGGCAGCACTACGAGGAGGCATCAAGTGGTCGACGCACATCGCACCTTCGTCATCGTCGGTGGCGGTCTCGCCGCGGCGAAAGCGGCGGAGACGCTCCGCGCGGAGGGGTTCACCGGCCGAGTGATCCTGATCGGCGACGAGCGAGACCACCCCTACGAACGGCCGCCGCTCTCCAAGGGCTTCCTCGCGGGCAAGGACGAGCGCGCCAGTGTGTTCGTGCACGAGGCCGCCTGGTACGCGCAGCACGAGGTCGAGTTGCACCTCGGCCAGACCGTCACCGCCCTCGACTGCGAGGGCCACTCCGTGCGCCTCGGCGACGGCAGCTCCGTCCAGTACGACAAGCTGCTCCTCGCCACCGGCGCCGAGCCGCGCAGGCTCGACGTCCCGGGCACCGGCCTGGCCGGCGTGCACCACCTGCGCCGCCTCGCGCACGCGGAGCGGCTGCGCCAGGTGCTCACCTCCCTCGGCCGTGACAACGGCCACATCGTCATCGCGGGCGGCGGGTGGATCGGCCTCGAAGTCGCCGCAGCCGCCCGCACGTACGGCGCCGAGGTCACCGTCGTCGAGGCGGAGACCACCCCGCTGCACCGGGTCATCGGCCCCGAGCTCGGGCAGCTGTTCACGGACCTGCACGCCGAGCACGGCGTCCGCTTCCACTTCGGCGCCCGGCTCACGGAGATCGTCGGCCAGGACGGGGTCGTCCTCTCGGCCCGTACGGACGACGGCGAGGAGCACCCGGCGCACGACGTGCTCGCGGCGATCGGCGCGGCGCCCCGCGTCGGCCTCGCCGAGGCCGCCGGCCTCGCGCTCGCGGACCGTGCGGAGGGCGGCGGCATCGCGGTGGACGCGGGCCTGCGCACCTCGGACCCGGACGTCTACGCGGCGGGCGACGTGGCCTCCGTGCCCTGCGGATGGGGCGCGGCCGGCGGCCGCAGGATCCGCGTCGAGCACTGGGCCAACGCGCTGAACGCGGGCCCGGTCGCGGCGCGCGCGATGCTCGGGCAGGACGTGGCGTACGACCGCGTCCCGTACTTCTTCTCCGACCAGTACGACCTCGGCCTCGAGTACTCGGGCTGGGCCCCGCCCGGCACGTACGACGAGGTGGTCGTGCGCGGCGACGCGGGCAAGCGGGAGTTCATCGCGTTCTGGCTGGGCGGGGGCAGGGTGCTCGCCGGCATGAACGTCAACGTCTGGGACGTGACGGAGGACATCCAGCGCCTGGTGCGCTCGGGCGCCGCCGTGGACCGCGACGCCCTCGCCGATCCGTCCGCGCCGCTCGGCGGGATCGGGCGCTGACGGCCGGAGCCCGTCCACTGGGTCACGGGAGTGCTCCGCCGTCCCCGTAGACTTCACGCGTGGCCGGCAGGATCAACGATGACGACGTGAAGGCGGTACGGGACGCGGTCCCGATCGACGCCGTCGTGTCCGAGTACCTCCAGCTGCGCAGCGCGGGCGGCGGCAACCTCAAGGGCCTGTGCCCCTTCCACGACGAGAAGTCCCCGTCCTTCCAGGTCAGTCCGAGCAAGGGCCTCTTCCACTGCTTCGGCTGCCAGGAGGGCGGGGACACCATCGCCTTCGTGATGAAGATCGACCATCTCTCGTTCTCCGAGACGGTCGAGCGCCTCGCCGCACGCGCCGGCATCACGCTGCGGTACGAGGAGGGCGGGTACAACCCGTCGAGCCAGCGCGGCGAGCGCACCCGCCTGGTGGAGGCGCACCGGATCGCGGCGCGCTTCTACACGGAGCAGCTGGCCTCGCCCGAGGGGGAGATCGGCCGCAAGTTCCTCGCCGAGCGCGGCTTCGACCAGGCGGCAGCCGAGCACTTCGAGGTCGGCTACAGCCCGGCGGGCTGGGACCACCTCACCCGCTTCCTGCGCGGACAGGGCTTCAGCGACCGCGAACTGGTCATGTCCGGGCTCTCGCAGGACGGCAGGCGCGGCCCTATCGACCGGTTCCGCGGCCGGCTGATGTGGCCCATCAGGGACATCTCGGGCGATGTCGTCGGCTTCGGCGCGCGCCGCCTGCGCGAGGACGACAACGGCCCCAAGTACCTCAACACCCCCGACACCCCCATCTACAAGAAGTCCCAGGTGCTGTACGGGGTCGACCTGGCCAAGAAGGACATCGCCAAGGCGAGCAGGGCGGTCGTCGTCGAGGGCTACACCGACGTGATGGCCTGCCACCTCGCCGGGGTCACCACGGCGATCGCGACCTGCGGCACCGCGTTCGGCGGCGACCACATCAAAATCCTCCGCAGGCTGCTGATGGACAACGGCAGCGCCCGCGTGATCTTCACCTTCGACGGGGACGCGGCCGGCCAGAAGGCGGCGCTGCGGGCCTTCGAGGACGACCAGAAATTCGCGGCCGAGACGTACATCGCGATCGCGCCCGACGGCATGGACCCCTGCGAGCTGCGCCTCGCCAAGGGCGACGCGGCCGTCCAGGACCTGGTGGAGCCGCGCACCCCGCTGTTCGAGTTCGCGATCCGGCAGATCGTGAGCCGCTACGACCTGGAGGTCCCGGCGGGCCGGGCCGCCGCGCTGGACGAGGCGGCGCCGATCGTCGCCCGCATCAAGAACTCCGCGTCGCAGCACGAGGTCGCGGTGCAGCTCGCCGGGATGCTGGGCATCCTCGACACCCAGTTCGTGGTCAAACGCGTCGCGCAGCTGGCGCGCTGGGCCCGCGACCGCGGCGGCCGGGGCCCCGCCCAGGCCCCAGGGCCCGGCGGCCAGGCCCAGACCGCTGCCGCGCCGGCCGCCCGCAGGGGGCCCGCGGGACCCGCGCTCTACCTGCGCAACCCGGTGTACGCGACCGAGCGCGAGCTGCTCAAGCTCGCCCTCCAGCGGCCCGAGCTGGTGACGCCCGCGTTCGACGCCTACGAGGCGGACGAGTTCACCGCCCCGCCCTACGCGGCGGTGCGCGCCTGCATCGAGGAGGCGGGCGGCGCCGAGCAGGGCTGCGCCGACGTCCGCGACTACCTCTCCCGGGTCCGCGAGGCCGCCCCCGACGACTCGGTGCGCAAACTGGTGACCGAGCTGGCCGTCGAGGTCTTCCGCGGCAAGACCATCGACGGGCTGTACGCGGGCCAGCAGCTCGTCCAGGTCCGCATCCGCGCCGTCGACCGCCGCATCCAGGACGCCACGTCCGCGCTGACCCGCCTCGGCAACGGAGGCGACCCGCAGCAGTACGCCGCCGTCCAGAACGAACTCTGGGTCCTCCAGCAGTACGGCCAGGCCCTCCGCAACCACGGCGTCGCCGCCCTCTGACCCGGCCGCCGGGGCGTCGCCGTTCCACGCCCGCACCGCAGGACCCGCACCGCAGGACCCGCACCGCAGGGCCGCCCGCGCTCGCCGCGGGCTGGCCCGCGCCCCCGGCACACCCTCGCGCCGTGCGGTACCGGCCCGCGGGGCCAGAAAGTGCGCGCACGCCCCTCGTGGGGGCGATGTGCCGTACGCCACACTGGGGGCGGGTCCCTGCTGCCGCACACTCCCGAGCCCGGCAGCGACCATCTGGAGGTCGCCCCGTGCGAACCCGGACAGCGCCCGCCGCCCCCCAGGCCCAGGCCCCCGCCACGGCCCCAGGCCCGTACGACGCGGGCCCGCCCGACGACCCGCGCGAGCCGCTCGCGCCCCGGCCCGGCGCGTACAACGGCACCGCCGCCTCCTCCGACCTGCTGCGCCAGTACCTGCGCGAGATCGGCCGCATCGGGCTGCTCACCGCGGCCGAGGAGGTCGACCTCGCCCGCCGCGTCGAGGCGGGGCTGTTCGCGGAGGAGAGACTCGGCACGCAGACCGGCCTCGACGAGCAGCTCGCGCTCGACCTCGACCGGCTCGTGGTCCTCGGCCGGATGGCCAAGCGCCGCCTCATCGAGGCCAACCTCCGGCTCGTCGTCTCCGTCGCCAAGCGGTACGTCGGCCGCGGCCTGACCATGCTCGACCTGGTCCAGGAGGGCAACCTCGGGCTGATCAGGGCCGTCGAGAAGTTCGACTACGCGCGCGGCTACAAGTTCTCCACCTACGCGACCTGGTGGATACGCCAGGCCATGTCCCGCGCCCTGGCCGACCAGGCCCGCACCATCCGCGTACCGGTGCACGTGGTCGAGCAGATCAACCGCGTGACCCGCGTCCAGCGCAGACTGCTCCAGGAGAAGGGGCACGAGCCCGCCCCCGCCGAGGTCGCGGCGGAACTCGGCCTCCCCGCCGAGCGCGTCAGCGAGGTCCTGCGCTACGCCCAGGAGCCCGTCTCGCTGTACGCGCCGGTCGGCGAGGAGGAGGACATCGCGCTCGGCGACCTGATCGAGGACGGCGACGCGGCCTCCCCGGTGGAGTCCGCCGCCTTCCTGCTGCTGCGCCGGCACCTGGAGGCCGTGCTCTCCACGCTCGGCGAGCGCGAGCGCAAGGTCGTCCAGCTGCGGTACGGACTCTCCGACGGCCGCCCGCGCACGCTGGAGGAGATCGGCCAGGTCTTCGGCGTGACCCGCGAGCGCATCCGCCAGATCGAGGCGAGGACCCTCGCCAAGCTCCGCGACCACGCGCTCGCCGACCAGCTCCGCGGCTACCTGGACTGACCCCCGGCCCTGACCTGCACGGACCCGCCCTCCGGTCCGAAGGCGGGCCCGCGCGAAACAGCTCCGTACTTGCCGCGCTTTGCCGTACTTTCTGCACTTACTTTCTGCGCTTTTCCGTGCTCCACCGGCAGCGGCTAGGGGAACAGCGCGATCCCCACGAGGATCAGCAGCAGGATGGCGAGGACGACGGCCCCGGCGGACCAGCCGCCCTGGTGCCGCATCCGCCGGGCCGGGCCGCCGCGCGGCCGGTCCTCGTGGAGCGTCGGATGCTGCGGCCTGCCGTGCTTGTAGAACGTGTCCGCCATGAGAACCCCCTTCAAGGTGGTCTCGGTCACTCCTACCGCCCCGATTACCCGCAATACGGACAAGCATGCGCCGGCCGTGGACCCGCCCGGCCGCGGCGGGCGGGTCCACGGCCCGGTGCCCGGCTCAGTCGACCTCCACCACCGCCTGCGCGAACTGCGCCTTGTACAGCCGCGCGTACGCACCGTCAGCGGCCAGCAGCTCCCCGTGCGAGCCCTGCTCCACGATCGAGCCGTCCTCCATCACGAGGATCACGTCCGCGTCGCGGATCGTGGAGAGCCGGTGCGCGATCACGAAGCTCGTCCTGCCGTGCGCGAGCCGCGCCATCGCCTTCTGGATCAGTACCTCCGTACGGGTGTCCACGGAGCTGGTCGCCTCGTCGAGCACCAGGATCACCGGGTCGGACAGGAACGCACGCGCGATGGTGATCAGCTGCTTCTCGCCCGCGCTGACACCGGTCCCCTCGTCGTCGATCACCGTGTCGTAGCCGTCGGGCAGCGTCCGCACGAACCGGTCGGCGTGCGCGGCGCGCGCCGCCTCCTCGATCTCCTCGCGCGTCACCTCCCGCGAGGCGCCGTACGCGATGTTCGCAGCGATCGTCCCCCCGAACAGCCAGGTGTCCTGGAGGACCATGCCGATCCCGGCCCGCAGCTGCTCGCGGGTCATCTCCCGCACGTCGACGCCGTCCAGCGTGATCCGCCCCGACGACACCTCGTAGAACCGCATCAACAGGTTGACCAGGGTGGTCTTGCCCGCGCCCGTCGGCCCCACGATCGCCACCGTCTGGCCCGGCTCGACCGCCAGCGACAGGTCCTCGATCAGCGGCTTCTCCGGGTCGTAGCGGAACGACACCCTCTCCAGCGCCACCCGGCCGCGCGGCGGCGTCAGCACCGTGCGCGGCGGCCCGTCAGGCTCCTGCTCCTCCGCGTCGAGCAGCTCGAAGATCCGCTCGGCCGACGCCACCCCCGACTGCACCAGGTTGGCCATCGAGGCGACCTGCGTGAGCGGCTGCGAGAACTGCCGCGAGTACTGGATGAACGCCTGCACGTCACCGATGGACAGCGCGCCCGAGGCGACCCGCAGCCCGCCGACGACCGCCACGAGCACGTAGTTCAGGTTCGAGACGAACATCATCAGCGGCTGCATGATCCCGCTGTTGAACTGCGCCTTGAACGCCGCCTCGTACAACTGCTCGTTCTGCTCCTCGAACGCGGCCGCCGACTCCTCCTGCCGCCCGAACGTCTTCACCAGAGTGTGGCCCGTGTACATCTCCTCGATGTGCGCGTTCAGCCTGCCGGTCACCCGCCACTGCTGCACGAACTGCGGCTGCGACCGCTTGCCGACCCGCGCCGCGACCAGCACGGAGAGCGGCACCGTCACCAGCGCCACCAGCGCGAGCAGCCACGAGATCCAGAACATCATGGCGATGACGCCGACGATGGTCAGCAGCGAGTTGACCATCTGGCCCAGCGTCTGCTGCATCGTCTGCGCGATGTTGTCCACGTCGTTCGTCGCGCGGCTCAGCACCTCGCCCCGCCGCTGCCCGTCGAAGTACGAGAGCGGCAGCCGCGCCAGCTTCGCCTGGATGTCCTCCCGCATCCGGTACACGGTCCTGTTGATCACACGGATCGACATCCGCTGCGCCACCAGCATCAGCAGCCCCGCCGCCAGATAGACGAGCAGCGCCTCAAGCAGCGTCGTGCCGATCCTGTCGAAGTCGATGCCGTGCCCCGGCACGAAGTCCACGCCCGACAGCAGGTCCGCGACCGAGCCCTGGCCGCGCTCCCGCAGCCCGGCGATCGCCTGCGCCTTCGTCGAGCCCTCCGGCATGGTGTGGCCGATGACGCCCGCGAAGATCAGGTCGGTCGCCCGGCCGAGGATCCGCGGCCCCTCCACCGAGAGCCCCACGCTCAGCACCGTCGCCGCGACCATCGCCACCAGCGCCGGCCGGTGCCGCGTCAGCCGCCGCAGCAGCCGCTTCCCCGACCCCTTGAAGTCCGCCGACCGCTGCGTCTGCGCGGCCGTGGCCATCATCCGCCCGGGTCCTCCGCCGCTCATCAGGCCGCCTCCGCCTCGGTCAGCTGGGAGAGCACGATCTCCCGGTACGTCTCGTTCGACGCCATGAGTTCGGTGTGGCGGCCCGTGCCGACCACCCGGCCCTCGTCGAGCACCACGATCCGGTCGGCGTCCCTGATGGTCGACACGCGCTGCGCGACGATCACCACCGTCGCCTCCGCCGTCTCCCGTGAGAGCGCCGCGCGCAGCGCCGCGTCCGTCGCGTAGTCGAGCGCGGAGAACGAGTCGTCGAACAGGAAGATCTCGGGACGCTGCACCAGCGTCCGCGCGATCGAAAGGCGCTGGCGCTGACCGCCGGACACGTTGGTGCCGCCCTGCGCGATCGGCGCGTCGAGGCCGCCCTCCAGCTTCGCCACGAAGTCCTTGGCCTGCGCCACCTCCAGCGCGTGCCACAGCTCGTCGTCCGTCGCGTCCGGGTTCCCGTACCGCAGGTTCGTCGCGACCGTCCCCGAGAACAGGTACGGCTTCTGCGGCACCAGGCTGACGGTCTTCGCGAGCAGCACGGGGTCGATGTCCCGCACGTCCTCCCCGTCGACCAGCACCTTGCCCGCGGTCACGTCCATCAGCCGCGGCACCAGCGTCAGCAGCGTCGACTTGCCGCTGCCCGTCGAGCCGATGACGGCGGTCGTCTCGCCGGGCCGTGCGACCAGGGCCACCGCCCTCAGCACGGACTCCTCGGCGCCCGGATAGCGGAAGTCGACGTCCCTGATCTCCAGGCGTCCGTGCGTGGGCAGCTCACGCACCGGGCTCAGCGGCGGCACCACGCTCGACTCCGTCGAGAGCACCTCCTCGACGCGCTCGGCGCACACCTCGGCGCGCGGCACCATGATGAACATGAAGGTGGCCATCATCACGGCCATCACGATCTGCATCAGGTACGAGAGGAACGCCGTCAGCGCGCCGATCTGCATGTGCCCGTCGTCGATGCGGTGCGCCCCGAACCAGACCACGGCGATCGACGAGAGGTTGATCACCGTCATCACCGTCGGGAACATCAGCGACATCAGGCGGCCCGTCGACAGCTGGAGTTCGGCCACCTCGGTGTTGGCGGTCTCGAAGCGGCCACGCTCGTAGTCGTCGCGGACGAACGCGCGGATCACGCGGTTGCCGGTGATCTGCTCCCGCAGCACCCGGTTCACGTTGTCCAGCTTCTTCTGCATCTGCCGGAACAGCGGCCGCATCCTGCGCACGATCAGACTCACCGACACCGCGAGCACCGGCACCACGGCGAGCAGGATCGCCGAGAGCGGCACGTCCTGGCTGAGGGCCATCACGATGCCGCCGACGCACATGATCGGGGCGGACACCATCAGCGTGAACGACATCAGCGTCAGCATCTGGATCTGCTGCACGTCATTGGTCGTACGGGTGATCAGCGAGGGCGCGCCGAACCCGTTCACCTCGCGCGCGGAGAAGCTCTGCACCCGGTGGAAGACCGCGGAGCGCACGTCCCGGCCGAGCGAGGAGGCCGTACGCGCCCCGTAGTACACGGCGCCGACGTTGCAGAGCACCTGGCCGACGGAGACGGCGAGCATGATCGCGCCGAACTCCAGGATGTAGCCCGAGTCGCCGTTCACGACACCGTTGTCGATGATGTCGGCGTTGAGCGTGGGCAGGTAGAGGGTGGCGACGGTCTGCAGCAACTGGAGCGCCACCAGCAGGCCTATGGATTTTCGGTACGGAGCGAGGCGGGTCCGCAGGAGTCGTAGGAGCACGCGGGTCTCTCGGGATCGGCGGACAGAGTCGCCCCCCATCTTGCGCCACCGCGCGCCCCGATTCCCACGGGTTTCCACCCCCGCGGCCCGGACCGGAGAGGTCCGGTCACGGGCCGCGTGCGGGCCCGTTCCGCGGCCCGCCCCCGGCCGGTGCTACTCGGCCGCCCCGGCCGGCTCCCGCCCCGTGTCGAAGGCGCCCGGATGGATCTGCTCGCGGGTGGCCCGGTACTGCTGGCGCACCGCCGAGCCGACCGCGAGCTCCTCACCCGGCTCGAAGACCTGCGCGGCCGCGCCCTGCCAGGCCGGCGGCGCGGCAGGCGACAGCGTGCCCTGCGACACCCCGAGCGCCCACGCCGCCTGCCGGGCCGCGCCGAGCGCCGCGTACTCCGCCGGCTGCGGCACCACGACCTGCGCGCCGAACACCGCGGGCGCGATCGCCTGCACCGCGGGCAGCTCGGCTGCGCCGCCGAGCAGGAACACCCGCCGCACCTCGACGCCCCGCCCGCGCAGCACGTCCATCGCGTCGGCCAGCGAGCAGAGCATCCCCTCGAACGCGGCGCGCGCCAGGTGCTCGGGCCGCATCGACTCGCGCCGCAGACCGCTCAGCGTGCCTGCCGTGTGCGGGAGTTGGGGGGTGCGCTCACCCTCAAGGTACGGCAGCAGCACCAGTCCTGAGGCGCCCGGCGTCGACTTGAGGGCCAGTGCGGAGAGCTCCGCGAGGTCGTCGGTGCCGAGCAGCTCCGCGGTGCCGCGCAGCGCCCGCACCGCGTTGCTGGTGTGCACGACCGGCAGGTGCATGCCCGTCGCGTCCGCGAACGAGGTGATGGTGCCCGAGGGGTCCGCGAGCGCCTCGCCGTGCACCGCGGTCACCGAGCCCGACGCGCCGAGCGAGACCACCGCGTCCCCGGCGCCGAGCCCGAGCCCGAACGCCGCCGCCATGGTCTCCCCGGTGCCCGCCGAGATCAGCAGTCCCTCGGGTGTGGTGCCCGCGGAGTCCGCGGGGCCCAGCACCTCGGGCACCCCGACCCGGTGGCCGAGCGCCAGCTCGATCAGGTCCTGCCGGTACGCCCCCGCGCCCGCCGACCAGTAGCCGGTACCGGACGCGCCGCCGCGGTCCGTCGTACGCCGTACGGGCCTGCCGAGCAGCTGCCAGACGATCCAGTCGTGCGCCTGCATCACCGAGGCGACCCGCTCGGCGGCCTCCGGCTCGTGCCGGGCGAGCCAGCGCAGCTTCGACAGGAGCTGCCCGGCCTGCGGCACCGCGCCGACCGCCTCGGCCCACGCGCTGCGCCCGCCGAGGGCGTCCACCAGGTCGGCCGCCGCGACCTGAGCCCGCTTGTCGTTGCCGAGCAGCGCGGGCCGCACCAGGGCGCCCTTGTCGTCCAGCGCGATCAGGCCGTGCTGCTGCGCGGAGACGCCGATGGCCTGCACCCCTTCGAGCAGCCCGCCGCCCGCGGCCTCACCGAGGGAGAGCAGCCAGACCTGCGGGTCGATGTCGGTGGCCTTGGGATCGACGGGGTGCGGCGCGTACCCCTGGCGCAGGACGGCACCGGTGTCGGTGTCGCAGACGACGATGCGTGTGGCCGCGGACGAGCTGTCGAGACCGGCGACTATTCCCATGGCACGGGATTCTACGGACAGCGCGAGGCGGGCCCCGACGCCTGTCGGAGCCCGCCCCTTCAGCTACCCGCCGCCGCCCGTTACCCGCCGCCGCCCGTCCGCCGCGCGGCGGCTCAGGTGTTGGTGGTGCCCCAGTCGTCGCCGTGGCCGTTGCGCTCCCGCAGGGAGCGGACCCGCTGGGCGACGGAGGCCGGGACCTTCTCCTCCACGCGGCCGCTGACCGAGTGGTACGCCTTGCCGGCGAACTCGCGCCCCGTCTGCGCCGCCGTCTCGGTGGCGTTGCGCACGGCGGGGTTCTGCGAGACCTGCTGTGCTGCCTTCTTGAGCTGCTCGTAACGCTCGCGGCCTGCGCGGGTTCCCAGAACGTATCCGAGAGCCAGACCCGCGATGAACGTGAGGCGGTACCTCATGGCTGCCACCCTTTCCTAGCGTCGGACCGTGGGGCCATCTGCTGGCGTCGTGCCCTCCGCCTACCCCGTACCGGCCCGGGATCACCCGACGTGACCCGGCACGATACCGATTGGCGGAGCACCCCCCTGCTTGCGCTAATGTATGTGTCGCAGCGAGCACGCGCCGCCCGGGTGAGCCGGACCGGCGATGCCCGTCGCAGACGCAGCAGTCCCCTGTAGCTCAATTGGCAGAGCAGCCGGCTGTTAACCGGCAGGTTACTGGTTCGAGTCCAGTCGGGGGAGCGCGATCCCCTGTAGCTCAATTGGCAGAGCATTCGGCTGTTAACCGGAGGGTTGCTGGTTCGAGTCCAGCCGGGGGAGCACTGATGCGGAAGGGCCCCTCGGGGTCCTTTTCCTTTGCCGGGGACCACTCGGCGCGAGGGCCACTCCTCCAGGTGGGAGCATGCCGACCAGCCGAGGCGGCAGATCGTATGACCGGCTATGCTGCGGCAGACGGCGCGTACACATGTACGCGACGCGCCGAGTGGGGGCGGTAGCTCAGCCGGTTAGAGCAGCGGACTCATAATCCGTCGGCCGTGGGTTCGAGTCCCACCCGCCCCACCACTCGCTACGCGAGGAGAAACCTTCTGACCAGGCACTTAGCCGGTCAGCGGTGAGTACGGCAGGATCTTGGCGGTCTCTCTGGGTGTGGTTTCAAGATCATGAGGACATGTTGGGGACGCTGATTCCAGACATGCCTGGCATGCCTCTCTTGTCTTGAATTTGCTCGTATGTGAGCTGTCGAGGCGGCGGTCTCGTGAGGCGAGGAGAAGATCACATGAGAGGCTGATGCTGCGCAGCCGCGGTGAGTATGAGGCGCCGGTTGGACGTGGCCTCAAGAGCGCCCGACCCCCAGGGGGCATCCACGCGGAGGGACCTGATGTCAGAGGCGGCCCATACACTGCGGGCAGGCTGACAGAAGGGGGCTGGCGAGGTGGCTGTTCATGCCCAGGGACGCAAAGCGCAGGACCCGGACTCCAACGTTCCCCGGCTGGTCACCGTCGTGGACCGGGTACTGGAGGGGGACGTCGTCCTCCCGAAGTTCCAGCGCAACTTCGTGTGGACGCGGCAACAGATCCTGGATCTTCTTGACTCCGTCTCCCGGAACTACCCGATCGGCAGCATTCTGCTCTGGCAGAGTACCGAGCAACTGGCCAGCGAACGCACCGTCGGCGGTCTCGCTGTGGAGGAACAGCGGCATGGGTATCCGGTCAACTACATCCTGGACGGTCAGCAGCGCCTGGCCACAGTCTGCGGCGCCCTCCACTGGGAGCCTCACGACGACCCTGAGAGCCCCTGGAACATCGTCTACGATTTGGAGCAACAAGAGTTCCGGCACGAGACCACTCTCGACGAACCACCGGCACACGTCATGCCGCTGCGTCTGCTGTCGGACGGATTCGAGTTCGCCGACCGTGCTGCGAAGGCCGGTTCCCCCGAGCTACAGGAACGCGCCAAGGCCCTCTACAACCGGTTCTCGAACTACCAAGTCGCGGTCATCACCCTGCGTGGCATGCCCTCGTCCGAGGTCGCCAAGGTTTTCGAGCGCATCAACAGTACGGCGACGCCGCTCACGGTTGTCGACCTCATGCGCGCGGCGACGTGGAGCCCCGAGTTCGATCTGAAGGATGAGATCGACACGCTCCTCGGGGTGCTCGACCGGAAGCGGTACGGTCGGGTGGACACCAAGACGATGCTTCGTACGATCTCAGCGGCGGCGGGGTTTGGTTTCTCCCGTGACGACATGAACCGGATGCGGGACCTGTCGCGTAAGGAGCTGGAGCGTGCCGTCGAGTCCGCAGGTGAGGCGGCGAAGCTCGCCGTCGACTTTTTGACTACTCAGATCCGCACTCCACGGGCCAACGCTCTGCCGTACTACAACCAGTTCGCCGTTCTGGTGGAGGTCTTCCGCCAGTTGCCCAAGCCCACGGCCGCCCAGTTCGACGCGATCGAACGATGGTTCTGGCTGACCGCCAGCGGGGAGTACTTCAAGGGCTGGAACTCGCGCCAGATGGCCGACGATCGCGAGGCGGTGGCCGCCTTCGCCCGAGGCGAGAGCTCCGACATCGAGGTTGGTGCCGGCCTCCCGCGCAGCGTGCTGTGGCGGCGCAGCCAGTTCCGTACGACCAACGCCCCGTCAAAGCTGCTTGGGCTGCTCCTCGCGGAAGCCCATCCCGTCGACCTGCGCCACGGGCGCCGGATAGACACGGACAGGGCACTGTCCTGGCAGAACGACAAAGAGTTCCACCACTTCTTTCCTCGAGCGTTCCTGAAGAGGCAAGGACTGGGCCAGAACCGCGCCAACGTCTGCGCCAACCTGATCATGCTCAGCTCAGTGACCAACATCTACATCAGCGATCAGCCTCCGTCTGTGTACCTCAAAGATCTGTGCGAGACACAGGGGACGGAAACGATCCGGGCACGTCTGGCCACGTGCCTCGTCAACGACGTGGCCTTCGAGGCCGCCCTGCGGGACGACTACGAGACCTTCCTCCAAGCTCGCTCCGACACATTGCATCAACGGCTCATGCAACTCATCGGCACCTCGGCAGCAGAGGCCGGCGACTACGTCGCTGTGCCCGACGACACCGACGGCGAGGGCGAAGATGCCAACGACGAGCCGGTTGATCGGGACTCCGCGGACTGAGCGGATGCCTTGGGATGCGAGTCACCGACATGCCGGCTGGCGACCGGCCACGTGAGCGGCTGTGGAAGCTGGGCGGAGAAGCCCTCGCCGATCGAGAGTTGCTGGCGCTGCTACTGGGCTCCGGGAGGCAGGGGCAGGACGTCCTGGAGCTGGCCGGTGAGCTGATTGCCGCGCACGGCGGTCTGCGCGCGCTGGCTCGGGCCGATCCCCAGGAGCTGGTCGCGCTCCCGGGGATGGGGCCGGCCAAAGCCGTACGAGTCGCCGCAGCGTTTCATCTCGCACGTCGCGTGGCCAACATTGACAGTTCCGACCGTCGTCGTGTCACCACGACCGGCGACCTTGCCGCCGTCGCGGCGCCCCTGCTCCGTGGGCTGCGTCATGAGCGGGTCGTCGTCGTGGTCTGCGACGCCTCGGGAGCGGTACTCCGCACTGCCCGTCTCACGGAGGGTGCGACGGACCGCAGCCTCATTCCCGTACGGGACACCCTGGCCCTTGTCCTAGCCTCCGGCGGTGCGTCGTTCGGCATCGCACATAATCACCCCACCGGCGACCCCACCCCCAGCACCGCCGACCGCCGCGCGACTGCCCGCCTGTGTGAGGCAGCGGCGGCGGTCGGACTGCGGTTCCTGGATCACGTGGTGGTGACCGACGCCGCGTGGCGCCGGGTCACAGCTGACCAGTGAACGCTGCGTTCAGGATCGACGGCCGGAGTGCGTCGAGGGCGGGCTCGGAATGGGCTGCGTCTAGCCGCTCGGTGAGAGCGTCTAGTGTGCGAGCAACCCGGTCCTGTACCGGGCGAGGCGGTAGGCGGAAGACCAAGTCCTCGAAACGCTTTCGGCCGAGGGTGCGGTTTCTCTCCGCGCCTGCCGAGCATGCAGAGGCGATGAGGGATTGGCCTTGCCTACTCAACAAGAAGTGCCGCATATAACTTGTGTTGACCCGATCGTCGGCTGGGAGATAGAAAAAGAACCGGTTAGACGCGATGTAGCCTGTGTCCTCAGACCGCGTCACTGAGATACCTCCTTCCCAGGCCATGAGGTTGCTTAGCGCAAGAGCGTTCTCGGAGAAAGTGAAGTAGCTGAGCTTACTGAGGTTTGAACCGGTGACGGGAGGGTGTCGAATGAATCCCTTACCGAAAGAGCGGATCCCAATGTTTCGGTACTCGCTGTCGGGATCAATCTCGATGGGGGTGCGCTCGAATACGACGACATCGCCCATCCGGACGGACTCGGTGGCCGACTCAATGGCAGAGGTAATAAACGATGCGCCAAGGTTCTCCCGGAGTGTAGCCATCTTCTCGCGCAGCGCCTGAACTCCATCAGCCCGGCTGAGAGTCGCGTCCAAACGGCTTGCGATGCGGCGCTGCTCATCAATGTCAGGTAGAGGTGCGACCGTACCAAGTAGCGTCTCTGGTGTAGTCCGTTTGCGGCGTACCATTGACCCCCGGGGAGTCAACATCTCCCAAAATGGCTGCCAGCAGATGAGATGCTTCACATAGGAAGGTTCCGCGACCTCGGGGTCGATGTCGAATACTGGGTATTCCGGTGAAACGAAGGTTCCGTTAAACTCGTGTGGGACGACGGCAAGCGCGCCTTCCCACGCATTAAGCTTACTCATGACGAGCTGCCCGGTTGAAATTGGCGACAGAAACTTGTATGCAGTTTCCGAACCCTGAATTACACCTCTCTTGATCAGTCCTTTTCCGAAGCTGTAGATACCGGTGATCTTGTACTCTTCGTCGGCGGCGACTGGTACCGAGCTAGTCGCTCGCGTAAGAAATGTGTGCAGTGGGCGCCTCAGGAGATCCATCAGTTCTCGCCCCCTAGCTGAGCCTTGAGTTCACCCAGCAGGCCGAGGATCTCTTGCTCTGTCTTGATCAGCTCGTTGACAAGTTCCTCCGGCGATCGGTGAGCCAAGTCGTCACCGATATGGGGGTTAGCCAGGTCGAGGTTGTAACCACTCGCCTTGATGTCCTCGGCTGCGACCTTCCACGCGCGCTCGTTCTGTTCGCGCCCTTCCCGTCCTTCGCCGCCCCACCACTGGGCGCAGTCGGCGAACTCCTCGTACCGCATGGGCTTGGTCTTGCTGTAGCCGCGCCGCCCCTCGGGCAAGGGGATCTCGTAGAACCAGGTCTCCTTTGTCGGGCCGGTCTTCTCGAAGAAGAGCAGGTTGGCCGGGATCTGCGTATAGGGCGCGAAGACGCCCTGCGGGAGCCGGACGACCGTGTGCAGGTTGCATTCCCGCATAAGCTTTTCCTTGACCTTGGCTCCGACGCCGCCCCCGAAGAGGGAGCCGTTTGGCAGGACGATCGCGCAGCGGCCGCCGGGCTTGAGCCGCTCGATCACCGAGAACAGGAAAAGCCAGGCCGTCTCCTGAGTGCTGACGCCCGCTTTTTCGAAGCGTGCGGCGACGGATTTCTCTTCCTCGCCGCCAAATGGGGGGTTGGTGAGGACGACGTCCACACGGTGTCGAGGGCTGCTCTCCTCCCGCATCTTTACCAGCGCGTTGGTCCGGACAACGTTCGGTACGTCGATTCCATGCAGCAGCAGGTTCATCATGACGAGTAGATAGGGCAGTGGCTTTTTCTCATAGCCCCGGATGTTGTGATGCAGCTGGTTGACCTCGGCCTGGGACGTGGGCAGCTCTCGCAGTTCGTCGTACGCCTCGACCAGGAAGCCGCCGGTTCCGCACGCGGGGTCGAGGATCGACATGCCCAGCTTTAGGAAGGACTGTTCGACCATGAATCGGATCACGGGACGCGGGGTGTAAAACTCCCCGGAGTCGCCGGCCGCGTCGCGCATCTCCTTGAGGATCGACTCATAGACGAATGCCATCGTGTGGATGTCGTCCGCGGACTCGAAACTGATGTCATTGACTACGTTGACCAGGTCGCGGAGTAGGACGCCGGAGAGCATCCGGTTATGGATCTCCTGGAAGATCGTGGAGATCACATTGCGCGGGTCGCCCTCGGCGTCGCTGTTCAACCCACGCAGGTAGGGGAGGAGTTCTGTATTGACGAACTGTAGAAACTCGTTGCCCGTGAACTCCTCTCGAGCCCCCCAGCTCGCCCAGTCGTAGGGCGCGGCGATCGCAGGCTCGTATTCGAGGTTCTCGGCGGCCCGTTCCCGCTCCACGCACACGTCGAACGCGCGGAGGAAGAGGATCCAGGACAGCTGTGGCAGCCGGTCGAGGTCGCCGTTGAGGCCCGCATCCTTGCGCATGATGTCGCGGGCCGACTTGATGGCCGACTGCAGTTGTGCGCGAGTCTGCTTCTTGGGCTGGGCAGGTACGTCGATGGCCAGTTGGCCGTCCGCGTCCTTGGTGGGCATCAGAGTTCCGTTTCGGTGGTGTCGGCGACAGCCTTGGCCCAGAAGGTGCGCAACACATCGAGTGCCGCGTCCAGGGAAGGCGCCGTCTCGGTCAGGCCGCCAGCGAGAGGCGGGTAGGTGTCGCGCCAGAGAGGTGGCGGATCCGGAAGCGGGTAAGGCAAAGGATGAGTGGCCCGTACGGTGAATACATGCCGCACGACGTCGTGCAGCTCATGGTTGGGGAGCAAGCCGGTCTCGATCAGAAGAATGAGATCGGCAAGATCTTTCACGCGGGTGTTGGGCCGGTCACCGTAGTCACGGGTGAAAGCGTGCAGCTTCTCCGCGAAGTGCTGACGCCGGTCCACCGCCTCGATCGCGCGCGCTGGAATGCCCGCGAACTCCAGGACACCGAGTAGCGGGAGCGGTTCTGTGGCGGCCACCTCCTCGCCACGTGCCGCGACATCCAGTCGGACACCGGCGAACGGCTTGCCTGCCAGCCTGGCCTCCACGGAGAACCGCCACGCCGGCCGCCCGCCCGTGTCTGCAGCGAGAGCCATCGGTGAGGCGACACGGAAGGTGAACCAGTCCCCGTCCGGATCTTCACCCAGGGCATCGAGCAGAGCGTCACGCACGGTGTTGCCATTGAAGTCGGCGCCCCTGGTGGCGAGGTCGAGGTCCTTGGTGGCCCGCGCTCGGTCACGTAGCCGGAATTCCAGCGCGGCACCTCCCTTGAGGATCCACTCGCCCTCCGGGTCGGCCGACAGGCGGGCCGCCAGCCGGTCGAAGACGGCACGGCGACGTAGTCGGCCCAAGTCTGTACCGTCCTCGTCGGACTGTCGTTTCAGCCTGGCTTCCAGGGCCCGGCGGAGCGCGGCAGCATCCTTGTATTCCCTCACTTTTACGACAGCTCCGCTCTCATGGCACGCTCAACGCCCAGTTCGGCACGGGGCCCCAGTTCCTGGGCGGCGTGGAGCAGACGTCGGCGGGTGGACATCCCCCGCTCCAAGGCGTCGGCCACGGCCGAGTCGAGTACATCCTGATCCACAGCAGCGGCGGCGCACTCCGCGATGGCCCGTACCGGAGTGGTGACCCGGAAACCCTCGTGCTGTTCGACTTCCGACTCCGTCAAGGATGCACGGTGCAGAACAACGGCGGAGTCCTTCTGTCGAAATCCCGGCGGCACAGTCAGATGCACTTCAGAGGGATTGGCCGTCCCCAGATCATGGACGGCCAAGGCAGTGGCGTGCGAGACAACCGCACGACCCCGGCTCCACAGGGACCAACGCACCAGGCTGTCCGTCTCGGAACCGGGCATGTGCTCGTACTCGCGGAACCGGTAGATGCCCCGGTCGACACGTGTCCAGTTCCGGTGTTGCACGTGGAAGTGCTGCGCCTGGTATGAATAGCCGGCGCTCAGCGCCTGGGCGGCCGAAAAGTATCCACGCTGCTCGACGGCTAGTCGCCACAGCCTGTCACGTGGGGTGTCATCACCGAGCACGCCACCAGGGTAGCATCCATTTTCCTCCTGTTTTGCTTTAGGTCTGAGCGACCACATGACGTGAAACTAAAAGTTTCTTTGAGTCATGCGACATCGAAGATGCGTCTGCCAAGGTCATCGATGGCCTCGTGCATGTGCTGAACCCCGCCGAAGTGGTTTGCCAGCTGGGTCACCCTCCCCATCTGCCGGAACGGCGGCACCCGCAACGCGCTCGCCGACAACTCGGACGCACCTTGCTCGGTGAACTTGTCCAGCAGGGTGTCGAGTATGACGCGAGCCTCCGGAGCGAAGCTGCCGAGGAAAGCCGCGTGCTCACGCCGCACCCGATGCGCCCGCTCAGCCCGGCTCACGAGCGGAAGCTCCCACGCCGCGTTGATCAACAGATCGATCGGATCCGCCTCCGGATGATCCAGCTTGCGAAGCAAGTCCTCCTCAGTGATCTCGCACTGCTCGCGCAGCCGCCTGCGGAGCGCCTCGCGGCTCTTGACCGTGGCCCACTGGGTACGCAGATCGGTCGGCGACAGGTTGAGCTCCAGGACCTGATCGTGCACGATCTCCCGGTAGCGGACGAGCTTGAGCGTCTTGCCGTCGGACTGCAGCTGGTAGTGCACGTCGTTCCAAATGAAGACCGTGACGCCGTTCACGTAGATGCGGCGCTTACTGCTTTGGATCGCGTCAGCCTCATCTTCATCGGTGACGACGTAACCGTCAGTACCGCTACCCGGCAGCGCCCCACCCCCTTGTGACTCGAAAGGTGCCACAGGCTCGGAGACCTCCTCGGCCTCGCTGTCCGGCATGCCCTCATCGTCGGTGCTGTCGATCAGTGCACCCTGCTCGTCCGTCCGGTCGTTGACGATGCGCAGCGGCGGGCCGTCGAACTCCGGGTCGTTGAAAAGGATTGTCGCCTCGACGAAGTCAATGATGTCGAACGACCCTTTCTCGATGTCCAGGCACAGCCGGGTACCCCGCCCGATGATCTGCTTGAACTGGGGCATGGACCGGATCCGGCGAAGGATCACGATGTTGCGGACCGACGGGATGTCCACGCCGGTCGTCAGCATCTGACTTGTCACGGCGATCACGGGCTCGTCCGTATCGTCCTTACGGAACCGGTCCAAAAGCTCCAGCCCGGCTGAACCGTCGTCGTCGGTGATCCGGCACACGTAGTCACGGAACTGCGCGACGATGTCCAGGTTCGCCTGGTTCAGGGCTGCGACCATCCGGTGAGCATGATCGTTGTTCTCGCAGAACACGATCGTCTTGCCCATGCGGTCGGTCTGACGGAGGTAGTCCGTGAGGTAACGGGCGACTTCCTCCGTGCGCTCCTGGATGGCGAGAGACCTCTCGAAGTGCCTCTGTGTGTAGACCTTGTCCGGGATCTCGTCTCCGTCGATGTCGAGTTGTCCTGGCTCAGGCCGGAAGCCCGTCACGTCCACGTTCAGATGCACTCGACGCACCCGGTACGGGGCGAGGAAACCATCCTCGATGCCGTCCTTGAGTGAGTACTCGTAGACAGGTGCCTTGAAGTACTTGAAGGTGTCGCGTTCCTTATCCTGGACCGGAGTCGCCGTCAGCCCGAGCTGGGTCGCTGGTTCGAAGTACTCCAGGATTGTCCGCCACTTCGACTCGCTCCCGGAGCTGCCTCGGTGGCACTCATCAACGATGATCAAGTCGAAGTAGTCCGGCCGATACTGGGTAAACAGCGCCTCCTCGTCGCCGCGCTCACTGTCGAGTGACTGATACAGGGCGAAGAAGATTTGCCGTGCTCGCTGCGCTCGGCCGCCACCGATCTTGTGCACAACGTCTCCGAACACTGGCTCGAAATAGTCGTCCTTCGGCTGGTCGACGAGGATGTTGCGGTCCGCGAGGTAGAGAACGCGGGGCATCTCGCCTCCCTTCCAGGAGCTTCGACGCAGCTTGGACACCAGCTGGAAGGCCACCATGGTCTTGCCGGTGCCGGTCGCGAGCGTCAGCAGAATCCGCTTCTCGCCTCTGGCGATGGCCAGCAGCACCTCGTTCACGGCGCGGCGCTGGTAGTAGCGCGGGCGCTTCGGAGTGAGATCGGTGTTGCGCAGCCTGTTGTCGAACGGTGCGAGCATGAACTCCCGCTCCAGCGCGGACGTGATCCCCTTGTCCTTGCAGTACCGGGTCCAGAGCTCTTCCGGCGACGGGAAGCGCGAAACCCTCCGGCGGTTTCCGCCGATCTCGATCTCCCAGATCTCCCGCCCGTTGGTCGCATAGGCCACCGGGAGCCCGAGCCGTGTCGCGTATCGCTTGGCCTGCTCGATACCTGAGGCCACATCGACGCTGGTCCGCTTGGCCTCGACCACCGCGATGGGTGCGTCGTCGCGGTACTCCAGCACATAGTCCGCCACCAGCGCAGGCCCTCGGCGATGCCGGCGGGCCGACGCCTCCATCTTGCCGTCGTTGATCGGGTACTCCTCCCGCACCTGATCGCGGCTCCACCCTGCGGACGTCAAGGCCGGTGTGATCAAGGCCCGACGCGTCTCCTGCTCGTCCATCCCCGCTGCGCTTGCCATAGAAGGTATTGGTACATCAGGGTCACGACAGCTGTCACAGGAATCAGCCGCTCGAGTCCTGCAAAGGCGAACACCACCGCACCGGAAGGTCGATCCGCTGCGGCAGAGTTCGACTCTTCTCCTAGCTGGGGCGATCGGCGACGAGTACTTCGTCACGTCCGCGTGAGGACTCCGTGAGGACGCGTTGGGGACGCAAGGACAGGCACAGGCTGACGAAGATTCCAGGGTGCGGACAGGCGCCAGGCTGCCTGAGCTGCGAAAAGGCCAAGACTCAACGTGGAAGAGCAAGGGCCGCCAAGATCCTCAAAGGACTCATAATCCGTCGGCCGTGGGTTCGAGTCCCACCCGCCCCACTGCGGCGAAACGTGACGACCTGCGAAAGCGCTGGAGCATCGGGTCCTTGGGCGGTCGTGGTACCGCACGAGTACCGCACGGGCCCTTCGTACGCTTGTCTCCATGGCCTGCATCGAGACGAAAACCTGAGTTCCGGGGGTACCTCGCACATCGTCTACCGGCGCGCCGGGGGCGGTCGCGCCGGCGCGTGGTGCAACAAGACTTTCGACGACCTCCACCCGGCGGTACCGCTTCCGGGGCTTGGTGAACGGTCACGGGCAGCAATGGCCCCCGGGGTGGATCAAAGGCAGGGGCTTTGTCGAGCCTGGCGAACCACCGGTGCCTGATGCCGAGCTGCTCGGGGCGTACGCACACGTCCGGGTGGACCTGCTCACCGATATATCGGACACACCTGTACGAACTCCACGAGGTTTGTCGATAACCATCTGATTCCGTGTGTGGGGAGCTGTCAGTCTCCGACCGAGGTCCGCGGCTCGTCCGCGCACATCAGCCAGTGGACCCTCGGTCTTCAAGGCGGCAAGCCCGGCCCGCTTGATCGTGCCGGAACTGAATGCGGACCGTACGCCGCGAAGGCGATCGCGAACCTGCGCGGACTGCTGTTGAGCATTTTCCAGTCGGCCGTGACTGCTGATCCGGCACTACGCGACTCGAATCCCTGCGTGCACACCCGCCTGCCCAAGGGGAACGGGACCGAGGACGACGAGGTGTTCCCTGGACCCGACGAGTACATCGCCCTCCGGCAGCATGTGCGGGCTGATGCCCTGGACGTCATCGATGCTCTGGTGAGCACCGGGCTCCGTTGGGCGAGATAACAGCACGTCAGCCCCGGGACTTCACGCTGGTGGGCAAAACGCCGACGCTCCGCGTCCAGCGGACCTGGAAGAGGCGCGGCCAGGGCGGAACGTTCCTCGGCGCCCCCGAGCCGAAGAGTTCACTCGCACCCTCGTGCTGACGTCAGAGCAGGTGAAACTGTTCCAGCGGCGTTGTCAGGGCAGGAAGCCGGCCGACCTGATATTCACCGCTCCCCGAGGAGGGGCGTGGCACTCCGGCGTGTTCCACGCGCACCGATGGAGGCCCGCACTGGACGCAGCCAAAGCCGCCGGCCTCACCAAGAGGCCGAGGACCCGTGACCGCCCGCCGGTCTGCGCGCCCAGTCCCTGGTAGCCGGCGTCCCCCAGGATGTCCACGGCCGGCCCCTCGGTGTGGAGCTTGACCAGGCCCAGACCCCGGACATCTGTGGTATCCGCGCAGCTGGCCGGCTCGGCCGGGCCGCAGAACAGCAGCCGCCCGTCGGCGTCCGTGACGACCATCGACGTGACGGCGTTTTGCTTGTTCTTCCCAGAGATGAACTTCTCCCGGTCCTTACGCCCGGCGTCCGGACGGTGCACCCGGGCCTCGGTCCCGTCGTTGATCCCGGTGCCGCCGTCGGCACCGGGATCAACGACCTCGGCGAGTGTGCGCAGCCGATGGCCAGGGGCGATGGTGGAGCCGCATACGGCCGGCAGGGGTCGTACTCCACCCATCGCGCGCGTGGTGGTGGAGCGGTCGACATCGAACCAGCAGGCCGGCGCGTCATGCGTGGCACCGTGGCGGAGGTGCACCAGCGTGGCCGGCAACCGGTCGACGAAGACCAGTTTGTGCCTGGCCCCGGCGCCCACGGCGCGACGACGAGGGCGCGCGGCGAGGGCCGCCTGGCAACGCTCGTGCCACAACGGGCCGATTTCAGCGACGATTTCAGCGATCGCGTCAGGCGTCAGCCCGGTGATCCGCCGGCTACGGATGATTGCTGCACGAGACCGGTTCCCCACCACACACACCATGATCGACGTCGGGGTCCCGACGCGCTGCCGCCGACCGCGCACGAGCTCGTTAGCCTCGCGCTTTCACGAGGTGGGCTGTCCAAGAGTTGATCAGAAACACGGAAA
>NZ_BAABEP010000023.1:0-52813 GCF_039540215.1 Streptomyces tremellae
TCCGCCTCCGGCTGCGCGTCGCGCGCGGATTCGGCCTGGGCGGCCCCCGCGCCCCGCGCGGTCGGGCGTGCACTCTCGTCACCTGCGGGTTCGTCCGGCGTGGGGGCGTCCCGTCGGGGCTCGTCCCGCTGCGGGTCCCGCGCCGCTCTCCGCGGCTGCTCAGCCTCCGACATGCGTCCCCTCTGCGAATCCCGTAACGCGCCCCGCCAGAGGCTCCATTGTCCCCCACGCGGCGACCCCGGCTCCCCCCGGGTCAGAAGGTAGCGCAGCCGTTCGCCGCCCCGTGCGGGAGCGGGGCATGTGCCCGGCGCACACGCACCACCCGCACCGGGCCCGGCCGGGCCTCCGCCGCCGGCACCGCCCCGGAACCGGCGGCGGGGGCCCGGACGCGCGCCCGTGGAGCACGCGCCGGTGACCGGGTGCCCCCGCCCGGCGCCGGTAGTCACACCTCGCCCCCAACTCCCGCGCCGGCGGGGCCGACTGCGGTCACGGACGCGCAACGCGGGGCGGCTTCTCCCCGGCTTCTCCCCGGGCACAGGGCGCGACGCCGCGTCAGATACCGGTCATCGCAATCCGGTTGCACCCTTGGCGACCGCCCCCACCTGCGACAACACGCCGACTTGCACAATCCACCAATGCGACATAACGGTCATATTTACGCCTAGTCTGACAGTGCGCCTGACCGCTGCGTGCGTCGGGGCCGCCGTGCACGCCCGCTCCCCGCGTCCGTGCAGGCCCCGCCCGCCGCCCGCATCCCGGCAGGCGTCCACAACCGCTCGGACCAGGGAAGGACGGCCGCCGCCATGCCTGCAGACCTCGCCGTCGTCGGACTCGGCCATCTCGGCCTGCCGCTGGCACGCGCCGCCGTGTCCGCAGGCGTCGCCACCGTCGGCTTCGACACCGACCCGCGGCCCGTCGCCCAGCTCTCCGCGGGCCACACCCCCGCGGAGGGGGCGCTCACCGCGGCCGAGGCACGCCGCATGCTGTCGGGCGGCTTCCGCGCCACGACCGATCCGGCCGAGCTCGGCCGGGTCCGTACGGCCGTGATCTGCGCGCCCGCGCCGCTCGGCCCCGACCGCACCCCCGACCTGACCGCCGTGGGCGAGGCGGCCCGCGCGCTCGCCGCCCGGCTGCGCCCGCACACCACGGTCCTGCTGGAGTCGCCCGTCGCGCCGGGCACCACCGAGGGGTTCCTGCGCGACCTGCTCGAAGAGGGCTCCGGGCTGCGCGCGGGACGTGACTTCCACCTCGCGTACTCCCCCGGACGCCTCGACCCCGGCAGCCGCACCCACGGCCTCGCCAACACCCCCAAGGTGATCGGCGGCCTCACCCCCGCCTGCACCGAGTCGGCCGCCGCGTTCTACGGACGCCTCACCGAGAAGGTGGTCCGCGCGCGCGGCCCGCGCGAGGCGGAGACCGTCAAGCTGCTGGAGACGAACTTCCGGCACGTCAACATCGCCCTCGTCAACGAGATGGCGATCCTCTGCCACGACCTCGGCGTCGACCTGTGGGACGTCATCAGATGCGCGGAGACCAAGCCGTTCGGCTTCCAGGCCTTCCGGCCGGGGCCCGGCGTCGGCGGCCACGGCGTCCCCATCGACCCCGGCTACCTCCCGCACACCGGCCGCGCCCCCGGCCACCCGCACCCGCTGCGGATGGTCGGCCTCGCGCAGGAGATCAACGGCCGCATGCCGCAGTACGTGATCCAGCGCTGCGCGACCCTCCTCAACGAGCACGGCAAGTCCGCGCGCGGCGCCCGGGTACTGCTCCTCGGCGTCACCTACAAGCAGGACCTCGCCGACCAGGAGGCGTCACCCGCCACGGAGATCGCCGGCCGGCTGATGGACCTCGGCGCGAGCGTCAGCTACCACGACCCGTACGTCTTCGACTGGGGCGTGCGCGGCCTGCCCGTACCCCGCGCCGAGTCGCTGTACGAGGCGGCCGCCGACGCCGACCTGACGGTGCTGCTCCAGCACCACCGCACCTACGACCTCCAGGGGCTCGCGGTCAAGGCGCAGTTGCTGCTCGACACCCGGGGCGCGAGCCCGGCGGGCGCCGCCCACCGCCTCTGAGGGCGCCCGCAGTGGGGTGTCAGCGCTTGTGCTGGGCGTCCGCGACCGTGACCTCGACCCGCTGGAACTCCTTGAGCTCGCTGTAGCCGGTGGTCGCCATCGCGCGGCGCAGCGCGCCGAAGAAGTTCATCGAGCCGTCCGGGATGCGCGAGGGGCCCGTGAGGACCTCCTCCGTGGTGCCGACCACGCCCAGGTCGACGAGCTTGCCGCGCGGCACGTCCTCGTGGACGGCCTCCATGCCCCAGTGGCGGCCCTTGCCCGGCGCGTCAGAGGCGCGCGCGAGCGGCGAGCCGATCATCACCGAGTCCGCGCCGCAGGCGATCGCCTTCGGCAGGTCGCCCGACCAGCCGACGCCGCCGTCCGCGATCACGTGCACGTACCGGCCGCCCGACTCGTCCATGTAGTCACGGCGGGCCGCGGCCACGTCCGCGACGGCCGTCGCCATCGGGACCTGGATACCCAGCACGTTGCGCGTGGTGTGCGCGGCGCCGCCGCCGAAGCCGACGAGGACGCCCGCGGCGCCCGTGCGCATCAGGTGCAGCGCCGCCGTGTAGGTGGCGCAGCCGCCGACGATGACCGGCACGTCGAGCTCGTAGATGAACTGCTTGAGGTTGAGCGGCTCCGCGGCGCCGGACACGTGCTCGGCGGAGACCGTCGTACCGCGGATCACGAAGAGGTCGACGCCCGCGTCGACCACGGCCTTGGAGAACTGCGCGGTGCGCTGCGGGGAGAGCGCGGCCGCCGTGACGACACCGGAGTCCCGCACCTCCTTGATGCGCTGCCCGATCAGCTCCTCCTTGATCGGGGCCGCGTAGATCTCCTGGAGGCGGCGGTTGGCCGTGGCCTCCTCAAGGCCCGCGATCTCGTCGAGCAGCGGCTGCGGGTCCTCGTACCGGGTCCAGAGCCCTTCGAGGTTGAGGACACCAAGGCCGCCGAACTCGCCGATGCGGATGGCGGTCTGCGGCGAGACCACCGAGTCCATCGGGGCGGCGAGGAACGGCAGCTCGAAGCGGTAGGCGTCGATCTGCCACGTGATCGAGACCTCCTTGGGGTCCCGCGTGCGCCGGCTGGGCACGACGGCGATGTCGTCGAACGCGTACGCCCTGCGGCCGCGCTTGCCGCGCCCGATCTCGATCTCAGTCACGATGTCGCCTTTCCCTGCTACGTCTGCCGCGTCCAAGTATCCCCGAGGGGCGCAGCCTGGCACGGCACAGGGGCGGCGCCGGTGTCCCGGCGCCGCCCCGGCGGTACGGTCCGCGCGCGAGCGCTCAGCGCGAGCTGTAGTTCGGCGCTTCCACGGTCATCTGGATGTCGTGCGGGTGGCTCTCCTTGAGCCCGGCCGCCGTGATGCGCACGAAGCGGCCCTTGCTCTCCATCTCCCCGATCGACGCCGCGCCCACGTACCCCATCGTCTGGCGCAGCCCGCCGACGAGCTGGTGCAGCACCGCGGAGAGCGGGCCGCGGTAGGGCACCTGGCCCTCGATGCCCTCGGGGACGAGCTTGTCGTCCGACGCCACCTCGGCCTGGAAGTAGCGGTCCTTCGAGTACGACCGGCCCTGGCCGCGCGACTGCATCGCGCCCAGCGAGCCCATGCCGCGGTACGACTTGAACTGCTTGCCGTTGATGAACTGGAGCTCACCCGGCGACTCCTCGCACCCCGCGAGGAGGCTGCCGAGCATCACCGTGCTCGCGCCGGCGGCGAGGGCCTTGCCGATGTCGCCCGAGTACTGGAGACCGCCGTCGCCGATGACCGGGACGCCGGCGGTGAGACAGGCGGACGCGGCCTCGTAGATCGCGGTGACCTGCGGGACGCCGATGCCCGCGACCACGCGGGTGGTGCAGATGGAGCCGGGGCCCACACCGACCTTGACGCCGTCGACACCGGCGTCGATCAGCGCTTTCGCGCCGTCGGCCGTCGCGACGTTGCCGCCGATGACGTCCACGCCGACCGCGGACTTGATCTTCGCCATCCAGCTCAGCGCGTTGCTGTTGTGGCCGTGGGAGGTGTCCACGACGAGGAAGTCCACCCCGGCCTCGACGAGGGCCTGCGAGCGGTCGAGCGCCTCGGGGCTCGCGCCCACGGCCGCGCCGACCAGCAGGCGGCCCTCGGAGTCCTTCGCCGCGTTCGGGTACTGCTCGGCCTTCACGAAGTCCTTGACCGTGATGAGGCCCTTGAGCACGCCCTCGTCGTCCACGAGGGGGAGCTTCTCGATCTTGTGGCGGTGCAGCAGCGCCATCGCGTCGACGCCCGAGATGCCGACCTTGCCCGTGACCAGCGGCATCGGCGTCATGATCTCGCGCACCTGGCGGCGGCGGTCCGACTCGAAGGCCATGTCGCGGTTGGTGACGATGCCGAGCAGCTTGCCGCCCGCGTCGGTCACCGGCACCCCGCTGATGCGGAACTTCGCGCACAGCTCGTCGGCCTCGCCGAGCGTCGCGTCGGGGCGGACCGTGATCGGGTCCGTGACCATGCCGGACTCGGACCGCTTGACCAGGTCCACCTGGTTGGCCTGGTCGGCGATGGAGAGGTTGCGGTGGAGCACGCCGACGCCGCCCTGGCGGGCCATCGCGATGGCCATGCGCGCCTCGGTGACCTTGTCCATGGCCGCCGAGAGCAGGGGGATGTTCACCCGGACGTTGCGCGAGACGAGGGAGGAGGTGTCCACCTCGTTCGGCAGGACCTCGGAGGCGCCCGGCAGCAGCAGCACGTCGTCGTATGTCAGCCCTAGTGTCGCGAATTTCTCGGGCACTCCGTCGACGTTCGCAGTCATGACACCTTCCCCATATGGCCTTGATCGGTGCGGATGTCCATGCTAACGGCCGTGGAGGGGTCCCTGACTCCGTCCGCGGAAACCGCGGGGAACGGACCCACCGACCGCCACCGCGCCGCTACCGTGAGCGGTTGCCCACCGGCCGGCCGCCCACACCCGCCGCAGGCCCCGCGACCTGCTGCCACGGCGCTCGGCGCCGGTACGGGCCGCTTCGCACCCGCCGGGGACCGCCCGCCCCGGGGACCCGCCGGCCGGGCCTGTGGGCATTCCGTACGTGGCAGAGATCTCCCGCGATCTCCCGCGTGCGGGGCCCCGCGGCACAGCGGGTCCGCCGCGGCTCACTGCTCGGCGAGCGCCCGCAGCCTGCTCAGCGCCCGGTGCTGGGCGACGCGCACCGCGCCGGGCGACATGCCGAGCACCTGTCCCGTCTCCTCGGCGGTGAGACCCACCGCGACGCGCAGGACGAGCAGTTCGCGCTGGGTCTCCGGGAGGTTGGCGAGGAGCTTCTTCGCCCACTCGGCGTCGCTGCTGAGCAGCGCGCGCTCCTCGGGGCCGAGCGAGTCGTCGGGGCGCTCCGGCATCTCGTCGGACGGCACGGCAGTCGAGCCGGGGTGCCGCATGGCGGCGCGCTGGAGGTCGGCCACCTTGTGGCCCGCGATGGCGAAGACGAACGCCTCGAAGGGCTTGCCGGTGTCGCGGTAGCGCGGCAGCGCCATGAGCACCGCCACGCACACGTCCTGCGCGAGGTCCTCGACGAAGTGGCGTGCGTCGCCCGGCAGTCGGCTCAGCCGCGTACGGCAGTAGCGCAGCGCGAGCGGATGGACGTGCGCCAGGAGGTCGTGGGTCGCCTGTTCGTCGCCGTCGACAGCCCGATGGACGAGAGCACCGATCGCCGTCGTCTCGTCGTCGCGCATCGGTCCATGGTGCCTTGGCGGGCTCTGATTCGCGGCACCGCGTCTGTCGTTGTGCACCGAAGCGTTATGAGCAGGTGCGGCGGAACTCATCCTGCGCCCTCCCCTCGCGCTCGTCCGGCTGGTCCCCGAGGAACTCCACACAGTCAAGGATGCGTCATCGCGCGGGAAACGGATGCGACGGGCCGTGGGCCGTACGGCGCTGTCGCGTGCCTTGCGCCCGGCGCGGCCCCCGGCCGTGGAACCCCGCTGCTGAGGGGGCTGGAGGGCCTGGGCCGTCGCGCTTCCGCCGGATGCGCCCCTCGGACCGCAGCGCCGAGCGGATCGTCCCGCGCCGCGCGGTGGCGGGCTCCCGGGAGGGGGCGGCGGCCCGCCGCGTCGCGGGGGCCGTGGAGGGCTCCGGCGGAACCGGGTACGAGTCCGCCGGCCGCGATCCTCCGTGTACGTGCCCGTGCCGTACGGGCGGGGAGCCCTGCGGTCTCAGCGCACCAGGCCCCAGCGGAAACCGAGCGCCACCGCGTGCGCGCGGTCGGAGGCGCCGAGCTTCTTGAAGAGGCGGCGCGCGTGGGTCTTGACCGTGTCCTCCGAGAGGAACAGCTCCCGGCCGATCTCGGCGTTGGACCTGCCGTGGCTCATGCCTTCGAGCACCTGGATCTCGCGCGCGGTGAGCGTGGGCGCCGCGCCCATCTCGGCCGAGCGCAGCCGCCGGGGGGCGAGCCGCCAGGTCGGGTCGGCGAGCGCCTGGGTGACCGTGGCGCGCAGCTCGGCGCGGGACGCGTCCTTGTGCAGGTAGCCGCGGGCGCCCGCGGCGACGGCGAGCGCGACGCCGTCCAGGTCCTCGGCGACCGTGAGCATGATGATCCGCGCGCCCGGGTCGGCGGAGAGCAGCCGCCGCACGGTCTCGACGCCGCCGAGGCCCGGCATGCGCACGTCCATCAGGATCAGGTCGGAGCGGTCGGCGCCCCAGCGGCGGAGCACTTCCTCGCCGTTGGCCGCGGTCGTCACGCGCTCGACGCCGGGCACGGTCGCGACCGCGCGGCGGAGCGCCTCTCGGGCAAGCGGGGAGTCGTCGCAGACGAGCACGGATGTCATGAACGTCCTCCGCAGCTGATGCGCGTCACCTTGAGCCTCCAGGCTGTACATGTCGTCATCTGCGCGGTTGATGCTCTCGGGCATGTGCCCGATCGCTTGTTCTCTCAACCGCCTGACCTCATCAACGATGGTCACCCGAAAGAGTTACGGGTCCCTCACGCAGAGCTATGCCCCATTTAGAGGCTTTTCTTCGCTTCTGGTGGTGTCTGGGGCTAGATTCGCAAAGAGTCATATTTACATCTACTTACACAAGAGATGTACCGTCATGAGCATCCGACGCCGTCCAGGCTTCAAGGGGATATGAGCAATGGCAGATTTCTCCCGCCTTCCCGGACCCAACGCGGATCTGTGGGACTGGCAGCTCCTCGCGGCCTGCCGGGGTGTGGACAGCTCGCTGTTCTTCCACCCCGAGGGCGAGAGGGGTGCGGCACGGAGCGCACGAGAGAACTCGGCGAAAGAGGTGTGCATGCGGTGCCCGGTCCGCGCGGAGTGCGCGGCGCACGCACTGGCGGTGCGGGAGCCGTACGGCGTGTGGGGCGGCCTGACGGAGGACGAGCGCGAGGAACTGATGGGCAGGGCGCGCACCCGCCTGGTCCCCGCCTCGGCCGCGGTGGGCGGACGCGACCGCCTCGACGGCGTCGGGGCCGTCGACGGCCCCGACGGCACGGCGGACGACTGACGCCGCGAGACGGCGACCAACAGAAGAAACGTTCCTGCGCGCAGTCGTCCCCGCGGCCGGGGCCTGGTCGGGTGCGCGTCCGCACGCCCTCGGGTGCTCCGGCCCGCCGCCCCCACGGGCGGTCAGGGCGCGGCGGCGACCGCCAGCTGGTCGAGGGTGGCGGCGACCGCGGGCACGGCCGCGAGGTCGGGCAGGGTGAGCGCGACGATCTCGCGGGAGACCGGGGGGTCGATGCCGAGCCGCCTGACACCCTCCGCGCGGACCGAGGCGAGCGCGAGCTCGGGCAGCATGGCCACCCCGAGCCCCGCGGCCACCAGGCCCGTCACGGCCGGGTAGTCGTCGGTGGCGAAGTCGATGCGGGGCACGAAGCCGGCCGCGCCGCAGGCGTCGACCAGCTGGGTGCGGCAGCGCGGGCAGCCCGCGATCCAGGGCTGGTCCGCGAGGTCGGCGAGCGCCACCTTCCCCGCGTCCGCCAGGGGGTGCCCCTCGGGCACGAGCCCCACGAGGCGGTCCACCAGGAGCGGTCGCACCACCAGGTCGTCCCACTCGCTCTCGCCGCCCTCGTAGCGGAAGGCGAGCGCCACGTCGCACTCGCCGTCCCGCAGCAGTGCGGCCGAGCGCGGCGGCTCGGCCTCCTCCAGACAGACGCGGGTGCCCGGGTGGGCGGCGCGCAGCGCGGCGAGCGCGGCGGGCACCAGCGTGGAACTGCCGCTCGGGAAGGACACAAGGCGCACCCGGCCCGCGCGTAGACCGGCAATCGCGGCGACCTCCTCCTCCGCCGCGGTGAGTCCTGCGAGGATGCCCGTCGCATGCCGGACCAGCGCCTCACCCGCCTGGGTGAGGCGGGTCTCCCGGCCCGCGCGGACGAGCAGGCGCGTGCCCGCCGAGGCTTCGAGGGACTTCATCTGCTGGCTGACGGCCGGCTGGGTGCAGCCCAGCTCACGGGCGGCGCCGGAGAACGACCCGGTGGCGGCGACGGCGCGCAGGACGCGCAGATGGCGGGCTTCGATCACGCTTCCGAGTCTACGGGGGCATAAGACACCCTTTGGGGTTCCTGGACAAACGGGGTGGATGCTTTTACACCGGCACCACTACGGTGGCCGCCATGATGGTGCTGACGGTCAACGTGGGGCGGCCCCGGCGCGTCCCCTACACGGACGCGCCGGGCGGCGTCACGGGCATCGACAAGCGCCCCGTCGCCGGCCCGGTCATGGTGAGGGACCCGGGCCCCGAGAAGGCGGGCGGCGGCGGCCTCGCCGGGGACGCGGTGTGCGACCACCGCTTCCACGGCGGCAGCGACCAGGCGGTGTACGCGTTCGCGCGCGAGGACCTCGACCACTGGGCCGCCGAGTTCGGCCGCCCCCTGCCCAACGGCGCGTTCGGCGAGAACCTCACCACGTACGGCGTCGACCTGACGCACGCACTGATCGGCGAGCGCTGGCGGGTCGGCGCCGATCTCCTGCTGGAGATCACCAGCGGCCGCATCCCGTGCCGGACCTTCCAGGCGTGGCTCGGCGAGGACGGCTGGATGCGGCGCTTCACGCGGCGCGGTGAGACCGGGGCGTATCTGCGGGTGCTCTCGCCCGGCGCGGTCCGGGCGGGCGACCCGATCGAGGTGGTGCACAGGCCCGCCCACGACGTCACGGTGCAGCTGGCGTTCCGCGCGTCGACGATCGAGCGCCACCTGCTGCCGCGGGTGCTCGCAGCGGGCGACGCGCTGCACGCCAAGGAGCTGCGGAAGGCCAGGGCGTACGTCGCGAGGTACGGCGACGGGCAGGCCGCGGCGGCCGGGAGCGGGGACGCGGGGGAGACGCCGCCCGCGGCGGTCCGGGCGTAGGCGGCGGGGCCGCACGGGAGGGGCACAGCCGGCCAGAGCGGCACGGGAGCGGCACGGGAGCGGCGCAGCCGGCACGAGCGGCACGGAAGGTCGCCCGGACGCGCCACGGGCCCCGGGGCCGAGGGCGACAACCGCACCCGGTGCGGCTCCACAGCTGCGGGTCAGGGCTGGTCGCCCACGAGGGCGATCGCACGCGTCTCGGGAACTCCCAGCGTCAGCAGGCTCGTGATCGTCGCCGCTCGGGTGCCGGGGGCCCCGTTCGGCAGGTCGCTGTCCGCGACGGCGAACACGACGCCGTAGGCAAGCTGGCTCAGCGTGTCCGCCGGCAGGTGCCGCGCGAACACGTCGCCGTCCTGGCCCCGTTGCACGAGGTCGGCGAGGAGTTCGTCGAACGGCCCGAGCAGACCGTGGATCGCTTCGCCGTACTCGCCACGGCGCAGCGCAAGCAGCACGCGGTACCGGTGCGCCACCGGCCAGAGGCGGGCGACGAACGCGACCCACGCCGCGTCCGCCTCCGCGTCGGAGGCGTTGACCTCGGCGAGCACGCCTGTCATCTCGGTGACGGCCCGTTCCGTGAGCGTCCGCACCAGGTCGAGGCGCGAGGGGAAATGGCCGTAGACCGTGCGGCGGACGACGCCGGCAGCGGAGGCGATCTCGCCCATTCCGGCGTCGGGATTCTCTCCCAGCACGTCGAGGGCGACGTCGAGGATGCGATCGCGCGTCTCGTTCATCGAGCGCACGCGGGAGGACTCGGTGGGCACGACGCCATTATTGCACACTGCTGTGCAGCAATGTACATTGCACAGCAGTGTGCAATGGAGAGTTGCGCTGCGCCTGGAAGCTCAGGAGACGAGAGGAAAGCCATGACTGCAGCGACGCCGCAGACCCCGGCCCACGTCCGCCCGTTCACCGTGTCGATCCCGGAGGCGGAGATCGACGACGTGAGGCGACGCCTGGCCAGAACCCGATGGCCGGATCCGGAAACGGTGGGCGACTGGTCGCAAGGGGTTCGCTCGGAGAACGCCAGAACTCTGGTCGACCGCTGGGAGCACGGCTACGACTGGCGGCGCTTCGAGTCAGAGCTCAACCGCTTCCCCCAGTTCCTGACCGAGATCGACGGGCTGGACATCCACTTCGTCCACGTCAGGTCCAGGAATCCTGACGCCATGCCACTGATCCTCACGCACGGATGGCCGGGCTCGGTCGTCGAGTTCCTGAAGCTGATCGGCCCGCTGACCGATCCGGTCCCGTTCGGAGGCGACGCCGCCGATTCGTTCGACGTCGTCATCCCCTCGCTCCCCGGGTTCGGATTCTCCCAGAAGCCCACAAAGACCGGCTGGACCGTGTCGCGCATCGCAAGCGCGTGGGTGGAGCTGATGAAGCGTCTCGGCTATACGGAATGGGCCGCGCAGGGCGGCGACTGGGGTGCCGTCGTCACCACCGCCCTCGGGGCCATGCGGCCTGCGGGACTGCTCGGAATCCACCTGAACACCCCGTACGCCTTTCCCGCGCGGATACCCGACACCTTGTCCCCGGGACAGCGCCGCGCCGTGGAGACCCTCGCCCTCTACACCGGCGATCTCGGCGGGTCGAACCACCTCCAGGGCACGAAGCCCGAGACCGTCGGATTCGCCCTGGCGGACTCTCCCGCGGGTCAGGCAGCCTGGATCTACGAGAAGTTCCAGTCCAAGAGCGACAATCACGGGCTCGCCGAGGACGCCCTCAGCACGGACGACATGCTCGACGCGATATCCCTCTACTGGTTCACCAACAGCGCGGCGTCGTCCGCCCGCATCTACTGGGAGAACAAGTCGGCCACTTTCGCCGGCCCGAAGCTGACGCTTCCGGTCGCGGTGACCGTCTTCCCGAGGGACATCCCACGCCTGCCACGGAGCTGGATCGAAGACACCTACAGCGATCTGATCCACTACGGCGAGGCCGACAGGGGCGGGCACTTCGCGGCCCTGGAACAGCCCGAGATCCTGGTCGCCGAGATCCGCACCGGCCTGCGCACCCTTCGCCCCTGACACCGACGCGCGAGCCCGGACTCCCCGGGAGCCGGCCCCACCCGAACCGAGCGACTCCTCACGTGTCGCCGTATCAGCGGGCCACGCGCTCCCTGCCGCGCGCGTGGCGGGGGTGGTGGCGCGGGGGTTCCCTGTCGGGGGCGGGTGCTGGGGCGAGTCGGGTGTTCAGGGTCTCCAGGGTCGTGGCCGTGCGCAGGCCGAGGGCGAGGAGGCGGCCCCGGGCGCGGGAGACGCCGTCGGGGGCGGCGGGGTCCGCCAGGTCGGCGAGGCCGCTGCGGGCCGCGACGTCGTCGAAGTCGGCGCGCAGGGCGCCGGCGGGCAGGGCGCCGCGGGCCGTGACCGCCGCCGCGAGGCGGGCGAGGCCGCACTCGACGGCGGCGGCGAGCCCGACCGCTTCGGGCACGGCGTCCGCGTCGCGCGCGGGCAGCAGGTCGTAGAGCAGGGAGGCGCAGCGGGTCACCTCGTGCAGGGACTCCTGGACCGCGGCGAGACCGGCGGCGTCCCAGTGCGCGCGGTGGGCGCGCGGCTCGTGGGCGAGACCGGCCGCCGCGGTCTCGACGCGCTCCCTGCTCTGCCGCGCGAGGCCCCGCAGCACGTCGACCGTGGCCGGGTCGAGGGCCCCAGCGCCGGTGTACCCGGCGACCAGCGCGGACAGCAGCCGCCGCTGCACGTCGAGCCACTCGGCGACGAGCGTGTGCAGGCGGTCGTGGTGGTACGTGGGCACGGCGACGAACACGGCGAGCCCGATCAGTGCGCCGAGCAGCGTGTCCGCCGGGCGGCCCCAGGCGATCAGGTGGGGCGCGGAGCCGAGACGGGTGATGAGCAGGACGATCCACGCGGTGATGAAGAAGTTCAGCACCAACTGGCCGACGCGCAGCGTCGCGTAGACCAGCGCGACCAGCACCACCGAGGCGGTCACCAGGCCGCCTGGGGTCCACCACGCGGGCAGCAGCACGGCCCAGGCGGCGAGGCCGCCGAGGATCGAGCCGATGGGGCGGCCCCAGCCGCGCGCGAAGGTGTGCCCGTAGTCGGGGAAGAGTACGAGCATCGTGGTGAGCGCGGCCCAGAAGCCGTGCTGGGGCAGGGCGTTGCCCCAGAAGTCGCCGAGCGCGCGCCCGGCGGCCTCGGCGGCGACCGTGCCGAGGGCGATGCGTACGGCGTGCCGGAACAGCGGTGCGCCGGGCCGCAGTTCGGCGCGGAGCAGTTGGGCCCCCGTGCGCGCGGGGTGGACGGCGGGGAAGGCGCCGAGCACCCCGTCGAGGCCCTCGGGCCCGCGCTTCGCGAGCCAGTGCCCTGTGAGCCGCTGCGCCTCGCGCAGCCGCGCGGCAAGGTCGCGCCCCGCGCCCTCGGGCACGTCCGCCTCCGCGTCCCGGGCGCGGCCGGTGAGCAGGGCGCGGGCGACGGCGTCGAGCACGGCGGCGGTCGCCTCGCGCGGGACGGCGTCCGGGGTGCGGGCGGCGTGCAGGGCGCGCCGTACCGCCTCGGCCTCGGCGAGCAGCCCGTACAGCGGGGCAGCGGCCGGGCGGGAGAAGCGCGGCAGCAGGTCGAGGGCGCGGCGGGCCGCGGTGAAGGGGGCGGAGGGCAGCCGCACGGCGGGGTCGGCGCCCAGGCGGGCGTAGCCGGCGAGCGACTGGTAGAGCGCGGCGAGCGCCCTGCGCTGGGCGGGCAGCCGCCGCCCGTACGGCGGGAGCGACTGGGCGGCGGCGACCATGGCGGCGCCGACGCCGATCCAGCCGACCATGGTCAGCCCGGCCGCGGTGGTCGGCGCCAGGTCGGCCGTGATCATCAGGCCGATCGCGACGAGGCAGGCGCGGATGCCGGGCGCGACGCCGAGGGCGCGCCACAGCCCGGCCGCGTACGCGACGGCGCCGAGCGGCAGCAGGAACCACCAGCCGAGGGGGTGGAGGAAGACTCCGGCCAGGGCGGCGAGCGTGAAGGCGGCGCCGAGCACGGTCGCGTTGACGGCGCGGTGCCTGATCGGCGCGAGCAGCGTGCCGATGCCGCAGATGAACGCGCCGACCGTCGCCATCGCCCAGGCGAGCGGGTCGCCGAGCAGCGCGCCGAGCACGGCTGCGCCGACCGCGGCGGCGAGGGCCCGCGCGATCGCCTCGGGGTCGGGGAAGACGCGCTCGATCCGGAGCGCGGCGGTGAAGCTGTGGCGGATCGAGCGCCACCAGCCCTGTACCTCATCCATATAGATGTATGTTACACCTAGTGGCGTCGCGGCGCGTGGAACCCGCACGGGCACCGTGCCGGGGGCCGACCTGGCGGCCCGGCACAAGCGCTACCGTGCCGCTATGACGACTGCTTTGATTACGGGCGCGACCGCCGGGATCGGCGCCGCGTTCGCGCGGCGCCTGGCCACGGACGGGCACAACCTCGTCCTGGTGGCCCGTGACGTGCGGCGGCTGCGCGAGCACGCGACCGAGCTCCACGACCGGCACGGCATCGAGGCCGAGGTGCTCGCCGCCGACCTGTCGAAGGACAGCGGGATCGAGGCGGTCGAGAAGCGGCTCGGCGACCCGAGGGCCCCCGTCGACCTGCTCGTCAACAACGCCGGCTTCGGGCAGCGCGGCGCCTTCCTCGACGTGCCGCTCGACGACGAGCTGGTGATGCTGAAGGTGCACTGCGAGGCGGTGCTCAGGCTCACCAGGGCGGCCGTCGCCCGGATGCGGGAGCGCGGGCGCGGCGGCGTCGTCAACGTCGCGTCCGTCGCCGCCTTCGTGCCGCGCGGCACGTACGGCGCGTCGAAGGCGTGGATCGTGCAGTTCACCCAGGGCGTGGCGCGCGACCTCGCGGGCTCCGGGGTGCGGCTGATGGTGCTCTGCCCAGGCTTCGTCCGCACGGAGTTCCACGAGCGCGCGGGCCTCGGCACCGACAACATCCCGAGCTGGATGTGGCTCGACGCGGACAAGCTGGTGGTCGCGGCGCTCGCGGACCTGGCGCGCGGCAGGTCGCTCTCCATTCCCGACCCGCGCTACAAGGCCCTGATGGGCGCGGCACGGCTCGCCCCCCGGGGCCTGCTGGGCGGCATCTCCTCCAGGGCGGGCCGCAAGTACGGGCCGCGCCACGGGAGCGCGGACGCGGACGCCGCGCAGGGCGCCGACGCGAGCGCAGACCCCGGCTCCGGCTCCGGCTCGGGTTCGGGCGCCACGGTCTGAGTGCGGCGCCACAGTCCGGCTCCGGCGCCACAGTCCGAGTCCGGCGCCACAGTCCGGCTCCAGCGCCACAGTCCGAGTCCGGGGGCATATTCGGGTGCACGGCACTCGATTACAGTGATCGAATGATCGAACCGCCTCGCGGTTCGCTCAGAGGTCCGCCGAGGGAGCGAGGAGAACGCCGCCGTGCGTGAAGGCGCCGCAGAACGCCATGACCGCCTGCTGAACCTGGTGCGCGAGCGCGGCCGGGTGCGCGTCGCCGACCTCGCGGTCCAGCTGGGCGTCTCGCCGGTGACGGCGCGCCGCGACGCCGAGGCGCTGGCCGCGCGCGGGCTGCTCGACCGGGTGCACGGCGCGGTGTCGTGGCCCGAGCGGCACGGGCCCGCCGGGACGGCGCCCGGCGGCGGCAGCCCGGTGATCGGGATGCTCGCGCCCGCCGCGGGCTACTACTTCGCGGACATCATCCGCGGCGCCCACGAGGCGGCGGCGGCACTCGGCGCCCGGCTGATCCTGCGGGTCTCCGACTACCGGCCGGAGGACGACGCCGCGCACGCGTCGGGGCTGCTCGCGGCCGGCGCGCAGGGGCTGCTCGTCGTGCCGAGCTGGACGCGGCCCGAGCACCAGGCCGCATACGCGGAGTGGATCGCGCGGCTGCCCGTGGACGCCGTGCTGGTGGAGCGCAGGGCGGAGCCGGGCGGCCCGCTCGACGGCATGGACCGGGTCGGCTCCGACCACGCGCACGGCGTGCTGATCGCGGTGCGCCACCTGGCACGGCTCGGGCACGGCGCGCCGCTGCTCGTCGCGCGCTCCGACAGCCCCACGGCGCAGGCCGTGCGCACCGGGTACGCGCGGGCGCTCGACGCGCTCGGCCTCGGCGCCGGCCTCCCGGTGCTCGACTCGACGCCCGACACCCCCGGCCACCCGCCGGAGGCGACCGCGCTCGCCGTGCGCGACCTCGTGCGCGAGGGCCGGGCCACGGCGGCGCTGATGCACAACGACGAGGACGCCACCCGCATGGTGCGGCGCCTGGCCGCGCTCGGCGTCCGCGTCCCCCGCGACATCGCCCTCATCACGTACGACGACGAGGTCGCGGCGCTCGCCGACACCCCGCTGACGGCCGTGGCACCGCCGAAGCGCGCGGTCGGCCGCAGCGCGGTCGAGCTGCTGGTCGAGCGGCTCACGGCGGGCGCGGAAGGCCAGGAGGCACCCCGGCGCCACCTGGAGCTGCTGCCCACCCTGCGCGTCCGCGCGTCCTGCGGCGCGGCCGACGCCCCGGTGCGCTGAGAGCACCGAGACCACCGAGACCGCTGAGACCGCTGAGGGCAAGCGGTTTCGCTCATTTTCCGATCATTCGATCTTTCGGTCTTGACTTCGCTCACGGCGGCTCGAAGTATCGCCGCGACCGCCTGTCCCCCAACGAAGAGGAGCAGCGCCGTGAGCCGCAGTTGGTCCCGGTCCCTGCGAACAGCCGTGGGAGCCGCCACCGCGTTCGTCTCACTCGCAGTGCTCACGGCGTGCGGCGGCGCGGCGCAGGCCCCCGCGGAAGGCACGCGGGAGCACCCCGTCACCGTCACCTTCTGGGCCTGGACCAAGGGGTCCCAGCAGGTCGCCGACGAGTTCAACGCCACGCACGACACCGTCAAGGTGAAGTTCGAGGAGATACCCTCTGGCGGCCTCGGCGGCTACCCGAAGATCGCCAACGCCGTGAAGGCGGGCATCGCGCCCGACGTGCTGTCGATCGAATACCCGTCGCTCGCCCAGTTCGTCAGCCAGGGCTCACTCCAGGACATCAGCCGCTACATGACCCCCGCGGTGAAGAAGAAGTTCCTCCCCCAGACCGTCCAGCTGACGACGATGGGCGGCAGGAACTGGGCGGTGCCGTCCGACGCCTCGCCGCAGATCTTCTACTACCGCAAGGACTTCTTCACCCAGCACCACATCCCGCTGCCGAAGACGTGGACCGAGTTCCGCACCGCGGCGCGGCAGGTGAAGAGGGCCGCGCCCGACACCCGTATCGCCACGTTCTTCCCCGACGACCCGACGTTCTTCCAGACCATGGCCTGGCAGGCGGGCGCCTCGTGGTTCAGCACGAGGAACGGCGCCTGGCGGGTGGACACCAGCGACCCGGCGACCCGCAGGGTCGCCGCGTACTGGCAGGGCATGATCGACGACAAGCTCGTCAGCACCGCGCCCTCCTACAGCCCCGAGTGGACCGCCTCCCTCAAGGCGGGCACCACCGTCGGCTACCTGGGCGCCTCCTGGGGCGCGGGCACCCTCGCGGGCATCGTGCCCGAGGAGAAGGGGAAGTGGGCGGCGATGCGGATGCCCAGCTGGGACGCGGCCCACCCGAGCGTCGGCATGAGCCAGGGCTCCACCTTCGCCGTCTCCAAGAACAGCGGGAAGACGGCCGCCGCCATGACGTTCATCCTCTGGATGGCGACCTCCCCCGACTCCGTACGGGCCCGGGTCAGCGCGAGCACCTCCACCGCCCTGCCGGCCGCGCCCGCGCTCGTACCCGTCGCCCGCAAGGCCATCGACACCGGCTTCTACGGCGGCCAGGACCTCTACGCCCTGTACGCGAAGGCCGGCGCGACGATCGACCCGCACTGGCTGTGGGGCCCGACCGCCGCGGCCAACAACACCCTCAGGGACCAGCTCCACGGGGTCATCGGCGGCGGCACCACCCTGCCGCGCGCCATCACCACCACGCAGAGCGCCACCGTGGCCGCCCTGCGCAAGAGCGGTCTGAAGGTCGAGGACGCCTCATGAGCACCGAAACCAGCACAGGCGCCGGCGCCCGGGGTGTCCGGGACGCCCGCGCCACCGCCCCCGCGGCCCGGCCCCCGCGCCGCCGCGGCGCCCAGCGCACCGGTCTCGCCGCCGGGGTACTGCTCACCCCCTTCTTCGCCCTGTTCACCGTGGCGATGCTGATTCCCGTGGGCTACGCGCTCTGGCTGAGCCTGTTCACCCAGAAGTTGTCCGGGCTCGGCTTCGGCGGGCCGCGCGACGTCTTCGACGGGTTCGGCAACTACGCCGACACCCTGGCTGACGCCGCGTTCCGCGACGGCTTCCGGGTGCTCGGCGGCTATGTGCTCCTCTACATCCCGATCATGGTCGGCGGGGCGCTCGCCCTCGCGCTGCTGCTGGACACCGCGCTCGCCCGCGCCCGGCGCCTCTTCCAGCTCGCGCTGTTCCTGCCGCACGCCATCCCCGGCCTGATCGCCGCCCTGATCTGGGTGTACCTCTACACGCCGGGACTCAGCCCGGTCGTCAGGGCGATGCACTCGGGCGGCATCGGATTCGACTTCTTCTCCTCGGGCGGCGCGCTCCCCTCCGTCGTCAACATCGCCCTGTGGGAGTGGCTCGGCTACAACGTCGTCATCTTCTACGCCGCTCTCCAGGCCGTGGACCGCTCCCTGCTGGAGGCGGCCGCCGTCGACGGCGCGGGCAACTGGCGCACCGCCTTCAGTATCAAGCTGCCCCTCATCCGCTCCTCCGTCTTCCTCGTGCTGCTGTTCACGGTCATCGGCTCGCTCCAGCTGTTCACCGAGCCGCTGCTGCTGTCGAACTCCGGGTCCGCCATCACCAGCGCCTGGACGCCCAACATGTACGCCTACGCCGAGGCGTTCCAGCTGAACGACTACGGGCGGGCCGCCGCCGCGTCCGTCCTCATCGCTCTGACCGCGGCCGTGCTCTCCTTCGCCGTCACCCGTATCGCCAACCGGAAGGGAGCCTCGGCATGACCACTCCCCTCATCGTCGACCCGGCCGGGCAACTCGCCCCCGGCACCCGCCCGCGCACCGGCCGCCGGCCGGCCCCCACCGGCCGCTCCGCCGCCGGCCGCTGGACCTCGCGCGCCGCCGTGAACGCGCTGCTCGCCATCGCCGCCGCCTACACCCTCTTCCCGCTCGTCTGGCTGGTCACCGCCGCCACCAAGAACGCGGGGAACATCCTCGGCGGCAACGTCTTCTCCTTCGAGGGCTTCGACTTCGGACACAACCTCTCCACCCTGGCGTCCTACGACGGCGGCATCTACTTCCGCTGGTACGGCAACTCGCTCCTCTACGCGGGGCTCGGCGCGCTGGGCTGCTCGCTCGTCAGCGTCGCGGCCGGCTACGCCTTCGACAAGTACCGCTTCCGTGGCAAGGAGAAGCTGTTCGCCGTCGTGCTGCTCGGCGTGCTGCTGCCGTCCACGGCGCTCTCCCTGCCGCTGTACCTGCTCGCGGTCAAGACCCACACCGTCAACACCTACTGGTCGGTGCTGATCCCCGTCCTGGTCAACCCCTTCGGGGTCTACCTCTCCCGCATCTTCAGCGCGGGCTACATCCCCGACGAGGCGCTCGAAGCCGCCCGTATCGACGGGGCCGGCGAACTGCGGGTCTTCTGGTCGATCGGGCTGCGCATGGTCATGCCCGGCTTCGTGACCGTCTTCCTCTTCCAGTTCACGGCGATCTGGAACAACTTCTTCCTCCCCCTCGTGATGCTGTCCGACAAGGAGCTCTATCCGCTGAGCCTCGGCCTCTACAACTGGCACAGCAACGCCAACGCGACGCCCGACTTCTATCCGATGGTCGTCTCGGGCTCGCTGCTCGCCGTCCTCCCCCTGATCGTCGCCTTCGTCACCCTGCAACGGCACTGGAAGGCCAGCCTGACCGCGGGCAGCGTCAAGTAACCGGCCGGTCCCCCGGCCCCGCACCCCCCCATCGAGGAGTACGAGACCCACCATGCACGACGCCACTGACAATCGCCCCGCCGCGCTGCTCGCGATGGCCCCGGGCGTCGCGGACCGGCTGTTCACGGCCGCGCAGCGGAAGCGGCTGACCGGGCTCGTCCGCACCGACCCCGCCCTGGTCGCCGACGACTTCACGGCTCCCGGGCCCGCGCTCGCCACCGCGCTCGCCGAGGCCGAGATCCTGCTGACGTGCTGGGGTGTGCCGGCGCTGACCGGGTCCGTGCTCGCGTCCGCGCCCCGGCTGCGGGCGGTGGTGCACGCGGCGGGCACGGTGAAGCACTTCGTCACCGACGCCTGCTGGGAGCGGGGCATCGCGGTCAGCTCGGCCGCCGCGGCCAACGCGCTGCCGGTCGCCGAGTACACGCTCGCGGCGATCCTCTTCGCGGGCAAGCGCGTCCTCGACGCGGCCCGCGGCTACCGCGCGCTGCGCGCGCCGCACGACTGGCACGGCGAGCTGATCGACGCGGGCAACTACGGCCGCACGGTGGGCATCGTCGGCGCGTCCAGGATCGGGCGGCGGGTCATCGAACTGCTGCGCCCGTTCGACCTGCGGGTCCTGCTGTACGACCCGTACGTGGACGCGGCGGGGGCCGCGGCGCTCGGCGCCGAGCCGGTGGGCCTCGACGAGCTGTGCGCGCGCAGTTCGGTGGTCTCCGTGCACGCGCCCCAGCTCCCCGCGACCCGGCACCTGATCGGCGCGGTGCAGCTCGCCGCGATGGCCGACGGGTCGACGCTGGTCAACACCTCGCGGGGCTCGCTGATCGACGAGGAAGCGCTCCTGCGCGAGCTGGTGTCCGGCCGTCTGCACGCGGTGCTCGACGTGACGGACCCGGAGCTCCCGGCGCCCGACTCGCCGCTGTACGACCTGCCGAACGTCCTGCTCACCCCGCATGTCGCGGGCTCGCTCGGCAACGAGACCCACCGCATGGCCGAGCACGCGCTCGACGAGGTGGAGCGCTTCGTGAAGGGCGAGCCCTTCGCCGGGCCCGTGCTCCCCGCCGCGCTCGACCGGTCCGCGTAGGGGGTGAGCCCGCACGGGCGGCGCGCACCTCCCGCACCACGGGAAACGGGCGGGGCCCGGCACCGTCCGCAGTGCGGAGGGTGCCGGGCCCCGCCCGGCGCGTGCCACGGCGCGGTGCGCCGTGCGCGGTGTCAGTGCGCGTGTCCGTGGCCCGCGGCCGCCGGCTCCTCCTCCTCGGCCAGCTTCTCGACGACCAGCGTCTCGGTCGTGAGGAGCAGCGAGGCGATGGAGGCGGCGTTCTCCAGGGCGGAGCGCGTCACCTTGACCGGGTCGATGACGCCGGCCTTGACCAGGTCGACGTACTCGCCGGTGGCGGCGTTGAAGCCGTTGCCCTTGTCGAGCTCGGCCACCTTGGAGGTGATGACGTAGCCCTCCAGGCCGGCGTTCTCGGCGATCCAGCGCAGCGGCTCGACGACGGCGCGGCGGACGACGGCGACGCCCGTGGCCTCGTCGCCCTCCTTGCCGAGGCTGTCTTCGAGGACCTTGCCCGCGTGGACGAGCGCGGAGCCACCGCCGGAGACGATGCCCTCCTCGACCGCGGCGCGGGTCGCGGAGATCGCGTCCTCAAGGCGGTGCTTCTTCTCCTTGAGCTCCACCTCGGTGGCCGCGCCGACGCGGATCACGCAGACGCCGCCGGCCAGCTTCGCGAGGCGCTCCTGGAGCTTCTCGCGGTCCCAGTCGGAGTCGGTGGTCTCGATCTCGGCCTTGATCTGGTTGACGCGGCCCGTCACGTCGGCGCTGTTGCCGCCGCCGTCGACGATGGTCGTGTCGTCCTTGGTGACCGTGACGCGGCGGGCGGTGCCCAGCACGTCGAGACCGGCCTGGTCGAGCTTGAGGCCGACCTCCTCGGCGATGACGGTCGCGCCCGTGAGGGTGGCGATGTCGCCGAGCATGGCCTTGCGGCGGTCGCCGAAGCCGGGGGCCTTGACGGCCACCGCGTTGAACGTGCCGCGGATCTTGTTGACGACCAGGGTCGAAAGGGCCTCGCCCTCGACGTCCTCGGCGATGATCAGCAGCGGCTTCGAGCCACCCGCCTGGATGACCTTCTCAAGCAGCGGCAGGAGGTCCTGGATGGAGGAGATCTTGCCCTGGTTGATCAGGATGTACGGGTCCTCTAGGACGGCCTCCATCCGCTCCTGGTCCGTGACCATGTACGGGGAGAGGTAGCCCTTGTCGAAGGCCATGCCCTCGGTGAAGTCCAGTTCGAGACCGAAGGTGTTGGACTCCTCGACGGTGATGACACCGTCCTTGCCGACCTTGTCCATCGCCTCGGCGATGAGCTCGCCGACCTGCTGGTCCTGCGCGGAGAGCGCGGCCACGGCGGCGATGTCGGACTTGTCGTCGATGGGGCGCGCGGTGGCCAGGAGGTCCTGGGAGACCGCGGCGACGGCGGCGTCGATGCCGCGCTTGAGGGCGGCGGGGGAGGCGCCGGCCGCGACGTTGCGCAGGCCCTCGCGGACCAGCGCCTGGGCGAGCACCGTGGCGGTGGTGGTGCCGTCACCCGCGATGTCGTTGGTCTTGGTCGCCACCTCCTTCACGAGCTGCGCGCCGAGGTTCTCGTACGGGTCCTCGACCTCCACCTCGCGGGCGATGGTGACGCCGTCGTTGGTGATGGTGGGCGCACCGAACTTCTTGTCGATGACGACGTTGCGGCCCTTGGGGCCGATCGTCACCTTGACCGTGTCGGCCAGCTTGTTGACGCCGCGCTCGAGGGCGCGACGGGCGTCCTCGTCGAACTTCAGGATCTTCGCCATGGGAGCTTCTGTCCTCTCGAACGACCTGCGCCCCCGTCCGCCCGGCGTTCGCAGGGGGGCCAGGGGCGCAGATCAGAAAAGCAATACGGGGTGGAGTTACTTCTCGATGATCGCGAGCACGTCGCGAGCCGAGAGGACGAGGTACTCCTCGCCGCTGTACTTCACCTCGGTGCCGCCGTACTTGCTGTACAGAACGACATCGCCGACCGAGACGTCGAGCGGCAGGCGCTCGCCGTTCTCGAAGCGGCCCGGGCCCACGGCCAGGACGACGCCCTCCTGGGGCTTCTCCTTGGCAGTGTCCGGAATGACCAGGCCAGAGGCCGTGGTCTGTTCGGCGTCGAGCGGCTGGACCACGATGCGGTCCTCAAGCGGCTTGATGGCAACCTTGGTGCTGGCGGTCGTCACGATCCGACCTCCCCCTTCGGAGATCTCACGGGGTTGACTGTCTGAGGGTGGCGACCAGGTGGATCCGTCGTCGCGGGTGCCGGACCTGCCCGTCGCGCGTTCTGGCACTCTCACTCGGGGAGTGCCAAAGCTGAGACTATGACCGCGGTTAGCACTCGGTCAAGCGGAGTGCCAGTCGACGTGGCACGCGCCGCGCTGCCGGGGGTGCGCCGAGGGCGGTGCGGGCGGCCCCTGGCCACGGTATGCCGCCGGACGGCCGGCGCCGCACCCCGGGCGTGGCGGCGGCCCCGGACGTCCGTCCGGGGCCGCGTGGGCGCGGGTCGCGCGGTGCCGCGTGCGTCTGATCGCGGCCGGGGTCAGACGTAGTCCTCCAGGCGGGCCACGGCGTAGCCCTGGTCCGTGATGCGCTTCAGGAGGTTGCGGACGTTCTCCACCATCGTGGCCTTCCACTCGGAGGGCCCCTGGAAGTGGGTGAGGATGATGTCGCCGGGCTCGAAGTGCTGGGCCTCGTCGCGCCAGTCCATGTGCGTGGGGAACGCCTCGGTCTCCCACAGCGGGAAGGCCTTGATCCCGCAGGACTTGGCGATCCGCAGCGTGTCGCCGTTGTAGTTGCCGTACGGCGGCCTGAACAGCGTCGGCCGCTTGCCGTACTCCTTGGCGAGCTTGTCCTGCTGGCCGCAGATCTCGTGTTCCTGCTGCGCGTGGGTGAGGCCGGGGAGGTAGGGGTGGGTGAGGGTGTGGTTGCTGAGGGTGACGCCCGACGCCTGCGCCTTGGCGAAGTAGCCGTAGTCGTCCTTGATCAGGTAGTCGCTGAGGAAGGCGCTGTAGGGGACGTGCAGCTCGGACATCATCGAGAGGAAGTCGGGCTCCTTCTCCGAGCCGTCGTCGATGGTGAGGAAGACGACCTTGTCCTTGGTGGGGACGCGGGTGAAGACGGGCGGCAGCCCCTGCTCGCCGCCCTCGGCCTCGAACCCCTTGCGGGTGGGGACCACCGGCTTCACCGCGGGCGGCGGGGGCGCGAGCAGCGGCGGGGTGGGAAGGCCCCACTTCTTCGCCGCGGCGAGCCGGGCCGCCGCGGTCGCCTTCACGCGCGCCGCGTACGAGGCGAGCGCACCGGCCGCGTCGGCGGGCCGCGCCCCGGCGGCGGGCGCGCCGGGCACCGGCCTTACGGACGGCTTGGCTGCCGGGCGGAGTTCGGGGGTGCGGGAGGGCGGGGACGCGCCCGCGGTGGACGCGCCGGGCCGGTGGGGGCCTGGCGCGGAGGACGCGCCGGAGGCGGACGGGTCGCCCGGGGCGGCGGGCGGCGCGGACGCGGTGGCGGAGGCCGCCGCGGAGGCCGGTACCGACGCCGGCGCGGAGGCCGCCGCCGAGGAAGTGCCGGACGGCGTGGCGGATCCGGTGGCCGGGGACGCGCCCGCCGAGGGGCTACCGCCCGCCGGTACGGACCCGGGGGTCGCGGCGTCCCCGCCCGGCGGGGCGGCGACGCCCGCGGCGCCCGCGAGCCGGGCCGCGCCCGCCTTCCCCGCGTCGCCCGCGAGGTCGGCACCCCCGGCCGAGCAGCCCGAGCCGAGCGCGGCGACGGAGGCGACCGAGGCGGCGAGCAGCGCGGAGGCGACGGCGCGGGCGGGCCGCCGCTGCGCCCGGCCGTCCCGCCCGGGTCTGCGTCTGCGGCGCCCGGTACGCGCGCCTCCGCTCGATCCGGACGCCCGCTCTTTCATCATTTCTTCGGTTTGTCGTACTAGTCGCATGGCGCCGCATCCTGTCAGCGGTGGACGCCCGCTCCGCGCAGGCGCCGCCGCCCGGCACCCGCACTCCCCCGCCTGGCCGACAGTGCCGCCCGCTGCCCGACAATGGGCCGGTGACCGAAGAACCGCCCCGCCTCGCACCCCTGCTCACCCCGGAGGGCCAGGCCCTGCTCGCGGAGGTCCGCGACCACGACCCGGCGCGGGAACTCGCGCTCGCCACCCGGCTGCGCCGCGACCACGACGCCGCCCTGGTCTCCGCGGCGCTCGGGCAGGCGCGGCTGCGGCAGCGGGCGGTGGCGAAGTTCGGCGCGCGGGACGCGCACCGGATGTACTTCACGCCGAACGGCGTCGAGCAGGCCACCCGCACCGCCGTGGCCGCCCACCGCGCGGCGCGCTTCCGCGCGCTCGGCGTCGCGCGGGTGACCGACCTGTGCTGCGGGATCGGCGGTGACGCGGTGGAGCTCGCGCGGGCGGGCATCGCCGTCACCGGCGTCGATCTGGACCCGCTGACCTGCGAGATCGCCGAAGCGAACGTGCGTGCCCTGGCGCCGGACGGGCCGCGGGCCGCCTTCGTGCGCGCCGATGTCACCGCGTACGACACGACCGGCGCCGAGGCGCTGTTCGTCGACCCGGCGCGGCGCCGCGGCGCGGGCCGGGTCTTCGACCCCGAGGCGTACGCGCCGCCGCTGTCCTGGGCGCTCGACGCGGTACGCCGTACAGGCCTCGGCGCGATCAAGATCGCCCCCGGCATCCCGCACGCGCTGGTGCCCGACGACTTCACGGCCGAGTGGGTCTCGTACGAGGGCGACGTGAAGGAGGCGGTCCTCTGGCACACCCCCGGCGCCCCGGGGCCGCCCCGGCGCGCCACGCTCCTGCCCGCGGGCGCGGCGGTCGCCGACCGCGGCCTGCCCGACCCCCCGGTCCGCGCCCCCGGCCGCTACCTCTACGAGCCGGACGGCGCCGTCATCCGCGCGCACCTCGTCGCGGAGGCCGTCGCGGACCTGCCGGACGCGGGCCTGCTCGACGAGACGATCGCGTACGTCACCTCGGACGTCCGCCACGAGACGCCGTTCGCGACCGGCTACGAGATCACCGACGTCCTCCCCTTCCACCTCAAGCGCCTCAAGGCGCTGCTGCGGGAGCGCGAGGTGGGCGTCCTGACCGTCAAGAAGCGCGGCTCCGCGGTCGAGCCCGAGGAACTGCGCAGGAAGCTCAAGCTCAAGGGCCGCAACGAGGCCACCGTCATCCTCACCCGCACCGCCGGCGCCCCCGCCATGCTCCTCGCCCACCCCCTGCCGCGCCCCCGCTGACCCGCGGCGCCCGCCAGGCGCCGACCCGGTCGCGGCAGGCGCGCCGGCGGCAGGCCGGGGACCAGTGGCGAGCAGGAGCGCCGGCTGCGCCCGCCGGGGGCGGCCCGGCCGGCCCCGCTCGGGTCCCGGCCGGGTCAGTGCGGGTCGTCGAGGTCGGTCAGCTCGTCCGCGTAGATCCGGGAGAGGGGCTGGGGGCCCACGTACTGCTGGCAGTTGCACTGACGCAGCTCGAAGTGGAGGGGCTTCTTGTTCTCGTCCCACTCGGTCGGGACCTGCACGTCCTCATGGCACTTACCGGCCTTGTCGTGCTTGGCCAGGTGATGGGTGCAGCCGCAGACGGCCTCGGGCGGCTTGTGGGCCTCCTCGAGCGCGAGGCGCCCGTCCTCGGCGAGCTTCAGGCGCTCCATCCTGCGGTCGTGCCTGGTTTTGAGCGCCGACCTGCCGGTGTCCGCGATCCAGCTGAACCCGCCGACCATGAAGAAGACGAATATCCACCAAAACCAGTTCATCCGCCGCCCCTTCACCCGAATGGCGCATGCGTGTCCACTCCAGAATAGGACGGACGAGGTAGGAACGGCCTCAACAGGAGGCGCCGCACGCGTCACGTGCGGCAGCTGTGCCCGCCGCACCGCACGCGACCTGCGGCGCGCCCCTCCCGGGGCCCTTCCGCGCACGGCCGTGCCCACTTCAGGACGCCCGGCGCCCCCCTCCTTCGGCGGCGGGGCGGACGCTCCTTCCGTCTCTCCTCCCACGGTGCCACGCGGAGAGGACAGCCGAAAGGCCGCACGGACGGGGTGGGGCCGGGGCCGCACGAGGGGGCGTCCGGCGTCAGGCCCCGGCTTCGTCGAGCGGTTCGAAGCGCCAGCGGTGGACCGGGCGGGCGAGGAGGGCGTCCGGCGGCTCGGGGAGCTCGGGCACGGGGGTGTCGTACGCGCCGGGCCACCAGGTCAGCACCAGGACCCGGCCGCCGGGGGCGCGGAACGTCTCACGGCGCAGCGGCTCCTCGGCCGGGCGCTGGGCACGGGCCCAGGCGAGCAGCTCCGCGCCACGGCCCTCCACGGCCTTCGCCTCCCACATCAGCGTGACGGTCATCAGTTCCCCTTCCGCTCCCGCACGGTGTGTGCGTGTACGTGCGCGTGCGCGGCGGCGTGGACGGCGTCGTGCGCAGCGTCCGCGGGGACGTGCGTCTCCGTCACCGGCAGGGAGCTGTCGGCCGACAGGTCGAAGGCGGACGCCGAGCGGCCGCGCGCGACCATCTCGGCGCCGAGCGCCGCGACCATCGCGCCGTTGTCCGTGCACAGGCCGGGCCTCGGCACCCGCAGGGTGATCCCGGCCCGCGCGCACCGCTCCTCCGCCATGGCGCGCAGCCGGGAGTTGGCCGCGACGCCGCCGCCGATCATCAGATGGTCCACGCCCTCGTCCTTGCAGGCGCGCACGGCCTTGCGCGTCAGCACGTCCACCACGGCCTCCTGGAAGGACGCGGCGACGTCGCGCACCGGCACCTCCTCGCCCGCCGCGCGCCTCGCCTCGATCCAGCGGGCCACGGAGGTCTTGAGCCCCGAGAACGAGAAGTCGTACGCCGCGTCGCGCGGGCCGGTCAGCCCGCGCGGGAACGCGATCGCCGCCGGGTCCCCCTCGCGCGCGAGCCGGTCGATGACCGGGCCGCCGGGGAAGCCGAGCTGGAGCACGCGCGCGATCTTGTCGAACGCCTCGCCCGCCGCGTCGTCGATGGTCGCGCCGAGCGGCCGTACGTCCGCGGTGATGTCCGGCGCGAGCAGCAGCGACGAGTGGCCGCCGCTGACCAGCAGGGCCATCGTCGGCTCCGGCAGCGGGCCGTGTTCGAGCTGGTCGACGCAGATGTGCGAGGCGAGGTGGTTGACGCCGTAGAGCGGCTTGCCGAGCGCGTACGCGTACGCCTTCGCCGCCGACACCCCGACGAGCAGCGCGCCCGCGAGGCCGGGGCCCGCCGTGACGGCGATGCCGTCGAGGTCGCGCGCCGAGACCCCGGCGGTGGCGAGGGCCCGCTCGATCGTCGGGACCATCGCCTCCAGATGGGCGCGCGAGGCGACCTCGGGCACGACGCCGCCGAAGCGCGCGTGCTCGTCGACGCTCGACGCGACGGCGTCGGCCAGCAGGGTCGTGCCGCGCACGACGCCGACGCCGGTCTCGTCGCAGGACGTCTCGATGCCGAGGACGAGTGGTTCGTCAGCCAGCGGAGCCATCAGTGTCCGTTCCTCCCGTGCCCGGTCCCGTGCCGCGGCCGGGTCCTGTCTCTGGTGCCGCGCCGGGTTCCGCCGCGGGCGGCGTCTCGCCCGGGGTCTCCTTCATGTCGCGCCGCATCACCAGCGCGTCCACGTTCCCCGGCTGGTAGTAGCCCTTGCGGAAGCCGATCGGCTCGAAGCCGAAGCGCGTGTACAGCCTCTGCGCCCTGGTGTTGTCGACCCGTACTTCGAGCAGGACCTCGCTGGACTCGAACGCGGTGGCGTGCCGCAGCAGCTCGGTGAGCAGCCGGGCGCCGAGGCCGCCGCCCCAGTGGTCCCTGGCCACGCCGATGGTCTGCACGTCGGCGACGCCGCCGACCGCGGCGAGCCCCGCGTAGCCGACGATCCTGCCGCCCTCGTCGGCGACGACGTAGCGGCGGGTCGCGTACGGGCCGCGCGCGTGCGCGAGCTCCGACCAGAACATGCCGGGCGACCAGGCGTCCTCGGGAAAGAGCTCGTCCTCGAGTTCGAGCACGGCGTCCATGTCCCACCAGCGCATCTCGCGCAGCACCGCGGAAGGGGGCTCACTCACTTCGGGGTGACCACCTTGTAGTTCTTGGGGACCTGCGCGTCCGGACGGCGCAGGTACAGCGGGCGCGGCGGCAGGAAGCCCGCGGCGGGCGCGGACCCCGGGGCGCGGGACCCGGCCCCGGCGAGCAGCCCGGCCGCGAGGGACGCGAGCGCGGCGGCCGACTGGTGCTCGGGGCCGCGGGCGTCGGGGAAGACCTCGGGGTACAGCAGCGCGCCGGCGCCGACCGCGGGCAGCCCGGCCACCGCCTGTGCGAGCTCGCCGGGCCGGGCGACCGCGGGCTCGGTGGCCCGGGTCCTGGCGTCGGCGTAGCGGGCCCAGTAGACCTCCTTGCGGCGGGCGTCCGTGGCGACGACGAACGGCCCTTCGACGCCGGAGGCGTACGCGAGGCCGTCGAGCGAGCACAGGCCGCGCACCGGGACGCCGAGCGCGGAGCCGAAGGCGAGCGCCGTCGCGATGCCGACCCGCAGCCCGGTGTACGGGCCGGGTCCCACGCCCACCACCAGCTCCGTGACGGCGTGGAGCTCCGTCCCGGCCTCCGCGAGCACCCGGTCGACGGCCGGCAGCAGCAGTTCGCCGTGCCGGCGGGCGTCCACGTCGCTCTCGGCGGCGAGGACGGAGGCGCCGTCGTGCAGGGCGACAGTGACGGCGGGGGTGGCGGTGTCGACGGCGAGGAGAAGCACGCGAACAGCCTACGGCCCCGGCGGCCGGGGCCGCGGCGCCCCTGGTCCGCCCGTACCCTGCTGCTACCGTCGGCCGCGCAGCGCGCGTCAAGGCGGAGATACCGCACGCGGGTACGAGAGGTGGCTGAGGAACAGGTGTCACGGAGCAGCTCGGGAATCGTCGCCGGGCTCACGGCCGCGGCACTGGCCGCGGTCGGGTTCCTCGCCTACCAGGCGTCGGCGAACGTGCCCGACACCCTCGGCAAGCCCGCGCCCGGCGCCTCGCCCTCGCACGTCGCCAAGGGCCCGCAGCGCCCGCGCCGCGACCCGGCGGCGCTGCCCGCGCACTCCGGGCAGGGCGCGCGGGTCGTCTACGCGCTGAAGGGCGACAGGGTCTGGCTCGTGGACGACGGCGACAAGGTGGCGCGGACGTTCACCGTGCGGCCGAGCACCGTCGATCCGGAGCCCGGCTCGTATGCCGTGACCAGCAGGACCGACCGGATCACCGGCTCCGACGGGGTGCCCATCGAGCACGTGGTGCTGTTCGCCAAGAACGAGGGCGTGGTCATCGGCTTCAGCTCGGCGCAGGACGGCTCGATGGCGAGCCCCGACCCGTCGAAGAAGACGGGCGGTGTGCGGGCGAGACTCGCGGACGGTACCGCGCTGTGGAACTTCGCGACCCTCGGCTCGAAGGTCGTCGTCGTTCCCTGAGGCACCGAGGCGCGGGGCCGGCTCAGCAGACCGCGGCGGCGCTCGGCACCCGGCGGCGCGCGCGGCGGCCGGCGCGCCCCTCGGCCTCGTCGGCCTCGGCGGCGGGGGCGCCCTGCGCGTCCGCGGCGGCGGGCGGCGTGGAGACTGCGGACGCGGCGGCGCAGGACGCCAGCAGGTCGCTCATCGACACACCGCACGGCGCCTGGGCGCCGTGCGGGCGCGGCGGGGGCGTGGTGCTGCTGGGTGTCCGGGGCTCATGCCGGGGCGCCGTCATGACTGCCTCCTGGGCTCGGGGGCACACGGGGTTAGGCAGACCTAACCAGTACTGCGGTCCATGGGACCACGGGCGCGGCCGGGCGCGCAACATCTTGCCGACACCATGTCGGCACGTCCCGCGCTCCCCGCACGCGCCGCGGCTGCCGCCCCGGTCAGCAGAAGACCGCGCGGAGCCCGGCGAGACCGGAGCCCGCCCAGCGCTCCCCGTACCCGGTGAGGGTGACGAGGCGGCGCCCGTCGTCCTTGGGCGGCAGCCCGGCGTCCGCTCCCGCGGCGCCCTCCGCGCCGGTGGCGCGCTCGATGACGACGTGCAGGCGCGCGTCCGACAGCTCCTCGACCTTGTCGTCGCCCCACTCGACCACGACCACGGACTCGGGGAGCGACACGTCGAGGTCGAGGTCCTCCATCTCGTCGAGGCCGCCGTCGAGCCGGTACGCGTCGACGTGGACGAGCGCGGGCCCCTCGCCGAGCGGCGGGTGGACGCGCGCGATCACGAAGGTGGGGGACGTGACGGCGCCCCGCACGCCGAGCCCCTCGCCGATGCCGCGGGTCAGGGTCGTCTTGCCCGCGCCCAGCTCGCCCGTGAGCAGCACGAGGTCGCCGGGGCGCAGCAGCGCGGCGAGCGCCCTGCCGAACTCGCGCGTGCGCTCGGGGGCGTCGAGGCGGATCTCCGTACGGGGTGCGGGCCGCCCGTCAGCGGCCGGGGTGGGGTGCGGTGCTTCCATGCCCGCCAACGTTACGGCCAAAGCCGGGGGCGCCCGCGCGGGCCAGCAGGTCGGTGAGGTGCCGGGTGACGGCTTCGGGGTGCTCAAGCATCACCAGGTGGCCCGCGCCCTCGATCAGGACGAGCTCCGCGTCGGGCAGCACCTCGGCGATGGCCTCGCTGTGCGAGCCGGGCGTGATCAGGTCGTCGGTGCCCGCGAGTACCAGCGCGGGGGTGTCCGCGAGGACCGCGAGCGCCTCGGCCTTGTCGTGGGCGCTGAAGGCCGGGTAGAACTCGGCGACCACGTCGATCGGGGTGCTCTCGATCATCCGCTCGGCGAAGCGCGCGACGGCCGGGTCGACGTCCTGGCCGCCGAAGGAGTAGCGCTTGACGACACCCGCGTACAGGTCGGCGGTGGCGCGCCGGCCCTTCTCGACCAGGCCGGCCTGGGAGCCGAGGGCTTTCAGGACGCCGGGCAGCACGCGCCGCGCCACGCCCGCGCCGAGCGTGGGCAGGCCGTACGTGATCTCCCCGAGCCGCCCGCTCGACGTGCCGACGAGGGCGACCCCCGCGACCCGCTCCCTTATGAGCCCGGGGTACTGGTCGGCGAGCGCCATCACCGTCATGCCGCCCATGGAGTGCCCCACCAGGACGAGCGGCCCTTCGGGAGCCGCCGCGTCGATGACGGCCTTCAGGTCGCGGCCGAGCTGGTCGATGGTGACGGGCGTCGCGGGCTGCCCGGCGCCGCGCCCCGAGCGGCCGTGGCTGCGCTGGTCCCAGTGGACCGTGCGGACCCGGCCGCGCAGGGCGGCGCGCTGGAAGTGCCAGGAGTCCTGGTTGAGGCAGTAGCCGTGGCTGAAGACGACGGTGAAGGGGCCGCCGTCCGCACCGGCCTTGTCGGCCCGGCCTGCGCTGTCCGCCGTATCGGGTGCGTCGGTGGGGTCGGTGGGGTCGATCTCGTAGTACAGCTCCGTGCCGTCGTCGGCGCGTGCGCGGCCGGGGGTGCCGCGCAGGGTGCCGTACGGGCCCGCGGTGTCCAGCGCGAGCCGCGCCCTGCGGCGCATGGTGCGGCTGAGGGTGAGCCGGTCGACGGCGACGCCCGCCGCGGCGCTCGCCGCGATCACGCCTATCGCGGCGCCCGCGATGCCCGCCCTGCGCCAGCCGCCCGCGACGGCCGCCGCGGTCCCGGCCGCGGCCGCGGTGGTGGCGTGTGCCACGTCCTGCGCCGCGCTGCCCTCGCTCACGAAGCCTCCGCCTTCCGCCGCCCGCCGCCCGTTGCCCGTTGGCCGCTAGTCGCTACTCGCTACTCGTTGAGATAGACCCGCGGCACGCGGCCGCTGATCCTGGTGACGATCTCGTACGCGATGGTGTCCGACGCCTCGGCCCAGTCCTCGACGGTGGGCTCGCCCCCGTCGCCGGGGCCGAACAGCACGGCGCGCGCGCCGGGCGGCACGGTGTCGCCGCCGAGGTCGACCACGAACTGGTCCATGGCGACCCGTCCCGCCACCCGCCGCCAGGGGCCCGTACCGCCGACGCGCACCGGCCCGCGCCCCGACGCGTGGCGCGGGATGCCGTCCGCGTAGCCGAGCGGCACCAGGCCGAGGGTGGTCTCGCGGTCGGTGTGGTACGTGTGCCCGTAGCTCACGCCGTGGCCCTCGGGGACCCGCTTGACCAGGGCGACGGACGCGGAGAGCGTCATCACGGGCCGCAGCCCGAGCTCGGCGGCGGTGCCGAGCTCCGGGCTCGGCGCGATGCCGTACGTGGCGATCCCCGCGCGCACCAGGTCGAAGTGGGCCTCGGGCAGGGTGAGGGCCGCGGCCGAGTTGGCGATGTGCCGCACCTCGGGCTCGACGCCCGCCTTCTCCGCGTACGCGACCATCTCGCGGAACACGTCGAGCTGCGCGGCGATCGACGGGTGGCCCGGCTCGTCGGCGCAGGCGAAGTGCGACCACAGGCCGGTGACCAGGACCTCGCCCGCGGCCTGCGCGGCGAGCGCGGCGCCGACCAGTTCCGGCCAGTCGGCGGGCTGGCAGCCGTTGCGGCCGAGCCCGGTGTCGGCCTTCAGCTGGATGCGGGCCGCGCGGCCGGTGCGCCGGGCGGCTGCGGTGACCTCGGCCAGCGCCCAGGGCGCGCTGACCGCCATGTCGAGCCCGGCCTCGATCCCGGCGTCCCAGGGGTCGCCCGGGGTCCACAGCCAGCACATGAGCGGGCCCTCGTCACCCGCCGCGCGCAGCGCGAGCGCCTCGTGCGGCGTGGCGGTGCCGAGCCAGTCGGCCCCGGCGGCGCGGGCCGCGCGGGCGACGGGCACCATGCCGTGCCCGTACGCGTCGGACTTGACGACGGCCATGAGCCGCGCGCCGCCGGGGGCGACCCGGGCACGCAGGGTGCGCACGTTGGCGCGCAGGGCGTCGAGGTCGATCTCGGCACGGGCCCTGACGTGCCGTGAGCTCTGGTGGTCTGCGGTCATCGGGCCAAGTGTCTCAGAACGGACCCCGCCGGTACGCCCCGAGGACCACCCGGGCCCGCGCTGCGCGCCGCGCTACCCGCGGTCGGTCCGCTGCTCGGGGGCCGCGTGCCGGTTCATCGCGGCGCCGAGGCCGACCGCCGTCTGCGGCGCGAGCAGCACGATCAGCAGGACGAGCGGCACGGTCCAGCCGCCGGTCGCCTGGTGCACCGCGCCCAGCGCCAGCGGCCCGGCTGCGGCCAGCAGATAGCCGAAGCACTGGGCCATGCTGGAGAGTTGCGCGGCGTGCCGGGTGTCGGGCGAGCGCAGCACGATGAACAGCATCGCCAGCGAGATCGCCGCGCCCTGGCCGAGGCCGAGCAGGACCATCCACAGGTACGCGCCGCCCACGGGCGCGGTCGCCATGCCCGCGAAGCCGCCCGCCGTCAGCACGGCACCGACCGCCGCGAGCAGCCCCGGCCTGACGCCGCGGGCGGCGAGCACCGGGCTGAGGAAGGCGCCCGCGATGCCGAGGAGGCTGGAGAAGGAGAGCATCCAGCCCGCGGTGGACTGGTCCGTGCCCGCGTTGGTGAGCATCGTCGGCAGGTACGCGGCGGCCGCGTAGTACGACAGGGACTGGAGGCCCATGTAGCCGGTGACCAGCCAGGCCACGGGGTGGCTCCACAGCCCGCGCACCGGGTGCTGCGCCGCGCTCGCCTGTCCGGCGGTGATCCGCGTGTGGCGGCGTACCTGCGGCGCCCACACGAGGAGCGCGGCGACAGCGAGCAGCCCCCACAGGGCGAGTGTGGGCCGCCAGCCGAGGGACAGGGCGTGCCCGACCGGCACGGTGATGCCGGCGGCCAGGGCGGCGCCGCCGAACAGCGACATCGAGTACAGGCCCGTCATCAGGCCGACACGCTCGGGGAAGTCGCGCTTGATGACGCCGGGCAGCAGCACGTTCGCGACGGCGATGCCCGCGCCGACGACGACGGTGCCCGCGAGGAGCGCGGCCATCGAGGGTATGAGCCGCAGCGCGGTGCCGCAGACGATCGCAGCCATCGTCAGCAGCAGCGCGGGCTCCATGCCGAGGCGGCGGCCGAGGCGCGGCGCGAACGGCGCGAGCAGCCCGAAGCAGAGCAGCGGCAGCGTGGTGAGCAGGCCCGCCGTGGTGGCGGACATGCCGGTGTCGGCCCTGATCGTGTCGAGCATCGGGGAGGCGGCGACGATCGCGGGCCGCAGGTTGAGCGCGAGCGCGATGACGCCGGCGCCGAGGAGCATCCCACCGCGCAGGCGCGCCGGTCCCGGGCCGGGCGATCCCGCGCCCGACGCGGCCTCGCCCGCCCGGGCGGTCCCGGCGCCCTCCAGTCCCGTGCTTCCGGCGCCGCCGGTGTTCGCGGCCCCCGTCCCCTCGGCACCCGCGTCCGCCGCAGCCTTCGGGGCCCGGTCGTCCCCGACGCCGTCCAGGCCCGTGTCGTCGTCGCCGGTGCTCCCGGCTGCCGTGCTCCCGGCTGCCGTGCTCCCGGCGCCGACGCGCCCCGTGCTCCCGGCCGTGCGGGTACCCCCGGCGTCCTCAGGGCCGGTGCTTGCGGTGTTCTCCGAAGCGGTGCTCACTCGCCGTTCCCTTCTTCGCGCCGTGCGCCGCCCTGGCGCGGTGCGTGGTCTGTCCTCGGGCGGTGGGCCGCCACGACGGCGGGTGTCCCCGCGGTGCCGGGCGCCCCCGCAGGACGGGCCGCCGCGGCGGCGGGTGTCCCCGCGCGGGGTGCCGCCTCGACGGTGGCCGCGTCTCCCGGTCCCGGCAGCGGGTCGGCCTCCTGGAGGGCCCGCAGCGAGCTGACCGAATCGTCGATGTAGCGGGCGACCGCGCCGGTGGCGGCCTCCGGGTCGCCCGCCTCGATCGCGGCGAGCAGGTCCGCGTGCGAGTCCGCCTGGGAGCGCTGCGGCTCGGGCAGGGGCGCGTCGGCGACCGAGGCGATCGCGCCGCGCAGCCCGTCCGTCAGATGGCTGTACAGGTCGGCCAGCATGCCGTTGTGCGCGGCGTCGACCACGGCGTGGTGGAACGCCACGTCGGCCCGTACGAACGTCTCGGTGTCCCCCGCGCGCCAGGCGGCACCCCGCTCGGCGAGCGCGGCGCGCAGGGCCGCGAGGTCCCGCTCGTCGCGCCGGGAGGCGGCGAGCCGCGCCGCGTCGCGTTCGAGGCACGAGCGCACTTCGAGTGCCTCCAGGTGCCCCGCGCGCCGCAGCCGCCTGTGCAGGGCGGCGCCGAGGGCGTCGGCCGCGCGCACATAGGTCCCGTCGCCCTGCCTGGCCTCCAGCATGCCGCTGTGCCCGAGCGCCCGTACGGCCTCCCTGACGGTGTTGCGGCCCACGGCGAGCATCCCGGTGAGCACGGGCTCGGCCGGGATCTTCGTGCCCACCGGCCACTCGCCCGACTCGATCAGGCTCTGCAACTGCTCGATGACCCGGTCGACCAGGCTCGACCGCTCCGTAGCACGGATCGGCACCCGCGTCCCCTCTCCGTCCCGCGCCCGCGTCTCCCTACGGGCAGACTGCCGAACATCCCATGTCTCCATCGATGCGAATGAGCCTAACATCCCATGTCTGAGCGCAGTCCGCCGCATCCCGTACGCCTGCGGAGCCGCCCTTCCCCGAAGGGGCCGGCACCCGGCGTGAGCAGCGGGTATCGACGGCGCTTGTGAGGCCACCGACAGGTTGCGTTGGTCCCCCCTCCCCTGCCCTGCCTAGCCTCGTGAGTGGACGTGATCAGACCGATCACCGACGGTGACACGAGGAGGTTCCGGACATGGCCGAGCACACGCTGCGGGACAAGGTGGCGGTCGTCGGCGGAGGCGAGAAGAACCTGGGCGCCCTGGTCAGCAGGGTGTTCGCCGAGGACGGGGCCAGGGTCGTGGTGCACTACCACACCGGCGAGAAGGAGGCCGAGGAGACCGTCGGGGCCATCGAGGACGCCGGCGGGCAGGCCGTCGCCGTGCAGGGGGACCTGACGGACGTCGCGCACGTGCGGCGCCTCTTCGACACCGCGGTGGACACCTACGGCGGCGTCGACGTCGCGGTGAACACGACCGGGATGGTGCTGCGCAAGCCGATCCTGGAGACCACCGAGGAAGACTACGACCGCATGTTCGGCATCAACGCCAAGGCGGGGTACTTCTTCATCCAGGAGGCGGGGCGCCGCCTGAACGACCACGGCAGGATCATCAGCCTGGGCACGTCGCTGCTCGCCGCCTTCACCGACGGGTACTCCACCTACGCGGGAGGCAAGGCACCGCTCGAACACTTCACCAGGGCTGCGGCCAAGGAGTTCGCCGACCGGTCCATTGCGGTCAACGTGGTGGCTCCCGGGCCGATGGACACGCCGTTCTTCTACCCCCAGGAGACGCCCGAGCGGGTGGAGTTCCACAAGTCGCAGGCGATGGAGGGCCGGCTCACCCGCATCGAGGACGTCGCCCCGCTCATCAGGTTCCTGGCCACGGAGGGCGCGTGGATCACCGGGCAGACGCTGTTCCCCAACGGCGGCTACACCACCCGATGACCCGCACCGCACGGCCGGCCGCGTCCCTCGGACGCGGCCGGTCCGCTCTCGTCCGCGGCAGGGGGACGCGCTGACATGGGGCTCGACCTGAACAAGCTGGAGCACCTGATCGCGGTCGCCGAGGAGGGCAGCATCACCCGCGCCGCCGCCCGCCTGCACCTGTCGCAGCAGGCGCTCTCCACATCCGTCCGCGTCCTGGAGCGCGAGGTCGGCGTGCCCCTGCTGGAGCGCACCGCGACCGGCGTCTCGCTCCTGCCCGCGGGCGCCGCCCTGGCCGAGGACGCCCGCGCACTGCGCGGCGCCGCGCGCTCCGCCCTCCAGCGCGCCCGCCGTGTCGGCCGTGGCGAGCCGGAGGTCCTGCGGCTCGGCCACACCCCCGCAGTGACCGGCGAGGAGGCCATCGGCCTGCTGCGGCGGGTCGGCGCCGCCCACCCCGGCCTGGCCACCGACGTCAACCAGCGCTACCCCGCGGAACTCGCCGACGCCCTCCTGGCCGGTGACCTCGACATCGGGCTGTGCCGTGCCATGGCCGCGCCGCGCGGTCTTGCCCGCACGACCCTGGGCCACCAGCCCCTCAACATCGCGGTCGCCGCCGACCACCCCCTCGCCGCGCGGGAGTCCGTGCCCCTGGCCCACCTCGCCGACCAGCGCTTCGTCGTCTGGGGCAGGCCGGGCCACTCCGGCTACACCGACCTGCTCGTCGGCCACTGCCGCGCGGCCGGCTTCGAACCGGACACCGAGCGCACCGCCCTCCAGGGCACCCCGCCCGTCACCGCGGTCATCGGCACCGACCGCTGCGCCTTCGTCACCACGCCGCCGGGCCCCGCGGCCGGCGGCGCTGTGCGCATCCTCGCCCTCGACCCGCCGCCGTACGCGCCCCTGCACGCCCTGTACTCCCCCCGCACCACGAGCCCCGCCAGGGACGCCTTCCTGGCCACCGCGCTCCTCTGAGCCGACCGACGCCCTCGGCCGGCTCCGGACGCGGGCGCGGACCGGGCCCGCGCGCCGCTCGTGCGGGTCCCGCGCGCGGGGGCGTGTGCGCCGGGCGCCGGGCGCCGTCGTGCGGGCGCGCCGAAGGGGAGTTGACGCTTCCGCGGTGTGAACACCGACCCCGCCGGGACCGCCGGGCAAACAGCGCGGAAAACTGCGGGCCGTACCGCAACCTCCGGGGTTTCCCGACGTTCTCACAGGCAAGCGGTACGAACAACTGGCCATTTCCCAGGGGCGTTTGGAGCGATCGACTTGAAGACCCGCAACGGAAGGCCGTACGTGATACCGACTCTCGCAGCCGCCGTGGGCGCCGCACTCGCCACCGGCGCTGTCGCGGTGCCCGCGCAGGCGGCCTCGGTGAGACCCGCGGCGCGGAGCACGGCGGCACAGGCGGCGCCGCGCGCCGTGCAGGCGGCCGTGCGCGCGGCACCCAAGGCGCCGGCCATCGTGGCCAAGGGCGGCTACGTGATGAACGACGCGACCGGCACCTCGTACTTCACCAAGGCGGCCGACACCCGCAGGTCCACGGGTTCGACCACGAAGATCATGACCGCCCGCGTGGTGCTCGCGCAGAAGAACCTGGACCTGGACAAGAAGGTCACCGTCCAGAAGGCGTACAGCGACTACATCGTGTCGAAGAACGCCTCGTCCGCCCACCTCATCGTCGGCGACAAGGTGACGGTGCGCCAGCTGCTGTACGGGCTGATGCTGCCCTCGGGCTGCGACGCCGCGTACGCCCTCGCCGACGCCTACGGCAAGGGCTCCACCCGCGCCAAGCGCGTCTCGTCGTTCATCGGGCAGATGAACTCGACCGCCAAGAGCCTCGGTCTGAAGAACACGCACTTCGACTCGTTCGACGGCATCGGCAACGGAGGCAACTACTCGACGCCGCGCGACCTCACCAAGCTGGCGAGCAGCGCGATGAAGTACGCCACGTTCCGCTCGGTCGTGAAGACCAAGTCGACCAAGCAGAAGGTCACCACGAAGAACGGCGGGTACCGCTACATGTCGTGGACCAACACCAACGGCCTGCTCAGCAGCTACTCGGGCACGATCGGCGTGAAGACGGGCTCGGGCCCCGAGGCCAAGTACTGCCTGGTGTTCGCGGCCACGCGCGGCGGCCGCACGGTCATCGGCGCCGTCCTCGCCTCCTCCTCTGAGGCGAACCGCACCGCCGACGCGAAGAAGCTCATGGACTACGGCTTCAAGCGCTGAGGCGCGCCGGTCGGACGCACCGGGTGGGGGCCCCGCGGGACGGCGGGGCCCCCACCCGTGTCCGTGTCCTCAGGCCCCGCCGGTGACGTTCCGCCAGGCCGCGGGGAGGTGGTCGGCCACGTCGTGCGCCGCGAGCGGCGCGCCGTCGGCCGCGAGGCGCGCGGCGAGGCCGTGCAGATACGCGCCGACGGAGGCCGCGTCGCGCGGCGCGAACCCCGCGGCGAGCAGCGAGCCGGTCAGGCCGCTGAGCACGTCGCCGCTGCCCGCGGTCGCGAGCCAGGACGTGCCGGTGGGGTTGACCCGCACCGGCACGTCAGGGGCGGGGCCGGCGACCAGGGTCGTGGACCCCTTGAGCAGCACCGTCGCGCCGTAGCGCGCGGCGATCTCCCGTACGGCGGCGAGCCGGCCCGCCTCGACCTCGGCGCGCTCGGCGCCGAGCAGCGCGGCCGCCTCGCCCGCGTGCGGGGTGAGCACGGTCGGCGCGGTGCGGGCCCGCACCGCCGCCGCGTCCAGCGTGCGCAGCGCGTCCGCGTCGATGAGGACGGGCACGTCGGAGGCGAGCACGTCGTCGAGCCCCGGCCCCTCGGCGAGGCCAGGGCCCACCGCCCACGCCTGCACCCGGCCGGCCTCGGCCGGCGTGCCCTCGCTGACCAGCGTCTCCGGGAAGCGGGCGAGGACCGCGGGGCCGCCGGGCCCGACATAGCGCACACCGCCCGCGCCGCCGCGCAGCGCGCCGGCGACGGCGAGCACCGCGGCGCCCGGGTACTTCGCCGAGCCGGCGACCACCCCGACGAGGCCGCGCCGGTACTTGTCGCTCTCGCCCGCGGGCACCGGAAGCAGCCGCGCCACGTCGGCGTGCTGGAGCGCCTCCGCCTCGGGCACGTCCGGCAGGTACGGGCCGAGCCCGATGTCCACGAGCCGGACCGCGCCCGTGTACCCGGCCGCCGGATCGATCAGCAGCCCCGGCTTGTACGCGCCGAAGGTGACGGTCACGTCCGCGCGCAGCGCCTCGCCCCGCACCGTGCCGTCGCCCGCCTCGACACCGCTCGGCAGGTCCACGGCGACGACGACGGCCCCGCTCTCCCGGGCGGCGCGCGCGGGCGGCACCGCGTCGGGCCGCAGCCCGCCGTGCCCGCCGATGCCGGTGATGCCGTCGAGGACGAGGTCGGCCGCGGCGAGCTGGGCGTACGCCTCGGCGCCCGTGTCCAGCGCCCTGCCGCCCGCGCCGAGCAGCGCGGCGAGCCCCCCGGCGTGCGCCCGGCCCGCGGCGAGCAGCACCGCGCCGACGCGGGCGCCGCGCCGCGCGAGGTACGCGCCCGCGTAGAGCGCGTCGCCGCCGTTGTCGCCGCTGCCGACGAGCAGCACGAGCCGGGACCCGTACACCCGGCCGAGCAGGCCCGCGCAGACGGCGGCGAGCCCGGCGGCGGCACGTCGCATCAGCGCGCCCTCGGGCAGCTCTGCCATCAGGGCGCGCTCGGCCGCCCGTACCGTCTCCACGCCGTAAGCAGTCCGCATGTGCTCAACCCTCCGCGATCACCACGGCCGACGCCACTCCCGCGTCATGGCTGAGCGAGACGTGCCAGGCCCGTACCCCGAGTGCGGCTGCCCGCGCCGCGACCGTGCCACGCACCCGCAGCACCGGCCTGCCGGTGTCCTCCACGCAGACCTCCGCGTCCGTCCAGTGCAGGCCGGCCGGTGCGCCGAGCGCCTTGGCCAGCGCCTCCTTGGCGGCGAAGCGCGCGGCGAGCGAGGCGGTGCCGCGCGGCGCCCCGTCGGGCAGCCGCAGCTCGCCCTCGGTGAACAGGCGCCCCAGCAGCTGCGGGGTGCGCTCGATGGACCGCCCGAACCGTTCGATCTCCGCCACGTCGATCCCCACCCCGATGATCACTTCTGCGCCCACTCCCTCGGTCGGTGCCGCCGCTCACTCCACGGTGACGGACTTCGCCAGGTTGCGCGGCTGGTCCACGTCGTTGCCGCGCCCGGTGGCGAGCGCGCAGGCGAACACCTGCAACGGCACGGTCGCCACCAGCGGCTGGAGCAACGGGGGCACGGCGGGCACGCGCACCAGATGGTCCGCGTACGGCACCACGCTCTCGTCCCCCTCCTCCGCGACGACCACGGTCCTCGCGCCGCGCGCCCTGATCTCCTGGATGTTGGAGACGATTTTGTCGTGCAGCAGGCGGTGCCCGCTCGGCGAGGGTACGACCACGACGACCGGCAGGCCGGGTTCGACCAGTGCGATCGGGCCGTGCTTGAGCTCGCCCGCCGCGAACCCCTCGGCGTGCATGTAGGCGAGTTCCTTGAGCTTGAGCGCGCCTTCGAGAGCGACCGGGTAGCCGACGTGGCGGCCGAGGAACAGCACGGTCCGCTTGTCCGCGAGGTCTCGCGCGAGATCCCGCACGGGCTCCATGGTGGCGAGCGTGCGCTCCAGCGCGTCCGGGACACGGGCCAGCTCCCGCACGGCGGCGCGGATCTCCGCGCCGTCCGTGCTGCCGCGTGCCTGCCCGAGGTAGAGGGCGACCAGGTAGCAGGCGACGAGCTGGGTGAGGAACGCCTTGGTGGAGGCGACGGCGACCTCGGGGCCCGCGTGGGTGTAGAGCACCGCGTCGGACTCCCGGGGGATGGTCGAGCCGTTGGTGTTGCAGATCGCGAGGACGTGCGCGCCCTGCTCGCGGGCGTGCCGCAGCGCCATCAGCGTGTCCATCGTCTCGCCCGACTGGGAGATCGCGACGACCAGGGTGCGGTGGTCGAGGATCGGGTCGCGGTAGCGGAACTCGCTGGCCAGCTCCACCTCGCAGGGCACCCGGGCCCAGTGCTCGATCGCGTACTTGGCGATCAGGCCCGCGTGGAACGCGGTGCCGCAGGCGACGACCACCACCTTCCGCGCCTCGCGCAGCACCTCGGGCCTGACGCGGGCCTCGTCGAGGCGGAGCGTGCCGTCCTCCGCGACCCGGCCGAGCAGGGTGTCGGCGACGGCGCGCGGCTGCTCGGCGATCTCCTTGAGCATGAAGGAGGCGTAGCCGTCCTTCTCGGCCGCCGAGGCGTCCCAGTCGACGCGGTACGTGCGGACCTCGGCGGGCGTGCCGTCGAAGCCGGTCACGGTGACGCCGTCGCGGCGCGCCTCGACGACCTGGTCCTGGCCGAGTTCGAGGGCGTCGCGGGTGTGCGCGATGAAGGCGGCGACGTCGGACGCGAGGAACGCCTCGCCCTCGCCGACCCCCACGACGAGCGGCGAGTTGCGGCGGGCGCCGACGACGGTGCCCGGCTCGTCCGCGTGCACCGCGACGAGGGTGAACGCGCCCTGGAGGCGGCGGCACACCCGGCGCATCGCCTCCGCGAGGCCGCCGCCCCCGGCGAACTCCTCGGCGAGCAGGTGCGCGACGACCTCGGTGTCCGTCTCGGAGGCCAGCGCGTGGCCGCGTCCGGCGAGTTCGGCGCGCAGGGCGGCGAAGTTCTCGATGATCCCGTTGTGCACGACGGCGACGCGGCCCGCGTTGTCGAGGTGGGGGTGGGCGTTGGTGTCGTTGGGTGCGCCGTGGGTGGCCCAGCGGGTGTGCCCGAGGCCCGCGCTCCCGGTGGGCAGCGGTGCCTCGGCGAGCGCCTTGTCGAGGTTGACGAGCTTCCCCGCCCGTTTCGCGGTGGCGAGTGCCCCGTCGGCGAGCACGGCCACACCGGCGGAGTCGTACCCCCGGTATTCGAGGCGTTTCAGTCCCGCGATGACCACGTCGAGCGCCGACTGAGGACCGACGTATCCCACAATTCCGCACATAACGGGCACCCTAAGCGGGGCGGTGGCGCGGGCCGGAACAGGCACGCGGTGCACGGCGCGGCGCCGGACGTGCGTCCACGGTCCGGGGTGCGCGATCCGGAGCATGCGCCCCGGGGGCCGCGATCCGGGGGCCGCGATCCGGGGGCCTCGCCTCAGGGGCCGCGATCCGGGGGCCGCGATCCGGGGCGCAAGGGCCCGGACGGCACGGCAGGCACGGCAGGCGCGGATCGCGGCCCGGGGCGGACAACACCCCGTTCCCCTGGTGGCCGGTGGCCCGGACGGCATTCAATGGGGGTGTGACGCTCCGCTCGCTGCTCAGCCTCCCCCGGATGCTCCGGCACGGTTCCACCGTCGGCACGGACCTGCCGCCCGACACCTCCGTCGTCCTCGACCCGCCAGAACCGCGGTTGCGCCCCGCCCTGGTCGCGGCGGCCGGCGGCGACCACGGCCCGGCCCGCGCGCTGCTCGCCGCGACCCGGCTGTGCGGGGAGTGGGAGAACCGCGGCGCGTGGCTGCCGCGGCTCGCCTCGGCCGTGCTGCACAACCCCGGCGGGCTCGACGACTGGTTCCGGCGGGAGCCCGACGACCCGGACGCGGCGCTGCTGCGGGCCGCGGTGAGCCTCAAGCACGCCTGGGCGGTCCGCACGGGGGCACGGGCCAGGGACGTGCCGCAGGAGCAGTTCCAGGCGTTCTTCGCGCTGCTCGACGACGCGGTGCCGGTGATCAGCGCGGCGGCCGAGGCCAACCCCGCAGACCCGGTGCCCTGGCAGCTCGCCCTCGAACACGCCACCGGCAGCCAGTCGCCGCGCGAGGTCTTCGACGCGTACTGGGCCGAGGCCGTGGCGCGCGCCCCGCACCACTACGGCTGCCATGTGGCGGCCCTCCACTACCTGTGCGAGAAGTGGCACGGCTCCCACGAGGAGATGTTCGACTTCGCCGAGCGGGCCGCCGAGGGCGCGCTGCCCGGCTCGAAGCTGCACGCGCTGCCGCTGCTCGCCGCGGTCGAGTACGACGTGCTCGCCGACGCGGCAGGCGACGACACCCGCCGCTCCCGGATCTCCCGGGTGCGGGTGCGGGCCGCGGTGGAGCGGGCGCTCAGCCTGGTCGCCGCGTACGAGCCGGGCGACCCCGAGGTCGCCGGCGTGCGCAACCACCTGGCGCTGATGCTGCTGCTCGCGCGCCGCCCCGAGGAGTCGCTCGCGCAGTTCAGCGCGATCGGCACGCACGCGACGGAGTACCCGTGGGCGTACTTCGGGCCGCCGCGCGAGCAGTTCCTCGACTTCCGCGCGGGCGTACGGCTCCAGGTGGCGGCGCGCATCCCGTTCTTCACGGGCCGCCGTACGGTCCCCGCGCAGCGCGCCGCGCGCACCGCCGACGCGGTGACCGTCGCGGTGCTGCGGGCCGCGCCGCGCCGGGTCGCGGAGGCGGCCCGGCAGGCGGGCGCCGACCTGCGGATAGCCCCGCGCGGCGACGCGACGTACGCGGAGGTGCCCGCGGGCCTGCCGCAGCGCGGCGCCTCGGCGCGGCGGGCGACGCTGATGGGCGAGGACGGGCTCACCGCGGTCACCGCGAGTCTGACCCGCGCGGTGCGCCGCCCCGCGCTGGTGCTGCGCAGGACCGGCGACCGGTACGGCTTCACGCTGCTCCAGCGCGGGCGCAGGCTCGCCGACCACGTGTGGGACCCGGCCGCGCCGCTGCCCGACCACGAGACGGCCGCGGCGACGGCCCGCGCGCTCGCCGCGTCGTACGGCATCGCGGACGCCCGCCCGCTGACCGCGCTGCTGCGCGCCTCCAACGCGCCGGCGGCACGGCTTTCGTCACTCGTCGCCGCGCTCGGCCTGCCGCCCGTGCCGCCGGGTCTCACGCTGACCAGGCTGCCCGACACCCAGCTGGTCACCCGCCGCGCCCGCAGGCCGCGCGGCTGGTGGGCGGCGCGGATCGCGGCGGTCGCGGTGTGCGCCCCGGCGACGGTCTACGCCTGGTGGGCGCCCGGCGTCGGCCGCACCCGCGCCTCGCTGGCCACGGTCGCCACCGCGTACCTCACCACCCGCCTCACCCGCGCCTGGCGCCACCGGCCGCGCCCGTTGGCCGAGGCCCGTTCGTGACCCCGCCGCGCGACACTGGGGAGCGGGCCGAGGGCCCCGACCACGGAGCGAGGAGAGGTGCGCCCATGCCGCCGCAGCACGACCCGTCCGGTCCCGACGCCGCCGGCACCGCCGCTCCGGCGCCCGGGCCCGCGGCGAGCCGGCCCGCCGCCGGCCGGCGGGCGCCCGCGTCCGCGGGCGCGCGGCTCTCCGACGAGCCAGGGGCCGCCGCCGACCCCGCCGCGGCCCGGCACAGGTCGCTCGCGACGGTCGACGACCGCCTCTATGTGGGCGACCAGGCCGTGACGCTCGCCACACCCGGGGGCTTCGCCACGGTCCGCTACGCGGAGGCGGCGGAGGTGCTCGCGCACCCGGACGGCGGCCGGGTGCTGACGGGCCCCGACGGGGTGCGGGTCGCGGTCGAGCCGACGCTGTACGCGATGCTCACGCCCGAGCGGATCGCCGCGCTGGACGCCGTACTCGCCGCCGTGGCGCCCCGCGCCGCCGTCCGTACCGCGCCGCGCGCCCCCGAGGCCGTGCCCCGTCCGCCGGCGGGCGAGGACCCGCGGACCTCCGCGCTCAGCAGCCGCACCCGGGCGCCCGCGCCCCCGCGCACCCGCTCCCGCGGCCGGACGGTCGGCCTCTACCTGGCGTGCCTCGCGGTCGCGGGCGCCGCGCTCGCCGCCGTACGCACCACCTTCGACCAGCTCGGCGCGGCCCATCCGCACTACACGGTGGCCGCCATGTTCTGGGTGCTGACCGCCGGCCTCGTGGTCGTGGCGCGCGACCTGCGCAACCCGCCCAAGGACCGTACGCACGTGCCGCGCTGGTGGGAGATGGGCGACCACTTCAGGCGCTGAGCGCCGACAGGCCCGGGCCGCTTCGGGCGCCGAGCGGCTGCGTGCGCCGGGCCGCTTCAGGTCCCGGGCCGCTGCAAGCGCCCGGCCGCGTCCTCACTCGGCGGGTGCGAGCGCCTGCGGCCCCTCCGCGTAGCGTGCGCGCATGGCGGGGCTCGCCGCGGGCCCCGAGGTGAAGACATAGGCGTCGCAGTCGTCGAGCCTGCGGCCCGTCGCCGCGTCGACCACCACGGGCTCGACCTCCTCGCCGGTCCGCGCGTCGACCAGCACCATGCTGCGCTCGGCGGGCGCGAGCCGCGCGTTCCCCCAGGCGGCGAGCGCGACGATCACCGGGCGCAGGGAGCGGCCGAGCCCGGTCAGCACGTACTCGTGCCGCACCGGGTTCGCCTGGTACGGCCTGCGCTCCAGCAGGCCGTCGGCGACCAGGGACCTCAGCCGGGCGGTGAGCATGCTGGAGGAGATGCCGAGGTTCTCCTGGAACTGGTCGAAGCGCGTGTAGCCGTCGAAGGCGTCGTGCAGGAGCAGCAGCGTCCACCACTCGCCGACGTGCTGCACGGTCGTGGACAGCGGGCACTCCCGGTCCTCCAGCCTGATCCGGTTCGCCACGGTGGCCCTCCCTCGGGTTACTGCTAAAGTCGAAGCTAGTAGGTTCCATTTTAGCAGTTACTCGTGGGGCGGTGCTCGGCATGCCCGGATGCCACCAGCCCCCTCCGGAAGGAAACGGGCCCATGACCACGTCCACCACAGCCCAAATCCTCCCCAGCGACTCGCTCGACGGCAGGCGCGCCCTGGTCACGGGCGGCACCAAGGGCACCGGCGCGGCCGTCGCCGAGCGCCTGCGCAGGGCGGGCGCCACCGTGCTCGTCACCGCGCGCAGCCGCCCGGAAGGCGTCGACGAGACGTCGTTCGTCGGCGCCGACCTGGCCACCGCCGCAGGCGCGGCCGAGGTCGTCGCCCAGGTGCGGGACCGCGTCGGCGGCCTCGACATCCTCGTCCACAACCTCGGCGGGTCCGACGCCCCCACGGGCGGCTTCGCCGCGGTCGGCGACGACCACTGGGCCAGAGAGCTCGACACCAACCTGCTGGCCGCCGTGCGGCTCGACCGCGGCCTGCTGCCCGGCATGGTGGCGGCGGGCAGCGGGGTGGTCGTGCACGTCACGTCCATCCAGCGCCGCATGCCGCTGTGGGACGGCACCCTCGCCTACGCGGCGGCCAAGGCCGCGCTCACCACCTACAGCAAGGGCCTCGCGAACGAGGTTGCCCCGCACGGCGTGCGCGTCACCGCGGTCTCCCCAGGCGCCATCGCCACCGAGGCGGCCGACCGGCTTGTCCTGCGGATCGCCGAGGGCGCGGGCATCAGCACGCAGGCCGCGCTCGAACGCCTCATGGACTCGCTCGGCGGCATCCCGCTCGGCCGCCCCAACCGGCCCGACGAGGTCGCGGAGCTGGTCGCCTTCCTCGTCTCCGACCGCGCCGCCTCCATCGTCGGCGCCGAGTACGTCATCGACGGCGGCACCACCCCCACCGTCTGAACCCCGCCCCTTCCGAGAGGAACACCCCATGACCACCCCGCAGCGCCCCGCAGCCCTCGACGCCCTGCCCGCCGTGGTCACCCGCTACCTCGCAGCGCACCGCGTCCACGACACCGCGGCGACCCTCGCCCTCTTCGCCCCCGGCGCCTCGGTCGCCGACGACGGCGCCGTGTACGAGGGCACCGCCGCCATCGAGGGGTGGCTCGACCGCCTCGCCTCCCCCTCCGGCTTCACCTACACCTCCACCCCCACGGGCGCCGAGCGCTCGGGCCCCGACAGCTGGACGGTCGCCCAGCGCGTCGAGGGCGACTTCCCCGGCGGCACCGTCGACCTGTCCTTCCGCTTCACGCTGCGCGGCGACCTCGTCGAGCGCCTGGTGATCGAGGTCTGAGCCCCGCGTGCACCCCGCCGTACGGTTCCGGCGCCGCGCGCCCGCCGCGCCGGAACCGTACGGACGTGACGAACGCGACCCGCGGCCGGGCGGCCGCGGCGGGGCCAGGCGCGGCGACCCGGCCGACAATGGACCCCGTGATCAGCTCTCCCGCGCCCCAGCAGTCGCCCGCGCAGTACCCCGACGCCCGGCGGAAGGCCGACCACGGGCCGACCCCCTACGTCGACCTGTCACGGGCCGAGTGGAGCGCGCTGCGCGAGAAGACGCCGCTGCCGCTCACCGCGGAGGAGGTCGAGCGGCTGCGCGGCCTCGGCGACGTGATCGACCTGGACGAGGTGCGGGACGTCTATCTGCCGCTCTCCCGCCTGCTCAACCTGTACGTGCAGGCCACGGCCGGGCTGCGGGGAGCGCTCAACACGTTCCTCGGCGACGCGGGCGGCGGCCACGGCGCCCAGCGCGGCACGCCCTTCGTCATAGGGGTCGCGGGCAGCGTGGCCGTCGGCAAGTCGACCGTGGCCCGCCTCCTCCAGGCGCTGCTCGCGCGCTGGCCCGAGCACCCGCGCGTGGAACGCGTCACCACGGACGGCTTCCTGCTGCCGATGAAGGAGCTCCGGGCCAGGGACCTCGTACACCGCAAGGGCTTCCCCGAGTCGTACGACCGCCGCGCGCTGACCCGCTTCGTCGCCGACATCAAGGCGGGCAGGGAGGAGGTCACCGCGCCGGTCTACTCGCACCTGATCTACGACATCGTGCCAGGCGAGCGGCTGGTGGTGCGGCGCCCCGACATCCTGATCGTGGAGGGCATCAACGTCCTCCAGCCCGCCCTGCCCGGACAGGACGGCAGGACGCGGGTCGCGCTCGCCGACTACTTCGACTTCAGCGTGTACGTGGACGCGCGGGCCGAGGACATCGAGGCGTGGTACCTGAATCGTTTCCGCACGCTGCGCGCGACCGCGTTCCAGGACCCCTCCTCGTACTTCACGAAGTACACCAAGGTCTCCGAGCGGGAGGCGCTCGACTACGCGCGCACGACGTGGCGCACCGTCAACAAGCCCAACCTGCTGGAGAACGTCGCCCCGACCCGCGGCCGCGCCACGCTGATCCTGCGCAAGGCCGCCGACCACAAGGTCCAGCGCCTCTCCCTGCGCAAGCTCTAGCCGCGCCGTCCCTTCAGGCCTCTTCGCCGCTCACGCGTCGAGGACGGACTCCAGCTCAAGCAGCCGCGGCAGGGCCTGGCGGGTCAGCAGGCGCTCACGCTCGTCGTGGGCGATCGAAAGGCTGTCCTTCCACAACGACCGGCCCGCCATGGCGCCGCCCGCGCCGTTGTCGACCGCGGCCTTCACCTGGCCGATGAACGTCTCGTGGTCGACGCCTGCCGAGAGCACCGCCCACGGCACTCCCCCGGCGGCTTCCGTCACCTCGGCGCACGCCTCCGCCGACCCCGGGTACTGCAGCTTCAGCACCTTCGCCCCGCAGTCCACCGCGAGCTTCGCGCCGTTCACCACCAGGCTCGGGAACACGGCGGCGTAGTCCTCGTCCGACTCGTCCTCCAGCTGGTAGGTGAGCAGCTCGACGATCAGCAGCACGCCCTCCTCCTCGCACGCGCGCACCAGGTCGCGGATCTGCCGCGCCACGAGGGAGTCGGCTCCCTGGCGGTCGGGCCTGAGGTAGAAGAGCATCTTCGCGACGTCACCGCCCAGATCGCGCACGCGCCGCGGGCTCACGCCCTCCACGTAGCGGGTGTGGCGCAGTCCGTCGAGCACTTCGTAGCCGGACGCGTCCATGCCCACGACCAGGCCCGTGTCGCGCGCGAGTGTGCCGTCGTCGACGACCGCCGGCAGCGCGACCTCCGCGTCGAGCAGGATGGCGGGTGCCCGGTTCGCGAGGTAGCGGACGACATCGGCCTTGGCCTCCGCCAGCTCGCCCGCGCTGATGGCGGAAGCGCCCCCGGGGGCGTCCTTCATCGCCGCCTTCATACCGTTGCGCTGGTCGGCTGCGACGATCAGCATCCGGCCTCCCGGCGTCGAGATCGAGGCCAGACCGCGGCGTTCGGACGTCGTCAGTGTGTTCATGGGCTTTCTCCTGTTTCGCGGTTCGATGTCAGGCCGGAGCGGGCAGAAGCCGCGCGGCTACCAGGGCGGCACCGAACGCGGTCTCCTGAGAGCGTTCGGAAACCGTCGGGTCGGGGAGCACGCGCTCGCGGGCGCGGCGGACACTGCGCATGCCGGCCCAGCCGCCGGTCAGCGTCGCCGAGGTCGCGGGCGGGACCTCGCGGTCGATCGCGGCGACGAGCCGCCGGATCTCCTCGTTGCTGTGTCTGAGGACGGCCCCGAAGACCTCGGCGGGCGTCGCGCCGTCCGTACGTACGGTCAGGACGAGGTCACCGTCGTCGTTGCGGGCACCGGAGACGTCGAGTCCGCCCTCGGGCAGCGCGCCCTCGAAGGGCAGGCCCATCACCGCCGCGTCAAGCCGGTCACGGCCGGCGCGGTCGGTGATCCCGAACGCCCGCAGCGCACGGCGCAGCAGCAGTCCGGTCTTCACCCCCGCCACCAGCACGTGCTTGCCCGGCACGACGTGCCGGACCTCGTTGATCAGGTGCTCGGCCAGCCGGGCGCGCGCGGCGTAGCCCAACGGCGCGTCGAGCACCCGCAGCAGGACCTCGGCGGTGCCAATCGACACGTGGTAGCGGTCCGGGCCGAGGCCCCCGCCCGCCTCGGCGGCGACGAGATGGTCGTGGCCCGCGACGGTGATCCGCGCGCCGGCGAAGGCTGCCGGGAACCGGTCGAAGACCGCGCCGAGGTCCGTGCCCGCGGGCTCGATCGGCGGCAGCAGGTCACGTGTCGCGCCGAGTTCGGCGAGCATCGCGTCCCACGGCTCGCCCGTGTCCTGGTCGATCAGGCCCGTGCGGGAGACAAGCGACGCCTCAAGCGACGGCCGGCCGCCCAGCACCGTGGCGGCGAACTCGGGCAGGTCGAGCCAGCGGTGTCCCGCCAGAGCGAGTCCGCCGTCGCGCAGGAAGGCGAGCTTGGCCACGGACGCCTGCGCTCCGAGCGGCAGTCCCGTCCTTCCGGCGAACTCCGCCCGGATCGCCGCGGGGAACCCGCGCGCCTGCTCCGCGCCGCGCGGGTCGAACCACGCGAACACCGGTGCCGCGGGGCGGCCGGCGCCGTCGAGCAGCACGCCGCTCTCACCCATCCCCGCGACGGCGAGCGCCTCGACCCGGCGGCCTTCGAGCCGGTCCGCCGCGCTGTGGAGCAGGCTGTGCAGCGCGGCGACGAGCCCGTCGACAGGCAGCTCGGCGGTTCCTCCGGGCCCCGGCTGCCAAGGGGTCGGAGTCTCCACGAGCGCCAGCTCGGCCCCGTCCTCGTCGGCGACCAGCAGCTTGATCCCCGTACTACCGAGGTCGAGACCTGCCACGAGCCGGTCGGCCATGGCCCGCTCCCTTCCTTGCCCAGCAAAGATGACTCCGGTGTCATGGCGAGCCATGACACCGGTGACTTGCCGGGCTATCATCAGGACCATGCCGTCCCGCTGTCAACCAGGTCCGCCCGTCGTGATCGGCGTCTCCGGCGTTGCCGGGAGTGGGAAGTCCACACTCGGCCGGGCGCTCGCCGAGGCATTGCGGCTGCCACTGCTGGACCTCGACACACTCACCACCACCCTGCTCGAGCGCCTGCCGGATGAGTCCTTCGGCGAGCGCTGGCTCGCCCATCCGCGTGCGGCGGACATCCGCGCGGCGCGCTACGCCGCCCTGCGCGCGACGGCCTCCGACGTGGTCGCGACGGCCGGTTCCGCGGTCCTCGTCGCCCCGTTCACCGCCGAGCTGACCGGCGGTCCCGAATGGACGGCACTCACGCGGGCGGTCGCGCCCGCGGCGCTGCGCATGGTCCATCTGAAGGGCGATCCCGAGCTGTTCGCGCGCCGCCGTGCGGGCCGTGCCGCCGGCCGCGACGCGTACCGGCCCGACGCCGCCGCGCCACCGGCCCCTGCCGTGCCGCACCTGCCGGTCGACGCCGAGCTCTCCCCGGACCAGCAGCGGTTCCGCGTCCTGCGCGCCCTGGGCCACCGGCTGCCGCAGGACCCGGATGCCGCGCTGTTCGCGCGGACCTTCGACGCCGTCCTGTTCGATCTGGACGGTGTGCTGGCCGACTCGACGGCGTCGGTCCTGCGCTCGTGGGACCGCTTCACACGGGAGCGCGGGCTCCCCACGGCCGTCGTCGAGCACAACCACGGCCGCCCCGCGCGGGTCCTCATGGAGCAGCTCGTCCCGCCGGAACAGGTAGCGGACGGCCTGCGCCGCATCGAGGAGCTGGAGGTGCGGGACGCGTCCACCGTGGATCAGGTACCGGGCGCGAGGGCACTGACCGAGGCGCTGCCGCCGCACCGGTACGCCATCGCGACCTCCGGATCCCTGGCAGTCGCGTCCGCCCGGCTCGACGCCGCGGGGCTCGCGGCGCCCCGGGTGTTCGTCACCGCCGACGTGGTCGGCAGGGCGAAACCCGACCCCGAGCCCTATCTCCGCGCGGCGGCCGGGCTCGGCTTCGCGCCGGAACGGTGTGTGGTCGTGGAGGACGCGCCCGCCGGTGTTACGGCGGCGCGCGCGGCCGGGTGCGCCGTCGTCGGGGTCCTCGGCACCGTACCGCCCGAGGAACTCGACGGCGCCGATGTCGTGGTGGACGGGCTCGACCGCCTGCGCGTGGTCACGGCCGACGGGGGACTGCGCCTGTCGCCCGTCGAAGCGCCCGGGCCCTGCGGCCACTGACCGGCGACGCCGACGGCCGTCGCGCGGTGCGCGCCCGCCTCCCCCACCCGTACCGCGGCCCCTCGGTGCCGCGGTACGGCGCCCGCCGGGGCCGGACCGCGAAGGCCCCCGCGCCGCCCTGCGGGGCCGGACGGGGCGTCAGGTCATCGCGGGAGGCGGGGCGGGGGGGGCGGGGGGCGTGAGATGGGGGTCCTGGGCCGAACCCCGGGGGCGAGGCCTCGGGTGCCGAGCCCCGGGTGGCGAGGCCCCGCCGTCGCCCCACCGCGAAGCGCGGCGGCGCGTGTCACCGCGGGGCGGCACCGCGGATCGACACCGCGCCGTTGCCGGGAATCCGAATCTGACTCCGGCTGCGGTTCGGGGCCGGGTCCGGGTCCGGGTCCGGGTTCAAATCCGGGCTCGCGCTCGGGTTCGGGCTCGGCTCGCGCTCGGGTTCGGGTTCGGGTCCGGGTCCGGGTTCAAATCCGGGCTCGCGCTCGGGTCCGGGCTCGGCTCGCGCTCGGGTTCGGGTTCGGGTCCGGGTTCAAATCCGGGCTCGCGCTCGGGTCCGGGCTCGGCTCGCGCTCG
>NZ_BAABEP010000023.1:53049-96587 GCF_039540215.1 Streptomyces tremellae
GGGTTCAAATCCGGGCTCGCGCTCGGGTTCGGGCTCGGCTCGCGCTCGGGTTCGGCTCCGGGTCCGGGCTCGGGCTCCGTTCGGGCTCGGCTCCGCCGGACGGCACTCAGGACGGGGCCGGACGGCAGGACGCGCGCTCGATGATGGTGACCGGCAGCACCGTCCTGCGGCGGAAGCGGCGCTTCGGGTGGGCCAGCCGTTCGAACACGCGCCGCGCGGCGTAGTCGCCGAGCAGTTCGGGGTCCTGGTTCACGACCGTGAGCGCGGGGGTGAGCAGATCGGCCATCGGGAAATCCCCGTAGCCCACGAAGGCGAAGCGCCGGTCCCGCAGCACCGGGGCGAGAGCCATGCTGCTGCGGGCGTTGGAGGAGAAGATCGCGGTCGGCGGCGTCGGCAGTCCGGCCAGCCGCTCGGCGATGTCCGCCGCACTGGCCCGGTCCAGGGCGCCGAACACCTCGTACTCCTCCCTGTGCTCGATACCGCGCGACTCCAGTGCCCGGCGGTAACCGAGGAGTCGGTTCCGGCTGGTCTGCACCTCGGCGATGTCGGCGACGAAGGCGATGCGCTCGTGTCCGTGCCCCACCAGGTGCCCGACCGCGGCTCGCGCGCCGCCCTCGTCGTCCTCCAGGAACGCGTCGGCCGCGACGCCGGACGGGGCCCGGTCGACGAACACGATCGGCAGCCGGTCGCGCCACCGGGCGAGGTAGGAGTTGTCCGTCCCGACCGGTGCGATCACCAGGCCGCTCAGCGACTGGGCGAGCAGTTGCCGCACGAGATCGCTCTCACGCTCCGCGCCCTCGCCCGTGCTCGCGACCACCGTGGACATGCCCTGGTCCACCGCGACCCGGTTGACCGACTCCGCGACGGCGGCGAAGAACGGGTCCAGCAGATCAGGCACCACGACACCGATGACAGGGGCCCGCCCCGTGCGGAACGTGGTCGCCACGGAATTGGGCACGTACTTCAGCTCGCGCAGCGCCTCTTCGACGCGTTTCCGGGTCTCGGGCAGGACGTGCTCGTCGCCGTTGAACACGCGCGACACCGTCTTCGCGCTCACACCGGCGAGCACCGCGACGTCTCGCATCGTGGTCATTGAACGGTGCCGGGCCTTTCGACGGACCGCTGGGCGGTGTGCGCGGACTGGTTCGGCGCGAGTCTATCCGCGCCGGTGCCGGACCCGGCCCCGGGGCCGGGTCACAGGGGGGCGACACCGGCCATGACACCGGTGTCTTCATGACCATTGACATCGGTGACATGGAACCGTCTACTGTGCTCGGAAGGCGCCTCCGCCGGGAGGAACGCGCCGACGCGGTGCCGCAGGGCGTGCGGCACCGGGCCTAGACATGGGAGTCGAGGAATGAACGACAGCGCTGTCGTCGGGGACCGACGCACGGGCCGAGCCGCCGGGGCCACGGTGATCGCGGCATTCGGGGGCCTGCTGTTCGGCTACGACACCGGCATCATCTCGACGGCACTGCTCTACCTCGGGCCCGAGTTCGGCCTGAGTGACCAGGCCAAAGAGGTCGTGGTCGCGTCCCTGCTCGTCGGCGCGATCATCGGGGTCGCGAGCGGCGGATCGATCATGGACAGGGTCGGCCGGCGCCGTACGCTGCTCGCGGTCGCGGCACTGTTCCTCGCGGGGGCGGTCGTCTCGGGGACGGCGGCCACGCTGACCGTGCTGCTCGCGGCCCGTGTGGTGCTCGGCATCGCGATCGGCGCCGCCTCGGTCGCCGTGCCCGCCTACATCGCCGAGATAGCCCCAGCCGAGCGCCGCGGCCGGCTGGTCTCGGTGAACCAGCTGATGATCTCGTCCGGGATCCTGGCGTCGTACATCACCGGATACGCGCTCTCCGACGCGCGGGCGTGGCGGTGGATGCTGGCCGCGGCCGCGCTGCCCGCGCTGGCCATGCTGGTGACGCTGCCGATGCTGCCGGAGAGCCCGCGGTGGCTCCTGTCGAAGGGCCGTGAGACGGAGGCCCGCGCGCTGCTCGCCCGAGGCCGCGCCTCGGCCGAGGTCGAGGCCGAGGTCGCCGAGATCACCGCCGCCATGCACGCGGAGAACCGCTACAGCTTCCGCGACCTGCTCGGCTCCCGCTTCCGACCGGGCATCGTGCTGGGCGTCGGCGTGGCGGCCACCAACCAGCTCGTGGGCGTGAACGCCGTCACCTACTACACCCCGACGCTGCTCACCGGCTCCGGTTTCGGCTCGTCCGCGGCCATTCTGTCGTCGGTCGGGCTCGGCATCGCCAACGTCGTGTTCACCCTCGCCGGCCTCATGCTGGTCGACCGCATCGGCCGCCGCCCGCTCGTACTCGGCGGCACGGGTCTCGTCGTGCTGTCCCTCGTGGTGATCGGCGCCGTCTACGCCTTCACCGACCTGCACGGTGTGTGGGCCGTGGTGCTGCTGTCCTTCCTGATGATCTACCAGGCCTCGTTCGCCGCCAGCCTGGGCCTTGCGATGTGGCTGGTCAACAGCGAGGTGTTCCCGACGGAGATCCGCGGCAAGGCAGGCAGCGCGGGCCTGGCGACGCACTGGGTCCTGAACCTGCTCATCTCGGTGACCGTGCTGACCACCATCAACGCCATCACCCCCAGCGGACTCTTCTGGCTCTACGCCGTCTTCGGCGGACTGGGCCTGCTGTTCCTGCACCGCCGCCTGCCGGAGACGCGCGGCCGTACGCTGGAGCAGGTCGACGCGGAGCTGAACGGGACGGGGCCGTCCGCGCAGCGGAGCCCGGTCGCGCACTGAGCCCGGTCGCGCACTGAGTCCGGCGGGCCGAAGGGGCCGGTCCCCGCTGCCGGACCGCCGCGAACGCGAGGGGGCGCGGACCTGTACGGTCCGCGCCCCCTCGCCGTATGCCGTGGAGCGGTGCCTCAGCCCAGCGCCGACTTCACCGCGTCCGCGAGGCGGCCCGCGACCGAGCGCGCCTGGTCGATGTCGGCGGCCTCGACCATCACGCGCACCAGGGGCTCGGTGCCCGAGGGGCGCAGCAGGACCCGGCCCGTGGTGCCGAGTTCGGTCTCCGCCTCGGTGACGGCCGCCGCCAGGTCGGCCGAGGTGGCGACGCGGGACTTGTCGACGTCGGGGACGTTCACCAGGACCTGCGGCAGCCGCCGCATCACGCCCGCGAGGTCGGCCAGGGTCCTGCCGGTCGCGGCGACGCGGGCCGCGAGCATCAGGCCGGTGAGCGTGCCGTCGCCGGTCGTCGCGTGGTCGAGGATGATCACATGGCCGGACTGCTCGCCGCCGAGCGCGTAGCCGTGCTCCTTCATGGACTCCAGCACGTACCGGTCGCCGACCGCCGTCTGCACCACCGTCACCCCCTCACGCTCCATCGCCAGTTTGAAGCCGAGGTTCGACATCACGGTCCCGACGACCGTGTTGTGCCGCAGCCCGCCCTGCTCGCGCAGCGCGAGCGCGAGGACAGCGAGGATCTGGTCGCCGTCGACCTCCTCGCCCGCCGCGTCGACGGCGAGGCAGCGGTCGGCGTCGCCGTCGTGCGCGATCCCGAGGTGGGCGCCGTGCTCGACCACGGCGGCCTTCAGCTGACCGAGGTGGGTGGAGCCGCAGCCGTCGTTGATGTTGAGCCCGTCGGGCTCGGCGCCGATGGTGACGACCTCGGCGCCCGCGCGCGCGAACGCCTCGGGCGAGACGCGGGCCGCGGCGCCGTGCGCCTCGTCCAGCACGACCTTCAGGCCGTCGAGCCGGTTGGGCAGCACCCCGATGAGGTGCGCGACGTACCGGTCGAACCCCTCGTCGTACGCGCGGACGCGGCCGACGCCCGCGCCGGTCGGCCGGTCCCAGGGCTCGCCCGTGCGGTGCTTGTCGTACAGCGCCTCGATACGGTCCTCAAGCTCGTCGGGGAGCTTGTGGCCGCCGCGCGCGAAGAACTTCACGCCGTTGTCCGGCATCGCGTTGTGGCTGGCGGAGAGCATCACGCCGAGGTCCGCGCCGAGCGCGCCCGTGAGGTAGGCGACCGCCGGGGTGGGCAGCACGCCGACACGCAGCACGTCCACGCCCGCGCTGGCGAGCCCCGCGACGACGGCGGCCTCCAGGAACTCCCCCGAGGCCCGCGGGTCGCGCCCCACCACCGCTGTGGGCCTGTGCCCCTCGAACGTCCCCACCTCGGCCAGTACATGCGCCGCGGCGACCGAGAGGCCGAGCGCCAGCTCGGCCGTCAGGTCCGCGTTGGCGACGCCGCGCACGCCGTCCGTACCGAAGAGTCGTCCCACAGCTCTCCCTCCGCAATGTCTTTTGAGCGCTTGATGCTGTTATACGCCCGGCGCTCTGGATAAAAACGAACGCCCCGGCGGCACTGACTGCCACCGGGGCGAACGATGTACGTCGTACGGGGGGTGGCCGGTCCCGGCGCGGCCCCTGACCGGGTCCGCACCGCCCCGCGACCCTCCGGGACGGATTAGCGCTTGCTGTACTGCGGCGCCTTGCGGGCCTTCTTCAGACCGGCCTTCTTGCGCTCGACGGCGCGGTCGTCGCGGCTCAGGAAGCCGGCCTTCTTGAGCGGGCCGCGGTTGTTGTCCACGTCCGCCTCGTTCAGCGCGCGGGCCACGCCGAGGCGCAGCGCGCCGGCCTGGCCGGAGACACCGCCACCCGCGATGCGGGCGACGACGTCGTAGCGGTTGTCGAGTTCGAGCACCTTGAAGGGCTCGTTGACTTCCTGCTGGTGCACCTTGTTGGGGAAGTAGTCCTCAAGGGTGCGACCGTTGATCTTCCACTTGCCGGAGCCCGGGATGATCCGGACTCGGGCGATGGCGTTCTTGCGGCGGCCCAGGCCCGCGGCGGGCTGCGGGTCACCGAAACGGGAGGCCAGCGACTCGGAGGTGTACTCGCCCTCGACGGGCACCTCCGACTCGAAGGTCGTCACCTCGGCGAAGGTCTCTTCGCCCTCGACAGGGGTCTGCTCGGCAGTGGTCTCGGCCACGATTCTCCTCAGATTTCTTTTCGTCTTAGGGGGTGGCCGGAACTACTGCGCGACCTGGCTGATCTCGTACGGGACGGGCTGCTGCGCCCCGTGCGGGTGGTGGTCACCCGCGTAGACCTTCAGCTTGCTGAGCATCTGACGGCCCAGGGTGTTCTTCGGGAGCATGCCCTTGACGGCCTTCTCCACGGCCTTCTCCGGGCTCTTGGCGAGCAGCTCGTCGTAGCGGACGGAGCGCAGGCCACCCGGGTAGCCGGAGTGGCGGTAGGCCATCTTCTGCGTGGCCTTGTTGCCGGAGAGGTGCACCTTGTCGGCGTTGATGATGACGACGAAGTCACCGGTGTCGATGTGGGGCGCGTAGATCGGCTTGTGCTTCCCCCGGAGAAGGGTGGCGGCGGTGGTCGCCAGACGGCCCAGGACGATGTCCTGCGCGTCGATGATGTGCCACTGGCGCGTGACATCGCCGGGCTTGGGGCTGTACGTACGCACGGTCGTAGCCTTCGCTTCTTCGTGAATGGGTCCTGACTGGCCACCCGGACGATCACGACAGCCTGGAGACAGCAGGTGACGCAACCCGCTCATGCTCCGCTGGTCATCGGCCCGGTGGACCGGCGTAAGGGCCCCTCACGTGAGAATGAAACAGCCAATACGCACAACGAACCAGCAGGATACTCGGGCCCACCCGCACGGGTCAAAACGCGCTGACGGCCTCGCATCCGGTCGGCACCCCCGATTTTACGGCCCTCCTGGGGTGCTCCTGCCCGCGCCCCGGCCCCTGCCGGACGCGGCCCCTGGCGCCCCGGCGGAACCGGCTCAGCGGCCCCCGCGCCCCTTCGCGGCCCCGTGCCCCGGACACCCAGGCCCGGAGCGGCTCTCAGCGGGCCCTGGCCACCCGCTGCTCCTCCCACACCGGCTCCGGGGCCTCCCGTACCGCGCCGTCCGCGCCGAAGACGAGGAAGCGGTCGAAGGAGCGGGCGAACCACCGGTCGTGCGTGACGGCCATCACGGTCCCGTCGAAGGCCTCAAGGCCCTCCTGGAGTGCGGAGGCCGACTCCAGGTCCAGGTTGTCCGTCGGCTCGTCGAGCAGCAGGGCCGTCGCCCCGCTCAGTTCGAGCAGCAGGATCTGGAAGCGCGCCTGCTGCCCGCCGGAGAGCCGGTCGAAGGGCACCTCGCCGGAGGCGGCCAGCTCGTAGCGGCGCAGCGCGGACATCGCACGGCCCCGGTCGCGCGCGTGCTCGGTCCAGAGGATCTCCACCAGGGTGCGTCCCGCCAGCTCCGGGTGGGCGTGCGTCTGCGCGAAGTGGCCCGGCACGACGCGGGCGCCGAGCCGCCACGTGCCGGTGTGGGCGACGTCCTCGCCGGCGAGCAGCCGCAGGAAGTGGGACTTTCCCGAGCCGTTCGAGCCGAGGACGGCGACCCGCTCGCCGTAGTAGACCTCCAGCGAGAACGGCTTCATGAGCCCGGTCAGCTCCAGGTCGGCGCAGACCACGGCGCGCACGCCGGTGCGCCCCCCGCCGAGCCGCATGCGGATGTCCTGCTCGCGCGGCGGCTCCGGCGGCGGGCCCGCCTCCTCGAACTTCCTGAAGCGGGTCTGCATGGCGCGGTAGCGGGAGGCCATGTCGGGGCTGTTCTCCGCCTGCTGCCGCAGCCGCAGCACGAGGGCCCGCAGGCGCGCGTGCTCCTCGTCCCAGCGGCGCCGCAGCTCCTCGAAGCGCGCGAAGCGCTCGCGGCGCGCCTCGTGGTACGTGGCGAAACCGCCGCCGTGCACCCACACGTCGGAGCCCGCGGGGCCCGGCTCCACGCTCACGATCCGCTCGGCGGCGCGGGCCAGCAGCTCCCGGTCGTGCGAGACGAACAGCACCGTCTTGCGGGTCTCGCGCAGCCGCTCCTCCAGCCAGCGCTTGCCCGGCACGTCGAGGTAGTTGTCCGGCTCGTCGAGGAGCAGCACCTCGTCGGGCCCGCGCAGCAGCGCCTCCAGCACGAGCCGCTTCTGCTCGCCGCCGCTGAGGGTGCGTACGAGCCGCCACTGCGCCTTCTCGTACGGGACGCCGAGCGCGGCGACGGTACAGATGTCCCACAGGGTCTCCGCCTCGTAGCCGCGCGCCTCCGCCCAGTCGCTGAGCGCCTGCGCGTACCGCATCTGGGCGCGCTCGTCGTCGACGGTCATGATCGCGTGCTCGGCCGCGTCCACGGCGCTTGCCGCCTCCCGTACGCGCGGCTGCGCGACGGAGACCAGCAGGTCGCGCACGGTCCGCTCGTCCTCGCCTCCGGCGCCGGCGACCGCGGAGCCGACGAACTGCGGCATCACCCCGAGCCCGCCGCCGACGGTGACCGTGCCGCCGTGCGGCGCGAGCTCCCCGGAGAGCAGCCGCAGCAGGGTCGTCTTGCCCGCGCCGTTGGCGCCGACGAGCGCGACGACGGCACCCTCGCCCACCCGGAACGAGGCGTCGCCGAGCAGCGGGCGCCCGTCCGGCAGGTAGTACTCAAGGTGCGCGGCTTCGAGATGTCCCATGGTGCGCATTGTGCGGTACGCGCGGCCCGGCGCCCCAGCCGTTTACCGGCTCCCCGGGGGCCGCGGCACCCGCTCCCGGCCGTAAACTCCGGGCATGAGCTTTGGGCAGGGGGGACCCCCGTGGGGTGGCGGCTCCGAGCCGCGCGAGCAGAATCCGTACGGCCCCGCTTACGGCCACGAGCCGCAGCAACCCCCGCCGGGGGCAGGGCCGTTGCCACCGCAGCAGCCCTGGCCGCCGGAGCAGGGCAGGCCCGGCGCCTCCACCACCCCCGACTGGTCGGCGCTCGCGGAGGCGTCCGAGGCGCGCGGCCGCCGCAGGCGGTGGTTCCTGATCGGCGGGATCGCGCTCGCGACGTGTGCGGTGGGAGCGATCGTCGCGACGGCCGTGGTCTCGGCGGGCGGCGGCACCGCCGACGCGGACGGCAGCCCGAGCCCCGGCGGCTCGCAGGCGCTGCCCCCGCTGCCCGGCGAATCGGCCTCGCCCGAGCCGTCGTTCTCGTCGGTCGCGCCCGAACCGCCGCCGGACCCGAAGGACTTCGTGGACAGCGCGGCGAAGGACAAGGCGCCGCTCGGCACGGGCACCCTGTTCCCCGGCAAGCGACTGACGATCGGCGGTCGCACCTACGTCAAGGGCGCCACGGCGTCCACCACGAGCTGCGCGGCCGCCACCCAGGGCGCCCTCGGCACGTCGCTCACCGCGCACGGCTGCACCCGGCTGCTGCGCGCCACCTACACCAGGGACGGCGTCGCGGTCACGGTCGGCGTGGCCGTCTTCGACCGCGAGTCGCAGGCGCAGGCCGTGAAGGACCAGGGCCCGGGGGGCGGCGTGGCGTCGCTCTCCGGGGCGGGCGTCCCGGTCTTCTGCCGCGTCACGGTCTGCCGCACGACGACCAACTCCTACGGTCGCTACGCCTACTTCACAGTCGGCGGCTTCGAGACCCGCCGCGCGGTCACCGCCGGGGACAAGCCCGTCTTCACCGCGGGCGACGACATCTCCGACTTCGCCTTCCGCCAGATCGTCGCCCGCGGCCAGTCCCAGGCGTCGGCGGCGGCCCGCGCGCAGTAGCGCCCCGCCGGGCCACGCCGGCGCCGCCGCGCCCGCTCGTGGCACGGACCGTACGCGCCGAACGGCGGGCACGTCCCGACCGGCTCCGCGCTGCGGCCCGCGGCGGCCCGTCCGCGGGTTTCAGTCTGTCGGCGTGGTTGCCGTGGCCCCGGTGCTGATGTGCTGGCTGAGGAAGAGAGCGGCACGGTCCAGTGCCTCGTCCGCTTCGTCCCGCCGGCGAAGGCCTGGAAGACATGCGGGACGTCGGCGGTGATGTCCAGGACGACGCCCACTCCCGCGTCCCTCGCGCGCGTGGCCATGCGGGTGGAGTCGTCCAGGAGCATCTCGTTGGTGCCCACTTGCAGGAGCATCGGCGGGAAGCCCGTCAGGTCGGCGACGACGGCGGGGCTGAGCAGGGGCCGCGGGGGTCCTGTCCCGCGCGGTACATGGCTCCGGTGCGCTCCAGGCCCTCACGCGTGAAGAAAGGGTCGGCGCCCGCCTTGGTGTGCATGCTCTCGCCTGTCCTGGTCGCGTCGAGCCCGGGAGAGAACGCGACGACAGCGGCGGGCAGGGGCAGACCCGCGTCGCGGGCGGCGAGGCAGGTGGTGACGGCGAGGCCGCCACCGGCGGAGTCGCCGGCGAACGCGATCGCCGCGGGGTCCTCGCCGCCGTCGAGAAGTGCGCGGCAGGCGCTCAGTCCGTCCTCGATCGCGGCGGGGAACGGGTGCTCGGGGGCCGAGCCGGTAATCCACCGAGAGCGCCCTGAACCCGGTCCTGGCCACCAGGTTCCCCGTCAGCGACATCGCCGTCTCCGGTGAACCGAGCACGTAGGAGCCGCCGTGGAAGCAGAGGACGGTCCCGGCCTTCAAAGGGCCGGCCGGCTCGACGGACACCGCGGGCCGGCCGCCGAGCGTCACGGTCCTCGTGCGGATCCCGGCCGGGACGATCATCCTCCCCATCATCGCCCTGAACCCGGCGCGCATCTCCTCCACGGACCGAGGGCCCGCCGGCCGGGGCCCCGCCGACTCGGGTCGTCGGGCCATCGCGTCGATCTCCGCGCGCTGCCGCCTGCTCGTCGCCACCTCCGTCGCACCAGTGCATGCCGAAGAACTGTATGCCCAGGCATCTAGGTTAGGATATATGCCATGGCATCCACGCCACACCGCGGCCCGATCGACCTCCCGGCCTTCTTCGCCGATCTCGTCCGCTGCGAGACCCGCCTCTACAACGCGCTGAACGACCGGCTCCGCGAACGGCACACCATCGTCACCTCGCAGTTCGAGTTCCTCCGCTTCCTGCGCGACCACCCCGGGTCCCGGGTGGCGGACCTCGCAGCCGAGTTCGCCATCGGGATCGGCGCGACCAGCAAGGGCGTGGACCGCCTGGAGAAGCAGGGGTGGGTGCGGCGGCGGACCAACCCCTCGGATCGCCGCTCCTCGCTGCTGGACCTGACCGCCGGCGGCCGGCGGCTCGTCGGGGCGGCGGAGGCGACGTTCACCACGGCCCTGGCCGAGCTGACCGCGGACGTACTCGGCGGCCCCTCGGGGCCGGCCGCCGTACAGGTCCTCTCGGAGCTGCGCGCCGTACTCGAACGGGACAGGACCGGCCTGCCCACGGGCTGACCGGCGTGCGCGTCCCGTGCGAACGCGCCGGGTCCGGCCGCCTGCGTCAGCGGGCGGCCCCGGGCAGGCGGCCGGCGAGGAGTTCTTCAAAGCGGTCCCAGAACCGCCGGGCGAAGTCGGCGTCGACGGCTCGGCGGTTGCGCGGCCGGGTGGCTTCGCGCCTGCAGGAGTACGCGCCCTGCCGCCAGTCCGCGCCCGGCACGCCCTCGGCGAGCCGCACGAGCTGTTCCGCCCCCTTCTCGGGGGTGGCGAGGAAGGACCGGGCGATTCTGTTCCCGGCGACGAACCCCATGACGCGGCTGGTGGTCTGCGAACCGAAGCCGCTCGCGACGTCGCCCGGGTGGAAACAGGCGGCGGCGATGCCGGCCGCGCGGTGGCGCCGGTCCAGTTCGGTGGTGAAGAGGATGTCCTCCGACTTCGCCGCCCCCGGCGTTGTTGGCCAGCACGTCGATGCGGGCGTGGGCGGAGGCGAGTTCCCCCGCCAGCCGCCCGACGTCGTCCAGCCGGGCGAAGTCGGCGATGTGGAAGGGGCGTCGAGCCTCTCCGCGACGGCCCTGGTCTTGTCCGGCGACCGGCCCACCACGACCACCGTGTGCCCCTTCGCGCGCAGCGCACGTGCCGCGGCGGCGCCGATCCCGTCGCTCGCGCCCGTGACGCTGATCGGACTCGGTGTGCTCCACAGCGGCGCATCGACATCGATTCAGCAACTCCGATGACAGCCGCCGATGCGTGATCGGGAGCGGCATGGCCAGCGCGCCTTCAGGGTTCCTCGGATCCGAGGTCACGGAGGAAGCCTCGTGCCGGCTCGTGCGTGGCGAGCTGGGCCGGGTCGCGCCCGCTCACGATCCAGAAGAAGGCCGGGCCGATCAGCGGGTTGATCGCGTGATCGCCGACCCGACCGGGTCGGGTCGGGTCGATGCGACGCAGGCCGGCACTCGCGCCGGCGCCGAGAACGTCCTTGGTCGCGAGCAACCGTCTCACCGCCGGATCCCGCTGCGCGGCGGCGAGCAGGGCGCGGCAGCCGGCTCCGGCCGGCGAGTGGGCGAGGAAGCGCACCAGCGCGTCGAGGTGGGACGTGATCTCGGCGAGCGGGATACGCGACGGCGAGTTCCTCCTCGGCGTCGTCCACACACGCCTCGAAGAGGACCTCCGCCTTCGTCGACCACCAGCGGCAGACCCTCTGCCGCCCGACGCCCGCCCGCATGGCGATGTCCTTCATGGTCAGGGCCGCGTAGCCGACCTCGAACAGCAGGTCGTCGACGGCGTGCGGGACGGCCTCGCGCGCCTGCTCGCCGCGGGGCCGACCACCGCGGCCCTTCGTCCCGATCATCCCGCCACGGTAGCGAGACAGCCTGACCTGTTACTGCCCCGCCGAATAACTAGACACCGTGTGTCGATACCCCCTATGGTTTCGATACACGTTGAACCGAAAACGGTCGGGGACATCCATGCACGTCTTCGGCGCAGGGGCCACGGGCACCCGCACGCGCGAGCTTCCCGACTGGACTCCGACCCCGCCCCGACCTGGTCGAGGACATCCTGAGCGGTGCCTGCGGCACCGCATCGTGACCGCCATCCAACGCCCTGCGAGGAGATCTTCCATGTCCGACTTCGAGCCCGCCGTAACGGCGTTCATCCTCCTCAAGACCAACCGCGCCTGGTTGGACCTGTCCGTTCCGGAGCGTGTCGCCGCCTTCCAGGAAAACGTTCTGCCCGCCATCAAGGACAAGGCCGATGACGTCCGTTGGCGCTACTTCGACACCGAGTTCTACACGGCCCGCGTTACCGACATCTGGGTCTGGGAGGCACGCGATCACGAGGCTTTCCAGTTGGTCATCGAGGCGTTGCGCGAGACGCCGTTCTGGGACCACTACTTCGAGATCGTCGAAATCCTCGTGGGCGTCGAGAACGGGTACGCCAAGCACTACGACACCGGCATCCTGGCGTCCAGCCACGCCTGAGCACCGCCCGGTGGTCGCCTACCGCCGCGGCGTGGTAGGCGACCTTCAGGCGAACCGCGATGCGGCACCGGCCGCTCAGCCTCCGTGGCGGCACAAGGGCGCCCTCGCGAGTGGTGAGTCTCTCCCACTCGGTCCTGCAGGTCGGCCCGGGGTGGCAGGGAGTGCGGATCGATGAGGGCGAGGCTCCCGGCAGGACAGCAAATCGAACGAAACCCGATACCCCGACCGGGGGCCTCGCCATGGCGTCGACCCACGACGTGGCCGCCGCCCGCGCTCACCGCACCATCGACACGCTCAGCAGCGCCAACGTGATGACCTTCGCCGACACGGGCCGTCAAGGCGCCCGCGACGGCGTGCGCACCTCGTTGGAGCAACGCCGGTTCCGGCCGGAGCCGTCACGCCGGCAGAAGACGGCCAACCGGGCGCACACGGAGATCCGCGTCCGCGGCGACGCGCGATCGCCACGCCCAAGACCTGGAAGATCCTGGTCAGACCGCGCTGCCGCCCGCGCCGCGCAACCGCGGTCGTGCAGGCCATCCTCGTTCCGCGCCATGTCGAAGCGAACCGCTACGCAGGATGAAAAAGGCTCCGCACGGGGCGTACGCCCGCCGGCTCCTGGCCATCTCGGCCGGCACCGGCCCGGCCGCGCCTGTCCTCACCCTCGGCGCGGCGGCCTCGCTCCCGCCGCACCGGGCGGGCCTCAGCTCCGGCCCCGGCGCCACGGCCCGGGAGACCGGCGCGGCCCTGGGCGTCCCGGCCGCCGGCATCATCCTGTCCGCGTCCCGTCCGGCCCACACCGATCTGGCCTCCGGCCCGAGCCCGGTCCTGCGCACGGGCGCCCTGCCGGCGCCGGCGACGACGCCCGTGGCCGCCGGCTACGGCAACACCCGCCCCAACGCGCACTATCGCGAACTCTCGCAGACGCGTACTATCGCGTTCGACCGCCCGCTGAGTACGCCAACCCGCCCCCGTCGAGGAGCCCTTCATGCCCGATCTCCTGAACCCCGTCCTCGATCTTCTGACCGTACGCGGCACCGTCACCGAGGCCGAACAGGTCACCGCCCGGATGCGTCGGCTGCGCATCGACGACGCACAACTGGCCGGTCTGGAGGTCCAGCCGGGCCAGCAGGTGCGGGTCCTGGTCGGTGGACTCGCCCTCCGTACGTACTCGATCTGGCGCTACGACCCGTCCGGCGGCATCGAGTTGTGCGTACTGGACCACGCGACCGGCGGACCGGGCGCCCGATGGGGCCGCACCGTCGTACCGGGCGAACAGGTGCGGCTGCGGCGGCCCGAGGGCACCTTCACGCTGCGTCCCGATGCCGCCCGCCACCTCTTCGTCGGCGACGAGACGGCCTCGGTCGCGTTCGGGGCGATGCTCGCGGCACTGCCCCGGGAAGCCGTCGTCTCCGGGTGCATCGAGACGGCGGCAGCCGCGGACCGGCTGCCCCTGGCGGGCGGCGACCGGCTCGACTGGGTCCTGCGGGGCGAGACGTCCCTGCCGGACGCCGTACGACGCCTCGCTCCCGAACCCGGCGGGATCGCCTACGTCGCCGGGGAGGCACGGGACGTGCAAGCAGTGCGGCGGGTGCTCGTCCAGGAAGCGGGCTGGGACCGGCGCACGGTCCTGACCAAGCCGTTCTGGACGCCGGGCAAGAAGGGGATGGACTGACGGCCAGGACGTCCGCCACGAGCGATCCACAGGTACGGAGCACGGCCCAGGCGCGTGTGCAGCCGCGCGGCACGTGTGCCTGCACCGTGCCTGCTGCGAGGGCCCTGCGGGCCGAGGCCGACGCCGGGTCCGCCGGCCGGGTGAAGGCCGCGAAGGCAGCCGCGCGGGGCGGGACGCGGGCCGGACCGGGGGCGATCGGTGACGGCCATGTCATCCTTCGGAGGCGTGGTCAGGAGGGTCGGCCTGGAAGCCGGCGATCAGGGTGTCGATGAGGAAGTGGAAGCTCCGCGTGACGTCGCGGGGCATCCCGAAGCCGCCGGCGCCCTCAAGGGTGACGAACCCGTGAAGTGCTGATCGCAGCGCCCGTGCGGAGTCGACCACGCGGGCGTCTGTCAGGCCGAAACCGGCCAGGACGTCGAGCAGAACCTGCAACGCTTCTTCGCTGGCCCGGCGGTCCTCCTCGTCACCGTCCGCCGGGGCGGGGGCGGTGGCGGCGTAGCGGCCCGGATGCTCCCGGGCCCACTGGCGGTAGCTGTCGGCGAACGCCCGCACCGCGTCCGGGCCGGAACGGCCGACGGACTCCCGGGCCAGCCGATGGGCGAATTCGCGCTTGGCCTGGACGGAGATGCCGTGCCGCAGTTCGTGCAGGGAGCCGACGTGCTTGTACAGGGACGGCGGCCGTACGCCGAGCCTGTCGGCCAGCAGACCCATGGTCAGGCCCGCCAAACCGACCTCGTCGGCGAGCGCCGCTCCCGCCGCGATGACGGCGCTCGTATCGAGGCCCGCCCTAGGCACGGACGTGCGCTTCCAGGAAGGCCAGCAGGGGGGACACCGTCTCATCGGGGTACTGGTCGTGCGGGTAGTGGCCGGCTCCCTCGACCACCGCGAGCTCTCCGACACCGGCCGGCATCGCAGCCACGATCGCCTCGCCTTCGGCGCGCGGATCGACCCAGTCGGGGTCGAGTGAGCCCTGCACGATCAGGGCAGGGCACCGGACGTTACCCAACTGGGCACCGGCGTCGGTCGGCGCCGACTGCCCCATCTTCCGCATTGCCCGCATCCGGCCGGGCTCGCCCAGCATCGCCTCGACACGGGCCAGCCGGTCGGTCCAGTCGGCCGGTTTGCGGCCCGGGTAGGCGTGGTCGAGATAGCGGGACCACAGTCCCACGCTGCCGAACAGGGTAGCGCCGAGCAGCCGGAAGGCACCCTTGCGATAGCTCTTGGAGCCAAGGTCGCCGAGCTTGAACGACTGCGCGCGCGTGAAGGGGCCCAGCTCGATGACGGCCCTGACCAGGCCGGGATCCTGGGCGGCCGCGACGGTGGCGGCGCCGCCGGAGACCGAGTGACCGACCAGGACGGCCGGGCCGCTGTCGAGGTGGCGGATCACCGCGAGCAGATCACCCGCGATGTCGGTGCGCGAGTAGGAAGGCCATCGCGCACTCGACTCGCCGCAGCCCCGCAGGTCGACCGCGGCCACTCGGTACCCCGCCGCCACCAGACGCGGCAGGACGAATCTGTACGCCGCGCGGCTGTCCCCCATGCCGTGGGCCAGGACAACCAGCGGGCCCTCTCCAGCGACCTCGTAGGCGATGGTGCCGCCCGGGACGGAGACAAACTCAGCCATGACATCTCCCTGCTCGGCGAGCGGAAAAGCTATAAGCTAATGCGAATAGCCAGAAGCTAGCCTCATTAGCCAAGAGTGTCAACCCTGGTCGGGTGCCAGGTGAGGGCGGCGAGGGGCAAGGCCCAGCTCGAGCCGGGAGCAGGCCGCCGCCGCGAGCACCGAGACCGCCACCCGCGCCCTCGACCGGCTGAAGGTCACCACCGCCACGGCCCTGCTGATCGAGGGCGCGGCGGGCGGGGTCGGCACGGTCGCCGTCCAGCCCGCGGCGGGCCGCGGCGGGCGCGTCCTCGGCACGGCGAGCGCGCGCGACCACGCGTTCGCCGCGGGGCTGGGGGCGACCACGACCACCTACGGCCCCGGGCCGGACGAGCGGGCCGCCGCGCCGGCACCGGACGGTGTCGGCGTCGTCCTGGACCGCGCCGGGTCAGGCTCGCCGCCCGACCTGGTGGCACTCGCGGGCAGCCGGGACCGGGGGACGACGGTCGCCGACCTGAACGCCGCGGAGTACGGAGTCCACCTGCCGCACTCGGCGGGCGCCGGCGCGGACCAGCAGGCGGTCGGGGGATTCGCCGTGGCCGCCGCTCTCGCCGGGCAGGGCCGCCTCACCGTGCCGGTCGCGGCCGTCCTCACCCTTGGCAACGCCGCTGCCGCACACACCAGTTGAGCGATACGGGCCACGCCAGGGGAAAGATCGTACTCACCCCCTGACGCGATGCGCCTCAGGCGACGGTGAGGACGATCTTGCCCTGGATGTGGCCCCGGGCGGCGCGCGCGTGGGCCGCCCGGGCTTCGGCGAGCGGGAACGTGCTGTCGACGGCGACGCGGATCGTGCCGGCGTCGAGCAGGCGTGCCAGTTCGGCGAGTTGCGCGCCGTTCGAGCGGACCTGGGTCCCGGTGACGGTGACGCCAAGCCTCGCGTTCTCCTCGTCGTCGAACTCGCCGAAGTACACCGGGTAGAGGGCACCGCCGCGCCTGACGGTGGGCAGGAAGCGCCGGCTCGTGGGCCCTCCGACCGCGTCCAGGACGAGGTCGACGCCACGGACGACCTCCTCGGGGCGCTGCTTCGTGTAGTCGATGAACTCGTCGGCGCCGAGCTCGCGCAGGAACGCCTCATGGGCGCCCGAGGCCACGGCGATCACGCGGGCGCCCCGCCACTTCGCCAGCTGGAGCGCGAGGTGGCCCACCCCGCCGCCGGCGCCGTTGACGAGGACCGTGGTACGGCCGTCGAGGGGCACCGGGCGGTGCGGGGCCTCCTGGAACGGGGAAGGGTGGCCGTGCCCGACCTCGATCAGGTACTGCCATGCCGTGAGACCCGACATGGGCAGGCCCGCAGCGTGCACATGGTCGACGGCGGCCGGCTTGCGGGCGAGGTCGGCGGCGGGCGCGGTGACGTACTCGGCGTACGCGCCGGCCTGGGGGGAGACCGGGAAGCGCAGCAGGCCGATCACCTCGTCGCCGGGCGCGAAGCCGTGGACGTCGGCGGCGACGGAGTGCACGACCCCCGAGATGTCGGTGCCCGGGATCAGCGGCAGACCGAACGGAGGCCTGAACTCAGGGGGCACCCCGGGCATGCCCTCGCGCACGTACCAGTCCGGCGGGTTGAGGCCGACCGCGTGCACGCGGACGAGCACCTCGCCCGGCGCCGGTTCGGGAACGGGGACTTCCTCGTGACGCAGCACTTCGGGACCGCCGAACTCGTGCAGCCGGATCGCCTTCATCGTGTGGGTGGGCATCGTTTTCCTCCTGCCCGCGGAGCGGGATATGCTTATTCGGATCAGCGATCCACATAAATGGATCGGTGATCCGAATATATGGACCACTGATCCGTTCAGTCAAGCGAGGGACCGATGCGGGCCGACGCCAGGAAGAACCGCGACCACCTGCTCGCCGTGGCGGGCGCCGCCGTCGCCGAGCAGGGCGTCGACGCGTCGATGCGCGACATCGCACGCAGGGCGGGTGTCGGGCTGGCCACACTCCTGCGGCACTTTCCGACGCGCGAGGCACTGCTGGAGGCGCTTCTCCACACGAGCTTCGGTGAACTGACAGCCACGGCAGCCGAGTTCGAGGCATCGAACTCGGCTGCGGACGCCCTCGTCACCTGGGTGCGCGACTGCGTCGCATGGACGACCGAGTACCGGGGCGTGACCGTGCTGATGGCAGCCGCCATCGAGGACCCCGGATCCGCACTCCACGCCTCCTGCGTCACACTGCGCGCCGCCGGCGCGCGGCTCCTCACCCGGGCCCAGGCCGCGGGCGTGGCGCGCGGCGACCTCGACGGCGACGACCTGTTCGCGCTGATCGCCATGCTCGCCTGGCTCGGCGACCAGCCTTCGCTCGCGCCGCGCGCCGACCGCCTCTTCGACGTCGTCGCGGACGCCGTCCTGACGGGCACCGACACGGACGCGGCCTAGGGTCCTCCGTTCGGATCACGCCGGGCGGCATGGGGAGCACCAGGCGGCCTCGCCGCCCGGACCCACCGGAGCCCGCCGGTCGGGGACGTCCGGTCAGGCCGGGTCGGGCGGGCCCATCGGGGAGGGAGCGCCGGGGGCGTCGGCGCGGCCCAGGGGGGGAGGGTACGGGCCCGTCGCCGCGGCCCGTCGCCGAGGGGACGCCCGCGACGTCGGCGGTACCGAGGGGGCTCGGCCCGCGGGGGTCGTCGGGGACGCCGAGCGCGCAGACCGCGTACGGAGCGTCAGGGGCGCCCATCGCGGAGGCCTGAGCGCGGCGGGGGAGCGGGGGTGCGGTCGGCTGGCGCGGCACGGGGGCCGGGCGCGGCGGGCGGGCGTGCGGGGCGAGGGACATGGTGTTGACCTCCAGCCACTCATCAGGCACCCATCAGGGAGCCCCGGGATGCCTACCAGTAGTATCTAACTTGTATCTCAGTATGCGACGCGTGGAGGACAACAGCAAAGAGCCCGGTCACAGCGGGGGCAGGGCGAAGACCTGGGGGTCAGGTCACCCCGAGGGCCTTGCGGGTGCTCGCGAGGTGGGCGTCGAGGGCGGCCAGGGTGCGCTCGCCGTCGCCCGCGCGGAGGGCGTCGAGGATCTCCGCGTGCTCCTCCATGATCGACTCACGGCGGTGCGGCTCGCTGACCATGGACTCCGCGATCATGCGGGTCTGGCGGTCCCTGAGCGTGCCGTAGAACTGGACGACCAGCGGGTTGCCCGAGGCGTCGAGCAGCCCGGTGTGGAAGAGGCGGTCCTCCTCCAGGAACGCCTCGGCGTCGCCCGTGCTGCCCGCCGTGCGCTGCCTGCGCACATGCGCCGCGAGCGCCTCGACCGCCGCGTCGCGGGCCGGCGCGGGGCCGGCGAGCAGCTTCTCGACCGCGAAGCGCTCAAGCAGCCTGCGCGCCTCAAGGACCGAGCGGACCTCGGCCGGGGAGACGGGCACGACCAGCGCGCCGCGCTGCGGGTAGAGCTTGAGCAGCCCCTCGACCTCAAGGCGCAGGAACGCCTCCCGCACGGGGGTGCGGGACATGTCGAGGCGCTTGGCGACATCGCCCTCACTGATGAGGTCGCCGCCCTCGTAGGCGCCGCGCAGCACTTCGCGCTTGATGAAGTCGTAGGCACGGCCCTTCGCCGACTGCCTGGGCTCCGCGGGCATCGCACCTCCTGTGTGGCATACCGGTCGCATCCATCCTAGGGGCGCGGGTGGGGGCGCGGACGTCGCGCGCACCCGGACCTCCCCGCCGGCGCGCCCCCTCCCGAATCCCGTCAACCGCTCCTGAGCTGCGCGAATCCCTCCCATTCCGCCTGAGATACAAGTTAGATACCATAGAGATTCCAGTGGTCAGAGGTCTCCGGATCCGGGGGCCTCCACACCCTGAGGACCTCCACAGACCCCAGGGCTTCGAAGAACCCGGAGAGAACGGAGCACGGACCATGAACTGCTACGACTGCCTGCGGCAGGGCCGCACGACACCCGCCGCCGCCGTCTGCGCGGACTGCGGTGCCGCCGTGTGCGTCGGCCACGTCCACGAGGGGCGCGCCCAGGCGCGGCGCAACGCGGGGCTGACCGCGACGATGTACAGCCGCCGCCTGCTGACCTGCACGGCGTGCCTCGGCGCACCGCGGGCGACGGCCGCCTGAGCGACGAGCGAGACAGCGCGCCCCCCAGCACTGCCCCTCTACACCACCGTCCAGAGCCGACCTGCGGGCGCCTTCGCCCGGCCACCGGCGCTTCCCGCGGATGGTGGTGCCGCCGCTCGCGCCCCCGGGCCTTCGGCGCGACCCACGCCCGCGCCCGCGCCAGGTCGCCACGGCCGGCCGCGGCGCTCGGCGCGGGGTACGGGATCGCCCTGCCCTGGGGCCTGCTGGAGATCCGCCGGACCACGACACCGTCCGACCTCACGGGGCCCACCGGGGCGTACCACGCCCCGTCCCCCACGGAGCTCCTGCTGTCGACCGTGCTCGCACCCGCGCCCTCCGCCCTGCCGCACACCGCCCTGCTCGCCCTGCTCGCGGCGTGCGCGGCGGTCTGCCTCCGCGCGGTGACCGCGGGTTCGGGGCGCCGCGCGAAGACCCCGTCGACCCACCGACCGCCCGGTGTTGCGGCGGCGCGAACACCGGCGTACTGTCTTAGACGCAACTGAGATACAAGTTGCACTCCAGAAAGGAGCAGCTGAGATGACAGTCGTCAGCGAGCAGGTGGACGGCGAGAACACCCAGGCCGTCGCCACCGGTCTGGCCCGGCTCGACCCCACCGTCCCCGCCGCCGTCAACGTCGCCGAGTACGGCTTCGAGGGCCGCTTCGAGGACTGGGCGGGCGACGCCCGCTACTTCGAGTACTCCAAGGCGGCGAACCCGATCGGCAGCGGCCGCACCAGCCGGGTCCCGATCCGCAGGTTCAGCCCCGAGCTGTACGCGGAGGGCCCGAGCCGGATCATCCCGCTCGACCTCTCCAAGGAGCTGGGCATCGAGCAGGGCCCGGCCACCAGCCCCGGCCTCGTCGCCAACTTCGTCCGCATCCGCGCGGGCGAGCGCGTCCCGACCGACCCCAACGCCACCTCCGAGCTGTTCTACGTGCTCTACGGCGCCGGGTACTCGGCGGTGAACGGCCGTCTCGTCCCGTGGGAGAAGGGCGACTTCCTCACCCTGCCCGCGGGCAGCCGCTCGGTGCACTACGCCGAGTCGGACACGGTCTTCTACTACGTCCACGACGAGCCGCTGCTGCGCTACCTCGGCGCGCAGGCGGCCGAACCCCGCTTCCGCGCCACGAAGTTCGCCCGGCGGGATGCCGTGGCCGAGCTGGAGCGGATCGCCGCGCGGCCCGGCGCCAACGAAAAGAGCCGGGTGAGCGTGCTGCTCGCCAACGCGGACGAGGAGCAGACGCTCACCATCACCCACACCCTCTGGGCGATGTTCGGCGTGCTGCCCGCGGGCCAGGAGCAGCGGCCCCACCGCCACCAGTCCGTGGCGCTCGACCTGATCCTGGACGCACCGGAGGGCTGCTACTCCCTGCTGGGCGACCGGCTCGACGAGCGCGGCGAGATCGTCAACCCGGTGCGCGTGGACTGGGAGCCCGGTGGCGCGTTCGTCACCCCGCCCGGCACGTGGCACGCCCACTTCAACGAGTCCGGCCGCGACGCGCACCTGATCCCGATCCAGGACGCCGGCCTCCAGACGTACCTCAGGTCGCTCGACATCCGCTTCTCCGACCGCCGTTGAGGTCCCGTCCGGGCGCCCGGGGACCGGGTGCCGCCCGGTCCCGGCGCCCCGGACCCGGCCCTCGCCCGGCGCCCCGCCGCTCGCACCGCGCCCCGCGCCCCGCGCCCGCCCGACGGCTGCCGCCCGGCGCCCCCGCAACACACCGGAACACACCGCACTCCCCCGGAAGGAACACACCGCCATGGCCAAGATCGTCTGCGTCCTCTACGACGACCCGGTGACCGGCTGTCCCACCTCGTACGCGCGGGACACGGTCCCCGCCGTGGCCGGCTACCCGGGCGGCCAGACGGCGCCCACCCCCAAGGACATCGACTTCACCCCCGGCGAGCTGCTCGGCAGCGTCTCCGGCGAGCTGGGCCTGCGCTCCTTCCTGGAGAAGGCCGGCCACACCCTCGTCGTCACCAGCGACAAGGAGGGCCCGGACTCGGTGCTCGACCGCGAGCTGGCCGACGCCGACGTGGTGATCTCGCAGCCGTTCTGGCCCGCCTACCTGACGGCGGAGCGCATCGCGCGGGCCCCCGAGCTCAAGCTCGCGGTGACCGCGGGCATCGGCTCCGACCACGTCGACCTGGAGGCCGCGATGAGCCGCGGTATCACCGTCGCCGAGGTCACGTACAGCAACAGCATCAGCGTCGCCGAGCACACCGTGATGCAGATCCTGGCGCTCGTGCGCAACTACCTGCCGTCGTACGAGTGGGCCGTCAAGGGCGGCTGGAACATCGCCGACTGCGTCGAGCGCGCGTACGACCTGGAGGCGATGAACGTCGGCACGTTCGCGGCCGGGCGGATCGGCCTCGCGGTCCTCAGGCGCCTCAAGCCGTTCGGTGTGAAGCTGCACTACACCGACCGGTACCGGCTCCCGGCCGAGGTGGAGCGGGAGTTGGGCCTCACCTTCCACGAGGACGTGCGCTCCCTCGCGCGCTCCGTCGACGTCCTGTCCATCCACGCGCCGCTCGTCCCGTCCACGGACGGACTGTTCGACGACGAGCTGATCGGCTCGATGCAGCGCGGCTCGTACATCGTCAACCCCGCGCGGGCCAGGATCGTCGACCGCGACGCGGTCGTGCGCGCCCTGGAGAGCGGCCGGCTCGCGGGCTACGCGGGCGACGTGTGGTACCCGCAGCCGCCGGCCGCCGACCACCCGTGGCGGACCATGCCGCACCACGGCATGACCCCGCACGTCTCCGGCACCACACTCTCCGCCCAGGCGCGGTACGCGGCGGGCACGCGCGAGATCCTGGAGTGCTGGCTCGACGGGCGCCCCATCCGCGACGAGTACCTGATCGTGGACGGCGGCGCGCTCGCCGGCACCGGCGCGCACTCGTACAGCACGGGCAGGCGCTGACACCCGCGCGGCGCCCGCGCACACGGGACGGGAGGCGGCCCCGAAGTGGGGCCGCCTCCCGCCGGCGTCACCGCGTGGCGGCGTGCCGCGTCACGCCGTCACGACGCTGATCTCGCCGATGCCGGTGCCGATGGAGCCGCAGTGGGCCGTGGACTGGCTGCTCTGACCGGGGCCCACCGTGACGTGGTTGCCGTCCACGTCGGGCGCCCACCCGCAGACGAGGTGGACCCAGAAGGTGACGGGCGCCGAGCCGGTGTTCTGGCACAGGGCGAAGCCCGTGTAGTCGTCGACCGCGCTGCGGCCGGTGTCACAGGAGAGCGTGGCGGCGGGCGAGGCGGGTGCGGCCGAGGCCGGCCCGATGCCGAAGGGCAGGGCGAAGGCCGTCGCGAGAGCGGCGACGGACAGGCCCAGAAGCGGCCTCCTGCCGGGCAGGCGTGTGTGCTGGGACATCATGGTGGAACCCCCGATTTCTGTTGTGGTCCTCCTGCGGCCCCGCCATGGCGCCGGGTGGTCAACCCGGCTGACGAGAGCCGGACTTCATGCTAGGCGCCACCACGGTCCGCGTCGATACGGCGCGCACGCCCCGTCCGTCGGCGCCCCGCCGGGCGAGCCGGGGCGCGCACTCCCCCGCGTTCACCACCGCCAGACGCACCACCCGACCTTCCCGGGTCGCGCTCCCCCACGCCCCAGGCGTCCGACATCGCCTCCACGAGGACGAGCCCGCGCCCCGGCGGCACCCCGCCGTCCGCGAGTTCCCCGCAAGCCCGTTGTCCCCATCGTGCGACCTCATCGCCCAGGAGGCCTGGCATGACGACCGACCCGGCGTGGCGTGCGGCCGTCGAAGGGGTGCCGCGCGAGGTGTTCCTGGGGGACACCGTCTTCCGGCAGGTCGGTGCCGCGCGGGAGCCCGCGCGGGAGCCCGCGCGGCGCACGGCGGTGGGGGGCGGGCGTGTGGCGCGAATCCGCCCACCGCGACGGGACGTGGGCGATCCAGGGCGAGGGCGTTGACGAGGCCGCCGCGCGCGGCCAGGTGTCCGGCCACCCGGCCTCCGGCCCCGAGGGGCCCTCCTGGCCCCTCCCCGCGTGAACACCCGAGAGGGAGCTTGCCGCATGCACAACGGGAAACGCCGTTCACCGGACGGGTCCGCCGCCAAGATGGCGGGGCCCAACTGGCCACTCCGCGCCGAGCCTGCGGATACGCGCAGGAGTCTCTGGCAGAGAGGGCGGTAATGGCCACGGACACCATCGCCTCGATCGAGCAGGGCCGCCGGCTCTTGAAGCAGGATCAGGCAGAGCTACTGGACCGAATTCTCGATACGAAAGGACTGCTGGCCGCAGCCCTGGATCACATGCCCGACGCTGCGATGACACCACTGTGGACGCAGCAGCTGTTCGATCTGGACAAGGACGCCGCCACCGTCTCCTCGTACGAGAATCAGGTGGTGCCCGGTCTGCTCCAGACCGAGGCGTACACCCGAGCCGTCTTCAGCAACCGTCTGCCGCCTACAACGATGACGAGTCGGCGCTGCATACAGCGGAGCGGCAAGACCGTCAGAGACTGCTGCAACAGAAAACACCGCCGACCGTCGGCTTCGTTTGTCAGCTTCGTCGTCTGGGAGCCCGTTCTCCACCTCCGACTGTGTACCGACGCGGAGCACAAGCAGCACATCTGGCACCTGCGCGCGATGGCCGATCTGCCTGGCCTCATAAGGACCCCTCAGGGCCCGTGCTGAACGTCGCCCCGGACGCGCGGGCCGCCTTCGCGCGCGGCGCGGGGCGGTAGCGCGCCGGGCGCGTCAGGTCGACGCGACCGAGTGGGCGACCTCGCGGTGGGATTCGTGTTCGGCGAGGCGGGCGGCGAGGGACGCGTGGACGTCGGCGTAGGTGTCGACGCCCAGGGGCAGGCGCAACGGGGTCTCCGCGGAGTCGGCCAGGTCGATCATCGCCGCGGCGATCTTCTCCGCGTCGTTGGGCAGCGGGAAAGCGCCGCTCGCGAGCGCGCGCCGCACCTCGCCCGCGGGCGTGTCCTCGTACTCCGGCATGACGGGCGCGGTGTCGAGGGAGGCGCCGAAGCCCGTCGGGGTCGCGCCGGGCTCGACGATGGTGAGGCCGATGCCGAACGGCGCGATCTCCTGGGCCACGGTCTGGCAGAAGCCCTCGATGCCCCACTTCGAGGCGTGGTAGTAGCCGAAGTTGGGGTAGGTGGTCTGGCCTCCTGCCGTGGAGACCTGGATGATCCGCCCGCGCCCCTGGGCGCGCAGGTGCGGCAGCGCCGCGCGTACGACGTGGATCGAGCCGAGCAGATTGGTGTCGATCACCCGGCGGATCTGCTCGTCCGCGGCCTCCTCGACGGAGGCGAAGACGCCGTAGCCCGCGTTGTTGACCACCACGTCGATGGTGCCGAGCGCCGCAAAGGCCTCGTCCACGACGCGGCGCACCCGCTCGGCGTCGGTGACGTCGAGCCGTGCGGTCCAGAGGCGGTCGCCGTGCTCGGCGCGCAGGTCGTCCAGGGCCTCGGGCCTGCGCAGGGTCGCGGCGACGCGGTCGCCCCTCGCGAGCAGCCGCTCGGTGAGCAGGCGCCCGAAGCCGGAGGACGTGCCGGTGATGAACCATGTGGTGGCCATGGCTTTTCCTTTCGTCGGAGGTGTCTTCGACGTTAGGAGTTCAAGTCGACTTGAGGTCAAGCTCGTACAGTGGAGGCATGACGGACACCGACGAGGCGGCCCTGGGCATCGGCGAGGTCAGCGCCCGCACCGGCCTGGCCACGCACACCCTGCGCTTCTACGAGGACGAGGGTCTGCTCGCCGAGGTGCGGCGCAACGCGGCCGGGCGGCGGGTGTACACCCGGGAGGACGTGGACTGGCTGAGGGTCTGCGCCAAACTGCGGGCCTCGGGGATGCCGCTGCCCGAGATCCGGCGCTACGTGGAGCTGGTGCGCGAGGGGCCGGGCAACGAGGCCGAGCGGTACGAGCTGCTGCACGGGCACGAGACCCGGGTGCGGCAGCAGATGGCCGACCTCCAGGAGGCCCTCGACACCATCCACGGCAAGGTCACCCTCTACGCCCGCCACCTCGCCGCGGGCACCGCTGACCAGCTGTGGCGGGACGGCCCCGCGTGCGAGGAGCCCGCCGCACGGTAGGCGGCGCCTCGGCCTGGTGTGCGACGTCGGCGACCCCGCGCAGGTCGACGCGGCGGTCGGCGCGGTCATCGACAAGTACGGGCGGTGCGACATCCTCGTCAACAACGCCGCCGTCTTCCCCTTCACCGACCTCCACCATGTGACGGTCGAGCTGTGGCGCGCGGTGCAGGCGGTCAACGTGGAGGCGATCCTGCTGTTCGCCCGCGCGTTCGCGCCCGGCATGCGCGCCGCAGGGTGGGGCCGGATCGTCAACGCGGGCTCGGGCATCACCGCGACCCAGAACCGCGACCTGGCGTACCTGACGAGCAAGGGCACGGTGCACGCGCTCACCCGGGCGCTCGCCAACGAACTCGGCGAGAGCGGTGTCACGGTCAACGCGATCGCCCCGGGGCTGGTGGCGGCTGAGGGGTTCCTCGGCCGCGACCGGGCGGGCCGCCCGTCGGCCGAGGAGGTCCCCGCCCGGATCACGGCGATGCAGACGATCAGGTGCCGCTCGGTGCCCGCGGACCTCGCGGGTGCCCTGGCCTTCCTCGTCTCCGACGACGCCGGGTTCGTCACCGGGCAGATCCTGCATGTCGACGGCGGCATGACCCGTACCGGGGCCTGACACCGCGGGCCGGCGGGCTCGCGGCGGGACGGCCCCGCGTGCCAGGAGCCCGCCCTGCGCCCCGGGCTCGGCCCCAGCCCCCAGGACTCAGGACTCGGGGCTCGGCACGCGGCCCGGCGGCTCGGGCTCGGCCGTGGGCAGGCAGCGCTGGATCACGTACGTGTAGAAGCCGCCGCCGATGAGCCCGCCGACGAGGGGCCCGGCGATCGGCACCCAGAAGTAGAGGTTGCCCCATTGGTCGCGCCACGCGGAGTGGTAGCCGGTGAGGAAGCTGGCGAGGCGGGGGCCGAAGTCGCGGGCCGGGTTGATGGCGTAGCCCGCGTTCGTGCCGAAGGCCATGCCGATGGCGACGACGACGAGGCCGATGACGAACGGCGCCAGGTTGGCCTTGGGCGGGGTGTTCAGCGCGTCGGTGATGGCGAAGATCAGTACGAGCAGCAGCGCCGTGCCGATGACCTGGTCGCGGAAGGCGCCCCACTCGTGGACGCCCGCCGTGGTGGAGCCGTTGCCGGGGAGCGTGGAGAAGACGATCTGCGTCACGAAGGAGTGCTTGGGGTCGGCCCTGGCGAGCACTTCGGTGTAGTTCCAGCGGACCAGCAGCGCCGCCGCGAACGCGCCCGCCGTCTGGGCCAGCGCGTACGGCGCGACCTTGGCCCAGGGGAAGCCGCGGAACGTGGCCAGCGCGAGGGTGACGGCCGGGTTGAGGTGGGCGCCGCTGAGGCGGGCGGCGATGTAGACACCGAAGGTGACGCCGAGGCCCCAGGCCCAGGAGATGCTGTCGTGGTCGCCGAGGCCGCCCTTCGGGTCGGTGAGCGCGCCGCCCGCGATGACCTGCGCGACGACGCCGGCGCCGAGCAGGAGCAGAACCATCGTGCCGACGAACTCCGCCGCCGTCTCTCTGAACAGTTGTGAGGTGCCGGGCTTCTGCATGGCTCTCCGCGTCTCCTCGTCTCCTCGGGGAGGGGGCGCAGGCGAAGGATTCGGCCGGCCCGTGACGTCCGTCATCGTCGGGCAGCCCCGGCGCAGCGGCATGTCAGGGCGGGGCCGCGTCCCTCGGGGGAGTAGTCGCTTGCTCCGTCCGACGGCAGGGCGGCGTGGCGGCACGGCGAGGGCTGGTTCAGGCGGGGGCCGCCGGGTACGGGGCACCAGGACACGGCCCGTACCCGGCGGGCCCCGGGGCCTCAGGCCCCCGGGGCCCGCGATCCCTGAGGCTCAGGCCTCCGAGGGTCTCAGGCCCCCACCGTCAGCGCCGCGGACCCCGCCGGCTCCGCCGCGGGCGTGGCGCGCAGCTCCTCGATGACGCTGTCGAGGTGGGCGCGGGCGGCGGCCTCCGCGGCGTGCCCGTCGCCGGTGACGACGGCCTCGATGATCGCGAGGTGCTGCGGCAGCGACTTGGTGGGGCGGCCCGGACGCAGGGCGAGGCGGAACTGGTAGCGGACCATCTGCCCCTTGAGCCGGTCGAGCAGCCCGCCCGCGACCTTCTGGCCGCTCATCTCGGCGATGCGGGCGTGGAGTTCGCGGTTGAGCGCGGAGTAGGTGTTGAGGTCGCCGCCCGCGACGGCCTCCCGCATGCGGGTGCCGATCTCGCGCAGGCCCTCGCGCTGCTGCGCCGGCGCGTGCTCGGCGGCGCGGCGGGCGCAGAGCCCTTCGAGCGCGGCGCGGCACTCGGTGATCTGGATGGCCTCCTCGACGGAGACCACGCGGACGCGGGCGCCGCGGCGCGGCACCAGCTCGACGAGGCCCTCGGCCGCGAGGTCCTGGAGCGCCTCGCGGACGCAGTTGCGGGTCGCGTGGAGGCTCTCGGACAGCTCCTGCTCGACCAGGCGCTGGCCCGGCACCAGGTCGCCCGCGGAGAGCGCCCGGCGGATCGCCGTACTCACGAGGCGGCGCCCCTCCTGACCGGTCACCCGGTTGTCCGCCACGCGTCGCCCTCCCGCTCCGGGGCCCGTGCCTCGGGCCGCATCCGCTCGCAGTCTAGCCGCACACCGCCTTTGGCGACTCTTCCATCGAAGCTATTGTCAACAATTTCGTCGATGGTTATGTTGACAAGCAGCACCAGCGAAGGGGAGAGCAATGACGCAACCCACGACGGTCCGCCCCGCGGACCCGTCAGAGCCGCCGCCACCGGGCGGGCAGACCGCGATCCCCTGCTGGTTCCTGCGCGGCGGCACCTCGCGCGGCCCGTTCTTCCGCGCCGGCGACCTGCCCGCCGGCACCGCGGGCCGCGACGCGGTCCTGCTGGGCGTGCTGGGCTCGCCCGACCCGCGCCAGATCGACGGGCTCGGCGGCGCGCACCCGCTCACCAGCAAGGCCGGGATCGTGGACCGCAGCACGCGCGACGGTATTGACCTGGAGTTCCTGTTCTGCCAGCTCCAGCCCGACAGCGACCTCGTGGACACCACGCCCAACTGCGGCAACATGCTCGCCGCCGTCGTGCCCTTCGCCGTCGAGTCCGGGCTCCTCACGCCCTCGGGCGACGAGACCACGGCCCGGGTGCTCACACTGAACACCGGGCTGACCGCCGAGATCACCATCAGGACCCCGCTCGGCCCGGACGGCCGCCGCTTCGTCGCGTACGGGGGCGACGCCAGGATCGACGGCGTCCCCGGCACCGCCGCACCCGTCACCATCAACTTCCTCGACACCGCGGGCTCGGTCTGCGCGTCCCTGCTGCCCACCGGGCACGTACGGGACCGCGTGGAGGTCGCGGGCGTCGGCCCCCTCGACGTGACCTGCATCGACAACGGCCAGCCCCTGGTGATCGTGGCCGCCGCCGACCTCGGCCGCACCGGCTACGAGACCGCGGCGGAGCTCAACGCCGACGAGGAGCTCAAGGCCCGCGTCGAGGACCTGCGGCTGACCTGCGGGAAGCTGATGGGCCTCGGGGACGTGACCGCGAAGAACTACCCCAAGATGACGCTCGTCGCGCCGCCCGCGCACGGCGGCACCCTGAGCACCCGCAGCTTCATTCCGCGCGTGTGCCACGAGTCCATCGGCGTGCTCGCCGCCGTCACCGCGGCCACCGCCTGCGTGCTCGACGGCAGCGTCGCCCACGCCATCGCCGGTGTCCGGGCCGCGCCGGGCGCCGACGTCACGGTCTCCGTCGAGCACCCGTCCGGCGAGTTCAGCGTGGCCCTCGGCCTCGACCCCGAAGAACCGCAGCGGGTCACCAAGTCCGCGCTGCTGCGCACCGCCCGTCTGATCATGGCGGGTGCCGCCATGGTCCCCGTAAAGGAACAGCGATGATCATCGACTGCCACGGCCACTACACCACCGCACCGCCCGCGCTGGGCGCCTGGCGGGAGCGGCAGATCGCCGGGCTCACCGACCCCTCGGCCGTGCCGGACACCGCCGACCTGCGCATCAGCGACGACGACATCCGCGAGAGCATCGAGCAGAACCAGCTGCGGATGATGGACGAGCGGGGCATCGACGTCACGCTGTTCTCGCCGCGCGCCTCCTTCATGGCGCACCACATCGGCGACTTCGCCACCTCGTCGCGCTGGGCCGCGATCTGCAACGAGCTGTGCGCCCGGGTCGCCGCCCTCTACCCGGAGCGCTTCGTGCCCGCCGCGATGCTCCCCCAGTCGCCCGGCGTCGACCCGGCCACCTCGGTGCCCGAGCTGGAGCGGTGCGTCAAGGAGTACGGCGCGGTCGCCGTCAACCTCAACCCGGACCCCTCCGGCGGGCACTGGACCGCGCCGCCGCTGACCGACCGGTCCTGGTACCCGCTGTACGAGAAGCTCGTGGAGTACGACCTCCCGGCGATGGTGCACGTCAGCACCAGCGTCAACCCGGCCTTCCACACCACGGGCGCGCACTACCTCAACGCCGACACGACCGTCTTCATGCAGCTGATCCAGGGCGACCTGTTCAAGGACTTCCCCACGCTGCGCCTGGTGATCCCGCACGGCGGCGGGGCCGTCCCGTACCACTGGGGGCGCTTCCGCGGCCTCGCGATGGCGCTGAAGAAGCCCGAGCTTGAGGAGCACGTCCTCGGCAACGTCTTCTTCGACACCTGCGTGTACCACCAGCCCGGCATCGACCTGCTCCTTGAGGTCGTGCCGCGCCGCAACATCCTCTTCGCCTCCGAGATGATCGGCGCCGTCCGGGACGTCGACCCCTGCTCGGGCCACCACTTCGACGACACCCGCCGCTACGTCGAGTCCGCAGGGCTGAGCGCCACGGCCCTGGCCGAGGTCCAGGAACACAACGTCCGCGCCGTCTACCCGCGTCTCGACACCCTGCTCAGGCAGCAGGGGCGTTGACGCAGAGAGAGCACAGAACCATGTATGAACTGGGAGTCGTCCACCAGGACACCAGCCGCGCCTCCCGCGCCGACGTCGAGGCGCTCGCGCCGCTCGGCGTCAGCACCGTCCACGAGGCGATGGGCCGTACCGGCCTCATGCGCCCGTACATCAGGCCCGTCTACCACGGCGCCGCCCTCTGCGGGACCGCCGTGACCGTGCTGCTCCAGCCCGGGGACAACTGGATGCTGCACGTCGCCGTCGAGCAGGTCAGGCCGGGCGACGTGCTCGTGGCAGCCTGCACCACCGAGAACGAGGACGGCTTCTTCGGCGAACTGCTCGCCACCTCGGCGCGCGCCAGGGGCGCGGTCGGCCTGGTCATCGACGGCGGCTGCCGTGACGTGGCCGCGCTGGAGACGATGGACTTCCCCGTCTTCAGCCGCGCCGTCAACGCCAAGGGCACCGTCAAGGCGACCCTCGGCTCCGTCAACATCCCCGTCGTCTGCGCGGGCGCCCTGGTGCGCCCGGGAGACGTCGTCGCCGCCGACGCGGACGGCGTCGTCGTCGTACCGGCCGAGCGGGCCGCCGAGGTCGCGGCCGCGGGTCACAAGCGGGAGGAGAACGAAGAGGGCAAGCGGCGGCGGTTCGCCGCGGGCGAGCTCGGCCTCGACATGTACGGCATGCGCGAGCCCCTGCGCGCGGCCGGCCTGCGCTACGTCGGCGGCGGACAGGGGGCACAGGCATGAGCGGCCCCTTCACGAAGACGCCCGGCTGGCTCGACTGGTACCAGGACCCGTCCAAGCCCCGGTTCACGCTGCCCGAGGGCACCGTCGACGCGCACTGCCACGTCTTCGGGCCCGGGGCCGAGTTCCCGTACGCGCCGGAGCGCAAGTACACCCCGTGCGACGCGGGCAAGGACGAGCTGTTCGCCCTCCGCGACCACCTCGGCGTCAGCCGCAACGTCATCGTGCAGGCCACCTGCCACGGCGCCGACAACAGCGCCATGGTCGACGCCGTACGGGCATCCGGCGGCCGGGCGCGCGGCATCGCGACCGTACGGCCCGACATCACCGACGCCGAGTTGGCGGAGCTGGACGCGGCCGGCGTGCGCGGGGTGCGGTTCAACTTCCTGAAACGCCTGGTCAACGCGGCACCCAGGGAGGACCTCGCGGCGATCGCCGAGCGCATCGCGCCGCTCGGCTGGCACGTGGTCATCTACTTCGAGAGCGAGGACCTCGCGGACCTCGAATCGTTCTTCACCGCGCTGCCCACCCCGCTCGTCGTGGACCACATGGGCCGCCCCGACGTGACGAAGCCGGTGGGCGGGCCCGGGTTCGCGCGGTTCCTGCGGTTCGTGGAGCGCGGCGACGTATGGGTCAAGGTGACCTGCCCCGAGCGGCTCACCGCCACCGGCCGCCCCGCACTCGACGGGGAGCGCGAGCCCTACGCGGACGTGGTGCCCTTCGGGAGGAAGGTCGTCGAGGAATTCCCGGATTCCGTACTCTGGGGCACGGACTGGCCGCACCCGAACCTCACGGACCACATGCCGGACGACGGGCTGCTTGTCGACTACGTGCCCGGGGTGGCCGTAACCTCCGCACTGCGACAGAAGCTGCTCGTGGACAATCCGATGCGGCTCTACTGGCCCGGCGAAAACGCCTGAGCCCCTTCCGCACCCACACCGAAACAGGGGCTCCCCGTGCTGCACTCCAATGCGAAGAACCGGCTCGACCGGCTACCCATCGCCAGATTCCACAAGACAACCCTGGTCGCGGTCGCCTTCGCCTACTTCTTCGAATTCGCGGACATCAACAGCTTCGCGGTGACCGCACCCCGGCTGATCAAGCTGTGGGGCGTCACCGTGAACCAGGTGGCGTACGTCACCTCGCTGTCGTTCGTCGGCATGTTCCTCGGGTCCGTCGTCGCGAGCTGGATGGCCGACAGGTTCGGCCGCAGGACCGCGCTCAACATCACCACCGTGTTCTTCAGCGTCTTCTCGCTGGCCTCGGTGTTCTCCTGGGACGTCGTCTCCCTCGGCGTCTTCCGGGTCCTGACCTCGGCGGGCCTTTCCGCCATGACCGTCGTCGCCGTGATCTACGTCAGCGAACTCTTCCCCTCCGCGCTGCGCGGCAAGTTCCAGGCGTACGCGATCGTCATCGGCATCTGCGGCACCCCCGTCACCAATTTCGTCGCGAGCGCCGTCGTCCCGGTCAACGACTGGTCGTGGCGCCTGGTGTACCTGTGGGGCGCGCTCGGCATCGTCTACCTCTTCTTCGCCCGGCACCTGAGGGAATCCCCCCGCTGGTACGAGGCGAGGGGCGAGCACGCCAAGGCCGACGCGATCCTCACGGAACTCGAAACGGAGATCGCCGCGGAAAAGGGCCCGCTCCCCGAGCCCGCGCCGCCCACGGACCCGCCGGTCCTGCAGAAGGCGCCGCTGCGCATCCTGCTCCAGAAGAAGTACCTCCTGCCGACGCTGCTGCTGATCGTGCTCTGGGTCACCCAGACCATCGGCTTCTTCGGCTATTCCAGCTGGGCCCCGACGCTGCTGGCGAAAGAGGGCTTCAGCGTCGAGAAGTCCGTGTTCTACGTGGCGCTCAGCACGGTCGGCGCGCCGCTCGGCTCGTACATCGCGGCCCTCGTCACGGACCGGTTCGAGCGCAAGTGGTGCCTGGTGGCCTTCGGCGCGATCATCGCCGTGTGCGGCCTGCTGTACGGGCTGACGTTCAACCCGGTCCTGATCGTCGTCTTCGGCTTCCTGGTGAACCTCTTCGAGCGCGGCTACACGGCGCTCGGGTACGCGTACTCGCCTGAGCTGTTCGACACGCACGGCAGGTCGCTCGGCACCGGCGTCTCGTACGGCCTCGGCCGGCTCTCCAACGCGGCGGGGCCGCTGATCATCGCGGGCCTCTACAACGGCTCCGGCTACCGGAGCGTGTTCCTCTTCATCGCCGGCACCTGGCTGCTCGGCTCCGTCGTGCTGGCCGTCTTCGGGCCGAGGACCAAGCAGGTCGGGGCGGCGCTCGCCCCGCCGAAGGAGCCGGTCAGCGCCTGACGCGTACCGGGTGCGACCGCCGCGCACCCGGTACCGCCCCTACCGCGTCAGCAGCGTCCACGGGTCGGGCGCGGCCAGCGCGAGCCGGGGCCTGCGGGCCGCCCAGTACCGCACGGCCGCCTCGAACACCGCGCCAGGGTCGCGCACCCGGTCGGTGGGCTCGAACGGCGCGGCCATGCTCGTGTAGCTCTGGAACATCGCGAGCAGCCTCACCGCCTGCCGCTGGAACGGCGACAGGTACTGCTCGGCCAGCGGCAGGAAGAACCGGTTCCACGCCTCGACCGGCACGAACGGCGGCTGCTCGATCGGCGCGGCGCCGTGCGCGCGCCTGATCTCGTTCAGGGTCCCGCACGCGATCCCCACCAGCGAGGACAGCCGCAGGCTGCCGGCGCCGCCCGCGATCACCCGCACCACGGGCTCGCCCGGCGGCTCCCCCAGCGCGGCCCGCGCCACCACCTCGGCGACCTGGTCGACCGGGCCGATCTCCGCATACCCCTCCGGGTCTCCCACGATCACCGCGGCCGTGCCCGACACCAGCGCCTGGAGGACCGTGTAAGGGCCGGAGAAACGGGCGATCTCGCCGCTGCCCCTGCGCCCCACGACCAGCGGTGGCCGCACGATCGTCAGCGGCCCCGCGTGCGTCTCCCGCACCACGCGCTCGCACACCGCCTTCGACCACTCGTAGCCGTTGCGGAACCCCTCGAACTCGGCGCCCCGCAGGTCCTCCGGCGCCCGCACCCCGCCCACGTACGCCGTCGACACGTGCACGACGTGCGTGGCACGGTCCGCGAGCGCGAGCACGGCGCGCAGCGGCGCCACGTTCGCCTCCTCCGCCTCCGCGCGGCCCAGCGTCCAGCGGGTCGACGCCGCGCAGTGCACGATCACGTCCCAGGGGCCCGCGAGCGCCCCGGGCGGCGGCTCCCCGCCGATCGCCCAGCGCGTCACGGGCGCGGTCCCCGCGGCGCGCCGCGCGACGGCCGTGACCGCCGCGGCCCCGGCGGCCGCCTGCGCCCGCAGCAGGCCCACGACCTCCGTGCCGACGACGCCCGTCGCGCCCGTCACGAGGATCCGCACCCCCTTCACCCGCTCCCGGCCGCGGCGCCGGGGCCCGGCACCAGCACCACGCACGCGTTCTGCCCGCCGAAGCCGAACGAGTTCGACAGCACCGGCAGCCCCGGCGCGATCCGCCGCGCCGCGCCGGTCACCACGTCCACCTGGTCCCCGTCCGGCGCGGCGCGGGTGTTCGCGACCCGCGGCACCGTCCCGCGCGCCGCGCACAGCAGCCCGAGCACCGCTTCGAGCGCGCCCGAGCCGCCGATCAGGTGCCCGGTGACACCCTTGACCGCCGTCAGCGGCGGCGGCCCGGCAGGAAAGCAGCGGGCGACGGCGCGCGCCTCCGCGCGGTCGTTGAGGACGGTGGACGTACCGTGCGCGCTGACGTGCCCGACGTCGCCGGGCGCGAGGCCCGCGTCGGCGAGCGCGCCGCGCATGCACTCCGCCGCCACCGCGCCGTCCTCGTGCGGCGCGACGATGTGGAAGGCGTCGCAGTTCGCCGCGTACCCGGCGACCTCGCCGTGGATCCGCGCGCCCCGCGCCACCGCCAGGTCCCAGCGTTCGAGCACCAGCGCCGCGGCCCCCTCGCCCATCACGAAGCCGTCGCGCTCCGCGTCGAAGGGCCGCGACGCGCGCTCCGGCGCGTCGTTGCGCACGGACAGCGCCCGCATCTTCGCGAAGCCGCCCATGACGACGCGGGAGACGGCCGCGTCGACGCCGCCCGCGACGGCCGCGTCAAGCTCCCCGTGCCGGATGCGGCGGGCCGCCTCGCCGATCGCGGTCGTGCCGCTCGCGCAGGAGGTCGCGTACGTGGTGCAGGCGCCGCGGAAGCCGTAGCGCATCGCGACCCGGCACGCGGCCGCGTTCGACATCGTCCTCGGCACGGTGTGCACGGGCATCGCCATCGGTTCCGCGTGGTGGCCGACGGTGTTGTCCTCCATCGTCGGCAGCCCCCCGATACCGGTGCCGACCTGCACGCCGACCCGGGCGGCGGGCAGCGCGCCGAGCGCCGCGCGGCCCGCGTCCTCGACGGCGTCCACGGCCGCGCACAGCAGCAGCCGCGTGGCCCGGTCGGCCTGCCGCAGCTCCCGCCGCGGCAGATACGGCGCGAGGTCGAACTCCGGTACGAGGCAGGCGATACGGGCCGAGAGACCGGCCTCCGCGAGGTCCGGCACGAGCACCGCGGTGGAGCGCGCCGCGAGCACGGCCGCATACACCTCCTCGACACCGGTACCCGCGGGGCACTTCACCCCGAGGCCGGTGACGGCGACCCGCGCCCGGTCGGGGCGCGCTCCGGCGTCCCCGCTCACGCGGCCGGAGCCAGACGGGCCCCGAGCAGGTCGATGGCCTCCCCCACCGTGCGTGCCGAGGTCAGGTCGGACACGGCGATCTTCGTCGCGAGGGCCTTTTCGAGCCGCGCGCCGACCTCCATCAGCTCCAGGCTGTCGATGTGGTAGTCGTTCAGCAGGCTGGTCGTGTCGTCGACGTCCTCCGGCTCGATGCCGAGCACGTCCGAGACGGCCGTGCGCACGAGCAGCGCGAGGCGCTCGCGGCGCGGGTTTCGCGCGGGATCCTTCATGGACTTCATCGAGTCCTCCATGGTCGCTCCTGGTGGTGTGGGGCACGGGTACGTGCCGCGGGCGGGGACGGCTGTCAGAGCCGCGGGCGCGGGGCCGGCGCGGTCCGCCGGGGCGCGGCGGGCGCGGTCCGCTCAGGCGCGGCGGGGGTGGCGGCGGTCAGGGCCGCGTCGAGGATCTCGGCCGCCTCCGCGATGTCGGCCTCGGTGCTGACCAGCGGCGGCAGCAGCCGTACGGTCGTGGGCCTGCCGAGGCACGGCGACACCAGCAGTCCGGCGCCCGCGAGTCCGACGACGACGGACCCGGCCGCCCGCGCGCCGGTGAAGTCCAGGCCGCGCAGCAGGCCGCAGCCGCGCACCGCGCCGACGAGGCCCGCGTGCCGGGCGGCTAGCTCCCGCAGGGCCCGGTCCAGCAGGTTCGCCAACACCCGCCCGTGGTCGGCGAGTTCCTCGATGGCGGTGAGCGCGGGGCCGAGCGCGGCGCAGCTCAGCGGGTGCCCGCCGAACGTCGCGGAGTGCAGGAACGGGTCCGCCGCGAGCGGCGCGTACAGCTCCTCGGCGCACACCACGGCCGAGAGCGGCACGACGCCGCCGCCCAGCGGCTTGCCAACCAGCACCGCGTCCACGGGCAGCCCGGCGGCGAGCGCCACCGACCGCTCCCCGCACCGCCGCAGCCCGCACTGGATCTCGTCGGCGACCGCGAACGCGCCGTGCGCGTGCGCGTCCTCGCACCAGCGGCGCAGCACAGCGGGGTCCAGCACGGCGGCGCCGTTCTCGCCCTGCACCGGCTCGAAGACGACCGCCGCGAGGCCGGGGCCGCGCGCCGCCTCGCGCCGTACGGCCTCCGCGTCGTCGGCCGCCACGTGCACCACGTCCGCCTCCGTGCCGAGCAGCCCGGCCCGGTAGAGCGGGCTGTGGGTGAGCGCGAGCGCGCCGAGCGACTTGCCGTGGAAGCCGCCGCGCACCGCGAGCACCCGGCCCCGGCCGGTCGCGAGGCGCGCCAGCTTGACCGCGACCTCGACGGCGTCGGCGCCGTTCAGCCCGAAGTACACCTTCGGCAGCGGGCGTTGGGCCGAGTCGGCGCCGAGGTAGCCGGCGAGGCGGGCCGCGGCCCGCGCGGCGACCGGATTGGCGAGGCTGCGGGTCGAGGCGGGCAGCACGTCGAGCTGCGCGCGCACCGCGGCCAGCACCGCGGGGTGCCGGTGGCCGAGCAGCGCCACCGCGTAGGAACCGAAGTCCAGGGCGGTGCGCCCGTCGGACAGGGTCACGCGGGCACCCGAGGCGGCCGCCTCGGTGGCACCCCGGCCCGCGAACGAGCCGGCCAGCGCGAGCTTCGGCGAGAAGTGCCGCCGGATCAGGTCGAACGGGTCATCGCAGGACGGCGGTTGCGGGCCGGTCGCGGTGGCGCGGTCGGGCGGCGGTTGCGGGCCCGTCGCCAGGGCCCGGCCGGGCTGGGGTCGGGGCGTCCGGCTCATGGCGCGGACACCTCCGCGGGTCCGTCCGCGGTGCGGCGGCGCGTCGCAGGGCCGCCCGCGGTGAGGCGGCGCTCCAGCGCGCCCAGCATCTGCGCCGCGTTCTCCCGCAGCGCGTCCGACGCGACCGGGTTGAGCAGGTCAGCGAGGAGCGGGATGCCGATGTCGAAGTCCACGTGCAGCGACACGGTGCTGTGCCCGCCCACCGCGGGCCGTACGCCCCAGTGCCCGGCGAACGCGCCCAGGTCGCCGCTGACCTGCCGGAAGTCGAAGCGGCGCGCGGTGTGGTCGATCACCTCGTCCTCCGTCCAACGCAGGACGGAGCCCTTGAGCCGCACCGACCAGGCGGTGGTGCGGTGCGCCTCGTCGGGCCGCTCGGTCACCGCCACCGACTCGACGTTCTCCATGCAGTCCGGATAGCCCTCGACGTCCACCACGGCCGCCCAGGCGGCCTCGGGCGGCACGGCGATGGGCAGGTCCACCTCTACTCGGGGCATGCGGCTCTCCTGTCTCCCCGGCCCGGCCGGGGCGGTCGGACTTGCGGTGGTGCGAGGTGGGCACGGTGCGCGCCGCGCAGGGCGTCGGCGCGGGCGCGGGCCAGCGCGGGCGGCAGCAGCAGCCGCAGCAGCGCCCGCCGCACGGGCCGCACATGCGTGAGCGCGTACGTCTGCTCCACCGGCACGCACCCGAGCTCCAGCTTGGGTACGTACGCGGTCTGCGCGAACCGGATGCGGCGGCAGCCCCGTTCGAGCGCCAGCCGGATCGCCGCGTAGTGCACGGCGTGGTACAGGCGGGCGTCGTGGGCGAGGGCGTAGTCCAGGCCGATGCGGGCGCCCACGGCGCCGTCGCCCGCGAACAGGCAGAGCAGGAAGGCGACGAGCCGGTCGCCGTCGAAGCACGCGACGACCGCGCTGTCGGGCGCGGGCGCCTCGCGCTCAGCGCCCTCGGCCAGCGCCGTCAGGAAACCGGCGTCGAGCACGTCGAGCGTCTGGTCGGCGCGCGCCATCACCTGCCCGTACAGGCCGAGCATGGCCGGGACGAGCGGCGCCCAGTCCTTGACGGTCTCGCCGCGCAGGCCCCGCGCCGCGTACCTGCGCAGGTTGCTGCGGGCGTTGCGCCGGGGCCGCGCCGGGAGCGCGGCGACGTACGCGTCGAACGACTCGTACCCGAGGGCGAGTTCGGTGTCCGGCAGGCTCGGCACCGTGCAGTAGCCCGCGTCGGCGAGAGCCCGCCGCAGCGGCCCGTACGCGCCCGGCGCGAAGTCCTTGAAGACCACCGTGCCGAGCCGCTCCCGCCGGGCGAACGCACCCACCGCGCCCACCAGTTGACGCGCCTCCGGTTCGGTGAGGGGCCCGTCGCCCAACAGGTGCCCCTGGCCCAGCAGATGGCCGCAGAACAGCATCGGCACCCGCAGCAGCCGAGGTGCCCACCGCCGCACCGGCGCGAGCGCCCGCCGCTCCCGGGGCCCCACCACGTCGTCGAGCCGGAGCCCGGGGAACAGGCACAGCGGCAGCAGCGCGGCCACCTGCCCGCGGCGCCGCAGCAGCAGATACGCGTACCCGTCCGGCCCGATGCGGCCGCGCTCCATCGCCGCGAACACGCCGCGCGCCCACATCGGGTCGTCCGGCGGCGCGAGCCGCTCCCACACCCCCGCGGGCAGCGCGTCCACGCTCCGCACGATCTCGACGCGTGCCGCCCGCCCCGCGCCGCCGTCCGCGGCCATCCCGTGCCCCCTTCTCCCCATGGCCCGTCCCCTCCCCCGCCGCCTCAGCCGATCCGCAGCGGGGCGCCGTCGAGGAACTCCCGCAGCGGGCCGCCCATCCGGGAGCGCGCGGGCGGGTGGTAGGCCAGGCCGCCCGCTGCCGACGCCAGGTAGCAGGCGTCCGGGCTGCCGATGAACGCCATGCCGCCCAGCGCCACCAGGCAGGCCGCCGTGGTGCGGGCGATCGCGTCCTGCGCCGCGTACCGCGCGCACAGCGCCTTGACCAGCAGGGCGTCCGTCCACTCCGCCGGGTCGAGCGCGCCCATGGCGTGCGCCACCGACTCGACGGCGAGCGCCGCGGCCTCGATGTCGGTGAGGAACGGCGTCGGGTCGCCGCACCCGCCCGGCTTGCGCAGCACCCGCTCGACGAGGGCGCTCGCGACGCCGATGTATCCGGCGGTCAGCAGCAGTTCGAACCAGAGGAAGCCCGCGAGGTTCAGCGCGTCGGGCACCGCGTCGGCGGTGACCTCCGTCGTGACCACCATCTGCGGGTCGAGTACGACGTCGGTGAGGACGACCTCGTCGCTCTCGGCCCCCGCGAGCAGCGGAGTGTGCCAGAACGGCCGCACACCGAGCCCCGGGGAGTCCGCCGGGACGACCGCGATCGCCAGCCGCTGCACGCCGTCGTCGTCCGCGAGTGCCACCGACGCGGTCAGCAGGTCCATGGAGCGCGACAGGCTGCACGGCATCTTGCTGCCGTTGAGGACGATACGGCCGTCCGCGCGGCGCTGCGCGGTGATGTGCGGCTGGAGGATGTTCTGGCCGGTGTTGCCCTCCGCGAAGCCCGAGGCGAGCAGCAGCCGCTCACCGGCGATCGCTTCGAGCAGCAGGCCCTCGCCGCCCGTCCCGTGCGCGGCGGTCTGCGTGAGGCCCGCCACGGAGAAGTGGTGCATCGTCGTCGCCACCGCGAGCGAGGGGCAGCGTGCGCCCACGGCGCGCTGCACCCGCACGGCCGCCAGCGGGGAGGCGCCGAGACCCGCGTTGGCCTCGGGCACCAGCAGAGCGGGCCCGCCGGCGGCGCGGAAGGCCGCGATGGCCGGGCTCGGGGCGCGCTCCAGCACGTCCAGCGGGTGCGCGGCGAGTTCGGCGTCGAGCCCCGGCAACAGGGCCTCGGCAGTGGCACGTTCGACTTCGAGGAAGGACAGGTGCACGGTCACGGTCGACGCCTCTCGGGACGCGGAATGGTGGGGCCGGGGTGGGCGGGTACCGGGGCGGGGACCCGGGTCGTACGGCGGGACGCGGGAGGTCCCGCCGCCGGGTCAGCCGGCCTCCGCGACCGCGAGCGGCAGGCGGTCGAACGCGCGGAGGCTGAGGGAGTCGCGCCGCACCGCGGGCCCCACGAGGCGCAGCCGGGGCAGGCGCGCGGCCAACTGCCCGAGCACCTCGGCGGCCTCGGCCCTGGCCAGCGCGGCGCCGAGGCAGAAGTGCGGGCCCGCGCCGAAGCTGAGCACGCGGGTGCCCTCCCGCCCGATCAGGAAGGCGTCCGGGTCCCGGTGGCGCTCCGGATCGCGGTTGGCCGCGGCGAGGACGGCGGTGACGTTGGCGCCCGCCGGGACCGTCGTACCGCCCACGGCGAAGGGCCGCTGCGCGACGCGCTCCGTCATGCGCACCGGGGCGTCCCAGCGCAGCGTCTCCTCCACCGCGCCGGCCGCGAGCCCGGGGTCGGCCCGGAGCAGGTCCCACTGGTCACGGTGGGTAAGGAGGGCGTGCACGGCGAGGCCGAGGAGGCTCGCGGTGGTCTCGAACCCGGCGACCAGCACCAGGACGAGCGTGTCGACGAGTTCGCGCGCCCCGCCGGCACCGCCCCCGCCACCGGCACCGCCGCCTCCGCCGCCACGGCCGCCTCCGCCGCACGCGGCGAGCAGGGCGGAGGCGAGGTCGTCCGCGGGCTCGCGGGCTCGCCGCGCGAGCAGGTCGGCGAACAGCTCGCGCAGAGCGGTCACGGCGGCGTCGGCGCGCCGCCAGTCGTCCTCGCTCCGTACCGGTTCGAGCAGACGGCCCGCGTCCGCGCCGAGCCGCTGGAGCAGCCGGCCGTCTTCCGGATCCACCCCGATCAGCCGGCTCACCACCGCGATCGGCAGTGGATACCCCACCAGCGCCTGGAAGTCGGCCGCGCCGCCCGCCGCGGCCTTCTCGAACGCGTCGAGCGTGTCGGCCGCGAACTCCCGTACGGCGGACCGCAGCGCGGCCACCCCGCGCGGCCCGAACGCGCCCCCGACCAGGCGCCGCAGGCGTGCGTGGGCCGCGCCGTCGCTGCGCAGCATCGAGGTGTAGAAGAACTCCGCCGCCGGATGGTCGCGCCACTCCGGCACCTCACGCGCGCACCACTCCAGGTCGGGCGCCGCGAACGCCGAACCGGTCAGTACCGCCTGGCAGTCGGCGTACCGGGTCAGGAAGTACGTGCCGAGTCCCGCGTCGAAGTGGACGGGCGCCGTACGGCGCAGCTCCGCGAGCGCCGGATGCGGGTCCTCCCTGCCCTCGGGCGTGAAGAGGGACCACAGCAGCCCTTCGGGCCCCTCCCCCACGGTTGCGTTCACCGACTCCCCCTCCCGCACCGGCCCTTACGGCTCCGCCCGCCCTTCGCACGCGGCGCCACCGACGATCGATGCTAGACATCGGCGACCCCCGGTTCATGCCGTTCCACGGCCTTTGACGCTGTTTGCTCCCCAAGGTCCCGCCGGGACGGATCACGGCTCGTACGGCCGTCTGGGCGCTTCCCGGGTCGCATCCGCTCACACGGCGCCCACCTGCGAAAACACCCCCGCGCCAGCGTGCGCGGGCGGGCACGCCGCGCACCGGGCGCACGCCGTGAGGGGCGCGGGCACAGGCGCGCGGCGCGGTGTCACAGGACCGGGACACGCGGTCCGTTGCGGCACGGACACCCTCCGTCCTACCGTGAGGGTCGTACGCGTGCGCGGTGGCGCGAACCGGCGCACGGCGGGCACGGGGACACGGACGGGAACCCGCGGCGACGCGGACAACGGGGAACGGGGACACATGAAGTTCGACATGGGAAGTACGACACTGTCCGACCTGGTCAAGAACACCTCCGGGTCGAGCGACGACCTGGGCTCGCTGATCAAGCAGCTGATCGCGGCGGCCGACCCGCTCGAAGGCAGGTTCAACGGCGCGGGCAAGACCGCGTTCGACTCCTTCAAGAGCCGCGCGGACTCGATCACCAGCGACCTCAACGGCTCCCTGCGCGCGATCCTGGGCGGCCAGTCCGGCATGGACGGCTCCTTCACCAGCGGCGACCAGGAGCAGGAGTCCAACGCCCACCGCAACATGAGCGCGGCCAACTTCGACGCGGCGCGCTTCGGCGCCCGCTGACCCGGCACCACGACGCGGCAGAACACAGAACGGGGACTGACGATGGCGACGGCGGATCGCAAGTCGTACGACACGGGTGTGTCGAGCGAGGTACAGGGGACACTCCAGGGGGTCATCGGCCGCCTCGAACAGGTGCTGGGCGAGCGGGACCGCGCGGTGAAGGCCGCGATGGCCGACTTCACCGCCGACGGCGTCTCGGACGAGTACCACGGCAAGGAAGTGCGCTGGAACCGCGCGGCGAACGAGGTGCGGGACATCATCCGCCTCGTCCGCGGCACGCTCGAACAGAACGACGACACCGCGCAGTCGACGCTGACCCGCGCCAAGTCAGCCGTCGACAACATCGGTTGATCCGACGCGCGCGCCGGCACGGCGACGCGGCGGTACGGCGGCAGAGCGGCGCGCGGCGCCGCACGTCGTCCGCGACAGCGACACGGCAGGCACGGCGGTACGCACATCAGGGGGATGAACGGCCATGACCGGGTGGGACATCACGCCCTCGGGGGTCCAGGGCGTGCTCAACAAGGTCGTGAAAGCGGCCCAGGGGCTGGGCGACGCGTCCACGAAGCTGGAGAGCGGCCTGACCAGCGCCGCCGCGGCCGCGGGCACGATCGCCGCGGGTGACTACGAGGACGGGCACGCGGTACTCAAGCCCGGCCAGTACGGGCCGCCGTCGCCCGGGGCCGAGGGCCTGGTCGCGGCGGCGCTCGGCCAGTTCATCCAGTCCAACGAGCAGCGCCTCGCCTACATCGCCACCCGCACCGGCAACTCGATCAAGGGCGCACAGGACGCGACCAACGAGTATGTGAAGGGTGACATCGCCATGGCCGCGCACGCGCAGGCCGAGGCACTCAAGGAGCCCGTGATCGATCTGCCGGGCGCGAAGGGCGGTTCGGGTGGAGGGGGTGGCAA